>NZ_JAPVLT010000015.1:0-41531 GCF_027158145.1 Micrococcus sp. H39-S4
TGAGTCATGAGTGGGTCTTTTCGGGCAGGTGGGTGGTGTAGGAACTTCCATCCTGCGGGAGAGGCCCACTCGTCTCATCTCAGCCCGGTACCCATGTCAAGAACCTCATGACCCACAACACCTAGGCCGCGGTGGCCCGTGCCCGCGATGGGCCCGGCGGCTACGCTGACCCTGAGACCCGCCCCGCCCGGGGCACACCCCCGACGATCACCCCACGGGAGCACCCATGAGCACCGCCACCGACCTCGGCCCGTCCCGCAGCCCCTTCGGCCCCGACGCCGCGGCGCGCGTCCCCAGCTCGGGGACGGGGCTGTCCTCGACGGGCGGCCGGGTGGCCATGCTCGTGGTCGTGATCCTCGCGGTCGTGGCCGCGTTCCTGGGCTCCGGCGTCGTCGGCGGCCTGACCCCCGTGGCCGAGGCCGCGGGCGGCTGGCTCGGCCCGGACGCCACCTGGGTGTCCCCGGCGACCCCCGCGTTCGGCATCTGGTCCGTGATCTACGCGGGGCTGCTGGCGTACGCCGTGTGGCAGTTCCTCGCCTCGGCCCAGTCCGCCCGTCACGACCGCCTGCGACCGTGGATCCTGGTCTCGGTGCTGCTCAACGCCGCGTGGATCTGGACGGTGCAGGCCGGGCTGCTGGGGCTGAGCGTCGTGGTGATCGCGCTGCTGCTGGCGTGCCTGGCGTGGATCCTGGTGCTCCTCGAATCCGTCCGCGCGCACAGCTGGGGTGAGCGGATCCTCCTGGACGGGGTGCAGGGCCTGCATCTGGGCTGGGTCTCGATCGCCGCCGTGGCGAACCTGGCCGCGTGGCTGGCCTCGACCGGCGTCGTCGGCGATCCGGGGCAGTCGTCCCTCTGGGCGAAGGTGATGCTCGTGGTGGCCGTGCTGATCGGTGCGTTCACGGCCGTGTACAACGGCGGCCGCCCGGCTCCGGCGTTCGCGCTCGCGTGGGGTCTGGTGTGGATCGGCGTCGGCCGCGCGGACGGCACGGGGCTGCTCTCGGGCAGCCTCGCCCTCCTGGCGTGGGGCGGCGCGGCGATCGTCCTGCTGTGCTGGCTGGCCGCGCTGCTGCTCTCCCGCCGGTCCGCGACGGGCGAGGCCCGCGACCTCGTCCTCGACGCACTCGACGGCGGCGGCGACCCCATCGACGGCCGTCGCTGACCCCCGTCGTCATTGACGGAACGGGGACCGATGCTGTCGTGACGTGCGGCTACACCTGTGCCTCCCACATGCGATGATGTGGTGATCCGAAGGCCCCGCCTCACGGCGGGGCCTTCGTCATGTCCCCGTCCCTTCCCCTCCAGGATCCTCGTGCCCCTTGCCCGTCTGCGCGCGGCGCTCCCCGCGGCCGCACTGTCTCTGCTCCTGCTCACCGGCTGCACCGCCACCGACGACGGCGTCACCCCGGAGAGCGCCGCCGACACCTCCGCGTCGGTCAGCACGATGCCGACGACGCCCACCCCGTCCGTCGACGCGGCCGCGACGAGTCGCGCCGCTGCGTCGTCGCTGGCCGCCTCATCCTCCGCCGCGCAGAGCTCGCGCGCCGCAGCGTCGTCCTCGAGCGGGGCCGCCGAGTCGCGTGCCGCACGTGCCGCGGAGGAGTCGCGTACTGCTGAAGGCTCCCGCAGTGCCGAGCCGGCGGCGCCCGCCGCCCCGGCCGACGTCGAGGGCGACGTGGTCACGGTCGAGTCGATCTCGGACGGCGACACGCTCCGCGTGACACTCGGCGAGGTGTCCACGCGGGTGCGCCTGCTCAACATCGACACCCCCGAGACCCGTCACCCCTCGAAGCCGGTCGAGTGCATGGGCCCGGAGGCGACGGCGGCGCTGAAGTCGATGATCAGCCCCGGCGACACGGTGGTGCTGCGGTACGACCGCCGGCTCTACGACCGCTATGACCGCCTCCTCGCCGGCGTGTACGCCGACGGCGTCCTGGTCAACGCCGAGATGGCCCGCCTGGGGTACGGCGAGCCGGCGGTCTTCGACGGCAACGACCGTTTCCTGCCCGAGGTCGAGGCGGCGTGGGAGCAGGCCCGGGCGAACGGCGTCGGCAGGTTCTCCGGGGAGTGCGGCGCCGCGGCAGAGCCCATCCCGGAGGCGGCCCCGGCCCCCGCCCCGGAGGCGGCCCCCGCGTCCGGCGACGCGGGGCCGGTGCGCGGAGCCGACTCCGTGTGCCCGGACTCCCACCCGGTCAAGGCCAACGACAACTCGGGCATCTACCACATGCCCGGTCAGCAGCACTACGGCAAGACCAACGCGCGCAACTGCTACGCCTCCGCCGCCGCGGCCCAGGCGGACGGCTACCGGGCGGCCCGGCGCTGAGGGCCCCGCGTCGGGTGCGGTCAGCGGCCCTCGTGGACCGCCCGCAGCTCGTAGCCGCGCTCCTCCACGGCCGTCTGCTTCTCGGCGCGCTTCTCCACCCCGGCCACGTCCTTCGGGGGCAGCTGCACCCGAGCCTCGGCGGGCAGGCCGGCCTCGAGCTGGCGGGCACGCTCCACCTCGGCGTCGACCTCCAGGCCGAGCAGCAGCACGATGTTGAAGATCCACAGGGCGAACAGCAGCGCCATGATCGTGCCGATCGCGCCGTACGCCGAGTAGCCGGCGAACTGCGTGAAGTACACGGACAGGGCCACCGCGGCCAGCACCATGCCCACCAGCGCCACGATGTTGCCGGGGCCGAAGAGGTGGAAGCGCGGCTTCTGGACGTTCGGGGTGGTGTAGTACAGGGTCGCGATCAGCACCAGCAGGATCAGGACGACGACGGGCCACTTCACCCACGCCCACACCGGCAGGAACGTGTCCGAGAGGAAGTTCACCACGCCGGTCATGCCGAGCGGGCCGGCGATCGGCTGGAGGAAGCCGTCCACGAGTGAGCGGTTCAGCGCCAGCGAGATCAGCACGACCACGATGCCCACGATCAGGATGAGCGTGGTGAGCAGGTTGGTCAGCGTCAGCTTCACCAGGCCGCGGCCCTCCTCGTAGCCGTACACCGTGTTGGCCGAGCGATTGAACGCCTTCACGTACGCGGAGGCGGACCACAGGGCGGTCGCGATGCCGATGACGAGGGCGATGATCCCGCCGCCTGAGGCGGCCGAGTCGCTCATGGTGGTCACCAGGTTCGTGACGAGCGCCTGGTAGTCGCTCGGGACCAGACCGGTCAGCTGCCCCAGCAGATCGTCGATGGCTCCGCGGTTGGAGGCGAGCACGAGGGACAGGATGGAGAACACGGCCAGCAGCGAGGGGGCCAGCGAGAGCACCAGGTAGTAGGTGAGCTTCGCGGCCAGGTCGGTGCCGCCGTCGTTGCCGAACTCCTTGAGCGCGCGCGTGAGCGCGTACTTCCAGCCGGCGCCGTCGAGCTTCACCCCCTTGAGCCGCTCGGCACGCTGGTCGGGATCGATCTTCGCGGCCTCCAGGGTCGCGTCCACAGGATGAATGGCCACGTCGGTCCTCTCGCGCTCGGGGGCAGGGGGCGGATCGGGCCCCACGGTAGCGGACGGGTGCCCCGTCCGTCCCGACCGGAGCGGCGCTGGGCCGCGGACCCAGGCGATCAGCACTCGATGACGTTCACGGCCAGGCCGCCGCGCGAGGTCTCCTTGTACTTGGACTTCATGTCCGCGCCGGTGTCGCGCATGGTCTTGATGGCCTGGTCCAGGGTCACCCGGTGCGAGCCGTCCCCGAGCAGCGCCAGCCGGGCCGCGTTGATGGCCTTCACCGACGCGATCGCGTTGCGTTCGATGCACGGCACCTGGACCAGGCCGCCCACGGGGTCGCACGTCAGCCCGAGGTTGTGCTCGATCCCGATCTCGGCCGCGTTCTCCACCTGGTCCACGGTGCCACCGAGCACGGCGCACAGCGCGCCCGCCGCCATGGAGCAGGCCGAGCCGACCTCGCCCTGGCAGCCGACCTCGGCGCCGGAGATGGAGGCGTTGCGCTTGTACAGGATGCCGATCGCCGCCGCGGTGAGCAGGAACTCGACCACCTTGTCGTCCCGCTCCTGCTGAGTGGCGCCCTCGGGGAGCACGAAGCGCATGTAGTAGAGCATGACGGCCGGGATGATGCCCGCGGCGCCGTTCGTGGGCGCGGTGACGATGCGCCCGCCCGAGGCGTTCTCCTCGTTCACCGCGAGCGCGAAGAGGTTGACCCACTCCATGGCCCACATGGGGTCGGTGCGGTCGGTGGTCTGCAGCAGGTGCTCCCGCAGCGCGGGGGCCCGACGGCGGACCTGCAGTCCGCCGGGCAGGATCGGCTCGGTGCGGGTCACGCCGTTGTGGACGCATTCCTCCATGACGGCCCAGATGGCCAGCAGCCGGGTGCGCAGCTCGTCGAGGTCGTGCCGGGTGGCCTCGTTGGCGAGCATGAGCTCCGCGATGCTCAGGCCCGCCTCGTGGCAGCGGGCGGCGAGCTCGGCGCCCGTGGAGAAGGGGTACGGTTCGCCGGTGTCGCCGTCGTCGGTGCGGTTGACGTCCTTGGTGGCGTCCAGCTCGGCCTCGAGCTCGTCCGAGGTGACCACGAAGCCGCCGCCCACCGAGTAGTAGTCGCGGGTGTGAAGCTGTTCGCCGGCGTCGTCGTAGGCGGTCAGACGCATGCCGTTCGGATGCCCGGGCAGGGACTCGCGCATGTGCAGCGTCAGGTCGCCCTGCCGGTCGAAGGCGATCTCGTGGCGCCCGTCCAGGGGCAGCCGGCCGCCCGTGACGATCTCCTCCACGAGCCCGGTGCAGGCGTCCGGGTCGATGGTCTCAGGGTCCTGGCCGGCCAGGCCGAGCAGCACCGCGGTGTCCGAGCCGTGGCCCACGCCGGTGGCCGCCAGCGAGCCGAACAGCTCGGCGTGCACGCGGGCCGTGCGCTCGAGGACGCCGTGCTGGCCCATGCTGTCCGTGAAGCGGCGGGCGGCGCGCATGGGTCCCACGGTGTGGGACGAGGACGGGCCGATGCCGATCGAGAACAGGTCGAGGACGCTGAGCGCCATGCAGTGCTCCTAGGGTGCGAGCGGGACGCGCGGTGGCCGGGGGTGGGGGCCGGACGCGCGGAGCCGGGAGATCCAGTGCAGACCAGACTAGGGGCACGGGGCCCTGCAGGCCATGGGGTCGCGGCTCGCGGTCCGCGCTGCTCTCCGGCCCGTCACCCACCGCACGGCCCGGAGCCGGGAGCGCTCAGAGGATGTTGTCCTTGGACTCCTCCACCTGCGCGGCCGCGCGGAACGCCGTCAGGTCACGCAGATACTCGTCCGCGTGGGGGAACACGGGCCCCTGCCCGGCCACGAGCATGACCCCCTCGAGGGGCTCGAACCGGGAGCGGCCCGCGTGGATGTCCTCGCCGGCGTCGACCAGGGTGCGCAGCTGCCACCATGTGGGGGCCATCAGGTTGACCTTGCCGGCCCGGAAGCGGCGCAGCAGCTCGGCGGGGGACGCCCAGCCGTGGCTGGCCGCCTCGGAGGACATCCGCTCGGGGGACTGACCCTGCGGCAGGTGGACGGCGAAGAAGAACGTGTCGTAGCGGCGCGGGCCCCCGTGCGGGGTGATCCACCGGGACCACGGCACGAGCGCGCCGGCGTCGGGGCGCAGCCCCTCGCGGTCGAGCAGCTCCCCGAAGTCCACCTCGTGGCGCTCGACGGCGTCGCGCAGCTCGTCGGGGAACGCGGCCACCCGGGCCGGGTCCACGGGAGTGCCGGTGACGGCGTCCCGGGCCAGGAGCACTCCGGTCTCCTCGAACGTCTCGCGGACGGCGGCGGCCAGCACGCGACCGGCGCCCTCGGCGGGGTCGAGCTCCGTGAGGGTGCCGTGGGCGTCCACGGGCTCGTGCGGCAGCCCCAGGCGCCGGCCCCACTCGGCCAGATCCGTGCCCTCCCACAGCCGGTCCGGCAGGTCGTCCGCGGGGTCCACGCGGCCGCCGGGGAAGGCCGTGGCGTGGGCGCTGAAGGCCATGGTCCCGGCGCGGCGGACGGTGAACACCGAGATCTCGCCGCCGGCCCCGGGTCTGACCAGCACGAGGGAGGAGGCGGGCACCGCCGGGACCCGGGGCCGGTCCTCGGCGGCCGACGGCTCGGCGGGCGGGGCGGCGGGGCTCACGGTGCCTCCTCGGTTCGGGCGATCATGGTCCGGACGCGCGGGCCGACGACGGCGGCCCCGGCCGCTCCCGCGCGGGGGTCATGCGGCCCGGATGTGCGCGGACCCGTAGTCTGTAGCGTAAGTCGCCGCGCTCGGGGCGGAGGCCCCGGGGCGAGACCGCGACCCAAGGAGGAGAGGCCGTGAAGATCCTGGTGCTGGCCAAGCAGGTGCCGGACACGTGGCAGGAGCGTGAGCTGAGCCTGGAGACCGGCTGGGTGGTGCGCGACGGCGCGGCCGAGCCCGTGCCGGACGAGATCAGCGAGCGCGTCATGGAGGTCGCCCTGGGCTGGCGGGACGCCGGCGCGGACATCGAGGTCGTGGCCCTGACGGTGGGCCCCGAGGACTCCTCGAAGACCCTGCGCAAGATGCTGGCCATGGGCGCGGACTCCGCCGTGCAGATCACCGACGACGCACTCGTCGGCTCGGACGCCGTGCAGACGGCTCGCGTGATCGCCGCGGCCGTCGAGAAGGAGGGCGCCGACCTCGTGCTCGCCGGCACGCTGTCCACGGACGGAGGCACCGGCGTGGTGCCCGCCATGGTCGCCGAGCTCCTGGAGCGGCCCTACCTGCCGCACGCCGAGGCCCCCGAGCTGGCCGACGGCGAGCTGACCGGCACCGTGGCGACCTCGGACGCGGACGTGCGCGCCGCCGTCGCCCTGCCCGCCGTGGCGGGCCTGACGGAGAAGACCGCGGAGCCGCGGTTCCCGAACTTCAAGAACATCATGGCGGCCAAGAAGAAGCCGCTCACCGTGCTGTCCCTGGCCGACCTCGGCATCGCCGCGGGCCCGGCCGAGGCCGCCTACCGCTCCGTGATGGTCTCGGCGGACACGCGTCCCGAGCGTGCCGCGGGCGAGAAGGTCACCGACGACGGCACCGCCGCCGAGCGGCTGGTGGAGTTCCTCGCGGGTCGGGGGCTCGTGTGAGCGCGAACGTGGAGGAGACCGAGATGACGACGCAGACCGACGCCGCGAACAGCGGCCAGACCGTGCTGGTGCACGCCGAGATCGGCGCGGACGGAGCGCTCCGCCCGATCGTGGCCGAGCTCCTCGGCGCCGCCGCCACCGTGGGCGTGCCCGAGGCCGTCCTCGTGACCGGCGCGGAGGGCAGGGACGCCGCCGTCGCCCGTCTGGGGGAGTACGGCGCCACGCGCGTCCACGTCCTCGTGGCCGACGACGCCGCCACCACCCTGGGCGACGCCGCCGTGCAGGCCCTCGCCGCCGCGACCGCCCGCACCGCGCCCGTGGCCGTGCTGCTCTCCGGCAGCCCCGAGTCCCGCGCGGTGGCCGGCCGCCTGTCCGTCCGCGCCCGCGGCCCCGTCTGCGCGGATGCCGTGGGGCTGCGCTGGGCCGACGACGAGGTCATCGCCCGCCACTCCGTGTTCGGCGGCGACTACCTCAGCGAGTCCACCGGCGAGGGCGGCCCCCGGATCATCACCGTGCGCCCCGGCGCCGTCGCGGACCGGGCCCCGGCCGTCGAGGCGCCCGAGGTCGTGGAGCTGGCCGCCGCCGAGCTCGGCCCGGTGACCGCCGGCGCCCGGGTGCTCGAGGTGAACGCCCGCACGCAGAACTCCGCCCGTCCGCCCCTGCGCGGCGCGAAGACCGTCGTCGCCGGCGGTCGCGGCGTGGGCTCCGAGGAGGGCTTCGCGATCGTCGAGCAGCTCGCCGACGAGCTCGGCGCCGCCGTGGGCGCCTCGCGTGCCGCCGTCGACTCCGGCTACACCGCGGCCGAGCGCCAGGTGGGCCAGACCGGCGTGATCGTGTCCCCGAACCTGTACATCGCCCTCGGCATCTCCGGCGCCATCCAGCACCTGGCCGGCATGAAGACCGCCAAGACCATCGTGGCGATCGACAAGAACGAGGACGCCGAGATCTTCGAGCACGCCGACTTCGGCGTGGTCGGGGACATCTTCCAGGTGGTCCCGCAGGTCATCGAGCAGCTGCGCACCCGCCGCGGCTGAACCGGTGCGGGCGCGGTCCGCTGCGGACCGCGCCCCTCGGACGAGGAGAAGCATGCCCAAGCAGCGAATGGCCGGCTACGTCCCCCTGAAGGGCGCCCCGGCCGAGACCGAGCCCGCCCCCGCCCCGGCGCAGGACACCACGACGGCGGCCCCCGCCTCGGCCGCGGCCGCCGTCCCGGTGGCGCCGACCGCGCCGACGTCGGGCCTCACGCCCCTGTCCGCGCGACGCCGCATGGCCGGGTACGTCCCGTTCGCCCGCGAGGCCGAGTGGCTCGGCGGCGCCCCCGCCCCGGCCGCGGGATCGATCCCGGCCGCCGCCCCGGCGCGGTCCGTCGCGCCCGAGCCGATCGCCGCCTCGGCGTCCCCGACGCGGGCCCCCGCACCCGCGGAGACCGAGCCCGTCGTGCCGGACGTGGCGGCCGTCGTCGCCTCCGCGACCGGTGCGCCGGCCGCGGCCGGGGTGGGCGCTCCCGTGGAGTCCGACCTCGTGCCGCTCGCGAAGCGGCGACGCATGGCCGGGTACGTGCCGTTCGCCCGGGAGGGGGAGTGGTTCACCGAGCTCGCCGCCGTGGGCGGCCCCACCGCGCCGGAGATGGTGGCGCAGGAGGTCGTCGCCGAGCCGGCCACCGCCGAGCCCGCCGCCGCGGAGCCGGCCGATGCGGAACCGGCCGTCGCCGCCCCCGTGGCCGCGGCGCCGGCTGCGGAGCCGGCTCCCACCGCGCCGGACACCCGTTCGGCCCCGCCGGCCTCCACCGCGCAGCCGCCCCGGGCCGCCCCCGGGGCCGCCACCGGCACGCCCGCTCGGGCCGCGGAGACGGACGCCGCCGAATCCGCCGCCCCGTCCCGCCTGCGCAAGGCGCTGCCGGCGGTGGCCGGCGTCGTCGTGCTGGCGCTGCTCGCAGTGCTGGCCGGACGCTGGCTGCGGAGCCTCGACCCGGTGGCGGACTTCATCGCGACCTACGACGGGCACCCGGTCCTGCCCGAGGGCACCCCCGAGGGGATGCCCTGGTGGATGGGCTGGCAGCACTTCCTGAACATGTTCCTGATGGTGCTGATCATCCGGACGGGCCTGCAGATCCGTCACGAGACGCGGCCGCCGGCCAACTTCACTCCGACGAAGGACGGCCTGTTCTCCGCGCGGGGCAACACCCCGAAGAAGTTCTCGCTCACCATCTGGACGCACCAGGCCCTCGACGCGCTGTGGCTGCTCAACGGCGTGATCTTCGTGGTGCTGCTGATCGTCACCGGCCACTGGGCGCGGATCGTGCCCACGGACCCGCACGTGTTCCAGCACGCCCTGTCCGCCGGCATCCAGTACCTGTCCCTGGACTGGCCCACGGAGAACGGCTGGGTGCATTACAACGCGCTGCAGATGCTCTCCTACGCGCTGGTGGTGTTCGTGGCCGCCCCGCTCGCCGCCCTCACGGGCTGGCGCATGTCCTCGTGGTTCCCCACGGAGGCCAAGGGACTGAACAAGGCGTTCCCCATGGAGGTGGCCCGCAAGGTGCACTTCCCGGTGATGGTCTTCTTCGTGGCGTTCATCGTGGTGCATGTGTTCCTCGTGGCCTTCACGGGCCTGCTGACGAACCTGAACCACATGTACACCTCGCGCGGCGGGGCCACCGACGCGTGGGGCCTCGTGGTGTTCCTCGTGAGCGTGGCGGTCACCGCCGCCGCGTGGTTCTTCCTGAAGCCCGCCTTCACGGCCCCCGTGGCCTCCCGGTTCGGCACCGTGGGCCGCTGAGCCGGCCGCACGACGACGGCCCCTCCTCCTCCCACCGGGACTTTCGAACGTGATCTCGGGGGAATGAGCGCTTTCGAACGTGGGATAGGCCCTTTCTCACGTTCGAAAGCGCTCGGGTGCTCGGGCGTGCGGGGCGTCAGCTCCGGGCGGCGCGGAAGGTGACCTGCACCTGGACCATCGGCTTGTCGGCCACGGGGACGCCGTCGGCGCCGGCCGGCACGAGGTCCACCTCCACGAGGCGCAGGGACCGGCCGGCGTGTCGCACCCGTGTGAGGGCGACCATCTCGCCATGCCCCGGGCGCACGAACACCACGCGCACAGCCTGGACGTCGTAGCGCTCGCGGTCCGGCATGGCCGCCTGCGCGGCGGTGACCGCCCGCAGCGTCATGGCCCCGCCGTGGACCGCGCCCGACGGGTTGGCCAGCTCCGGCTTCGGGGCGAAGCGGGCGCCCGCGGTCGCCGCGGCGTCGACGGCGGGGCGCACGTCCGGATCAGCCGTCGGCAACGACTCGGGGCGGGCGGCCAGCAGCCCCGGCATGGGCACGCGGGTCTCGGCCCCGCGGGGCAGCCGTCCGGCCCAGACGAACTCGGCCATCCGCTCCGGCGCTCCGGCCGGCACCGACTGGAACCAGCCGGTCGCCTCGACCACGCGACGCCCGTCCGCGTCCTCGAGCCACGCGCGGGCCACGCCGCCGGCAGCATCCCAGGCCAGCGGGCGGGTCCAGCACTCCAGCAGCGGGCCGTCCTCGTCCCCGGCCGCGACCGCCGCGTCGAAGGCGGGCAGCGGGCCGAGCACGTTGACCTGCAGCTCGGTGGTGACCACGGTCTCGATGTCTCGGGCCGCGTGGTGCACGGCCACCGCGGTGGCGTTGTCCATGATCACGGTGGCCGCCGCGCCGGTGGGCCGGCCGTCCAGGTCGAGGCACCACGGGCCGACCTCGAACGCGGCCGGGTTGAGGGCGCCGTCCCGCTCGGTCATCAGCGCGTGGCGGCGGATGCCGAACAGCTGTTCCGTGCGGCCGGAGGGGTGGGAGCGGGGGCCGGTGGGCGAGTCCGCGGTGGGGCTGGTGGTGGTCTGCACGGGGAGCACGCTAGCCCACGGCCCGGCGGCGACACGGCTGATCATTGGATGTCCTATTATCATGGTGACGACAGTCACACCCTGTCGCCGCCCGCGGTGTCACCCCCGCACCACCCCGTCGTGGACCGCCCGCCCGGCCGGCCCGAGTCCCAGGAGGACGAACCCATGTTCCCCATCACCGACGACCAGAAGGCCCTGGTCGACGCCGTCCGCGACTTCACCGAGCAGCGCGTCGCCCCGCACGCCCTCGACTGGGACGCCGAGAAGCACTTCCCGGTGGACGTCCTCGCCGAGGCCGGCGAGCTCGGCCTGGGCGGCATCTACGTGGGGGAGGAGCACGGCGGCACCGGCCTGGAGCGCACGGACGCGATCCTGATCTTCGAGGAGCTCGCCAAGGCGGACCCGGCCTTCGCCGCCTACATCTCCATCCACAACATGGTCGCCTGGATGATCGACTCCTTCGGCAGCGACGAGCAGCGCGCCCGCTGGATCCCCGACCTCGTGGGCATGGAGCACCTGGCCAGCTACTGCCTCACCGAGCCCGGCGCCGGCTCGGACGCGGCCGCGCTGAAGACCCGCGCCGTCCGCGACGGCGACCACTACGTCCTCAGCGGCGTCAAGCAGTTCATCTCCGGCGCCGGCGCGTCCGACTGCTACGTGGTGATGTGCCGCACCGCGGACACGGGCGCCCGGGGGATCTCCGCCGTCGTGGTCCACAAGGACACCCCCGGCCTGTCCTTCGGCCCCAACGAGAAGAAGATGGGCTGGCACACCCAGCCCACGCGCCAGGTGATCTTTGAGGACGTCCGCGTGCCCGTGGCCGACCGCCTCGGCGAGGAGGGCGACGGCTTCCGCATCGCCATGAAGGGCCTCAACGGCGGCCGCCTGAACATCGGCGCTTGCTCGATCGGCGGCGGCCTGGCCGCCCTGGACAAGGCCACCCGCTACCTCAAGGAGCGCAGCGCGTTCGGCGAGCCGCTCACCACCAAGCAGGCCCTCGTGTTCGAGCTCGCGGACATGTCCGTGAAGCTGGAGACCGCCCACACGATGCTCATGCGCGCCGCGGACGCCCTGGACCGCAACGACCCGGACACCGTGCGCCTGTGCGCCATGGCCAAGCTCGTGGCCACCGAACACGGCTACGAGGCCGCCGACACCGCCCTGCAGCTGCACGGCGGCTACGGCTACCTGCACGAGTACGGCGTGGAGAAGCTCGTCCGGGACCTGCGCGTGCACCGGATCCTCGAGGGCTCCAACGAGATCATGCGCATGATCGTGGGCCGCGGCCTGATCGGCTGACGTCGGGGGCCCCGCCCGGTCGCCCCACACAGCACGGCGCCCCGCGGTCACCACTCGTGACCACGGGGCGCCGTCCGTCGGGGCGGGCTCAGCCGAGCTGCAGCGGGTCCACCCCGGGCACGGGCTCGAAGTGCCCGGCCACGTCCTCGGCCGAGACGTCCTCGAGCCGGGCCGGGCTCCACGTCGGATCCTTGTCCTTGTCCACGAGCAGCGCGCGGATGCCCTCGGCCATGTCCGGCTCGCGCATCAGGTGGGTGGCGATCGTGAACTCCTGGCGCAGCGCGTCGGCCACGGTCAGGTCCGCCCCGCGCGCGGCCAGCCGGCGCTGGGCCTCGTGGGCCACGGCGACGGCGGTTGGGGACTTGGTGCGGATGGCCTCGGCGGCCTGCCCCGCGGCCTCGGCGTGCTCCCCGCCAGCGGCGGCGCGCTCGTCCAGGGCGGCGAGGACCTCGGCGGCCGTCTCCCGGTCGTAGGCGTCCTCGATCCACTCCCGGCCGGCCACCAGCGCGGAGGCGGGCCGTGCGTCCTCGGCCACCGCGAACCGGGCCAGCGCCTCGTCGGCGGCGGCGAAGGCGGCCTCGTCGCGCGCGCCCGCGTCCGCGGCCGGGCCGAGGGCGCCGAACGCCGCGGCGAGGGCCTGCTCGAGCTCGTCCAACCGGGCGGACTCCACGAAGACGTCCGCCAGGCCCAGGGCCACCGCGTCGGAACCGGAGGCGTGCGCCGAGGTCGCGGCCAGGTGCCGGCCCGCCTGGAAGGGTGCGCGGGCGAGGTGGAAGGAGCCGCCGACGTCGGGGGTGAACCCGATCGCCGTCTCGGGCATGCCGGCGCGCGTCCGCTCGGTGGCCACGCGGTGCGAGCCGTGCGCGGACACGCCCATGCCGCCGCCCAGGACGACGCCGTCCATGAAGGCCACGTACGGCTTGGGGTAGGCGGCGATGCGCTCGTTCATCGCGTACTCGTCGCGGAAGAACTCCTCGGCCTCCGCGAACCGCCCCGCCAGGAGGGAGGCGCGCAGGGAGACGACGTCGCCGCCCGCGCACAGCCCCTTCTCCCCGGCGCCGCGGATCAGCACGCCGCGCACGGCGGGGTCCGCGGCCCAGTCGGTCAGGGCCGCGTCGATCGCCCGGACCATGTCCTGCGTCAGCGCGTTCAGGGCGCGCGGACGGTTCAGCGTGATGCGGCCGAGGCCGTCGCGGACCTCGAGGAGCACCTCACCCGCCGCGCCGTCCCGTGCGGCCGCGGGGGCCGTCGTCGCGGTGGTCTGCGCGTCGCTCATCGGTGCTGCCACCCCGCCTCGCGCTTGGCCGTGAACGCGTCCATGCCCTCCTTCTGGTCCGCCGTGGCGAACGCGGCGTGGAACACGCGGCGCTCGAAGGCGATGCCCTGGGCGAGCGTGGTCTCGAACGCGGCGTTGACGGCCTCCTTGGCCATCCAGGAGGCCGGCTTGGACTTGGACGCGATGGTCGCGGCCACCTCCAGCGCCTCCTCGAGGGCCTTCTCGTCGGCCACCACGCGGGAGACGAGCCCGATGCGCTCGGCCTCCTCGGCCCCGATCATGCGGCCGGTGAGGATCATGTCCATGGCCTTCGCCTTGCCCACGGCGCGGGTCAGGCGCTGGGAGCCGCCCATGCCGGGGATGACGCCGAGGTTGATCTCGGGCTGGCCGAACTTCGCGCCCTCGCCGGCCACGAGCACATCGGCCATCATGGCCAGCTCGCAGCCGCCGCCGAGGGCGTAGCCGGTCACGCACGCCACGATGGGGGTGCGGGCACGGGTGAGCCCGTCCCAGCCGGCGAACCAGTCGGCCGCGTACATCTCGGAGAACTCCTTGGTAGCCATCTCCTTGATGTCCGCGCCGGCGGCGAACGCCTTGGGGGAGCCGGAGAGCAGGATCGCCCCGATCTCCGGGTCGGTGTCCAGCTCCTGCACCGCCGCGACGACGGCACGCATCGTCGCCTCGTTCAGCGCATTCAGGGCCTTCGGCCGGTTCAGGCGGATGTGGCCGACCCGGCCCTGCCGCTCCACGATGATCGGCGACTCGGCGCCGTCCGGGGTGGTCTGCTCGCTCATGCCTCGCTCCTGTCCGTGTGTGATGCTCGGATGTCCTCGATGATGCCGGAAAAGTCGCGGGCGGCGCCTTCTCCGGCGGCGTACTCGGCGTATTTGGCCTGCGCGAGGCGCCCCAGGTCGGCCGCCACGCCCTGCTCGTCCAGGGCCGCGAGCGCGAGCCCGAGGTCCTTGGCCATCAGGGCGCCGGCGAAGCCGGGCTGGAAGTCCCGGTTCGCGGGGGAGCCGGGGACGGGGCCGGGCACGGGGCAGTTGGTGGTGAGGGACCAGCACTGCCCGGAGGCCTCGCTCATCACGTCGTACAGGGCCTGGTGCTGCAGGCCCAGGCGCTCGCCCAGGACGAAGGCCTCGGCCACCGCGATCTGGCTGATGCCCAGCACCATGTTGTTGCAGATCTTCGCGGCCTGGCCCAGGCCGGCGGCCCCGCAGTGCACGATCCGCGCGCCCATGACCTCGAGCAGCGGCAGCACCTCGGCGTACACCTCGTCCGAGGCGCCCACCATGAAGGCGAGGGTGCCGGCCTCGGCGCCCACCTGGCCGCCCGAGACCGGCGCGTCGGCCGCCCGCATGCCCGCCGCCTCCGCCGCCGCGGCCGCCTCGCGGGCCTCGGCGACGTCGATGGTCGAGCAGTCCAGGAACACGGTGCCGGGGCGGGCGGCGGCGAGCAGGCCGCCGTCGCCGTCCTCCCCTCGGTAGACGTCCAGCACCAGGCGTCCGTGGGGGAGCATGGTCAGCACGACGTCGGCCTCCGCGGCCGCCGCGGCCGTGTCCGTGACGGTCTCGACGCCGGCCGCACGGGCCTTCTCGAGGGCCTCGGGGACGAGGTCGAAGCCGAGCACGCGGTGACCCGCGGCGGCGAGGTTGGCGGCCATGGGGCCGCCCATGTGGCCGAGGCCGAGGAACAGAACGGTGGTCATGGGGTCCTCCTGGTCGGGACGGGCTGCGGGGCGGTCACGAGCCGGCCGGCATCACGAAGCTGGCGCCCTCGCGCACGCCGGAGGGCCAGCGCGTGGTGACGGTCTTCGTCTTGGTGTAGAACTTCAGCCCGTCCGTGCCGTGCTGGTTCAGGTCGCCGAAGCCGGAGGCCTTCCAGCCGCCGAAGGTGTAGTAGGCGATCGGCACGGGGATCGGCACGTTCACGCCGACCATGCCGGTGTCCACGCGGGTGGAGAAGTCGCGGGCGGCGTCGCCGTCGCGGGTGAAGATGGCCACGCCGTTGCCGAACTCGTGCTCGTTCACGAGCGTCAGCGCCTCCTCGTAGTCCTTCGCGCGGACCACGGAGAGCACCGGGCCGAAGATCTCCTCGCGGTAGATGCTCATCTCCGGGGTGACACGGTCGAACAGGGTGGCGCCCACGTAGAACCCGTCCTCGTGGCCCTCGACGACGACGCCCCGGCCGTCCTCGACCAGGTCGGCGCCCGCCTCGACACCGGCCGCGATGCAGCCCTCGATGCGCTCCTTCGCGTCCTTCGAGACGACGGGGCCGAAGTCCGAGGACACGTCGAGCGACGGGCCGACCTTGAGGTCCTTGATGCGCTCGCGGAGCAGGGCGATCAGGCGGTCGGCGGTCTCCTCGCCGACCGGGACGGCCACGGAGATCGCCATGCAGCGCTCGCCGGCGGAGCCGAAGGCGGCGCCGACCAGGGCGTCGGCGGTCATCTCGAGGTCCGCGTCCGGCATGACCACGGCGTGGTTCTTGGCCCCGCCGAAGCACTGCGCGCGCTTGCCCATGCGGCCGGCGTGGGCGTAGATGGACTGCGCGATCGGGGTGGAGCCGACGAAGCCGACGGCCTTGACGCGCGGGTCCTCGACGAGCGCGTCCACGGCGGTCTTGTCGCCGTGCACCACGTTGAGGGCGCCGGCGGGCATGCCGGCCTCGAGGGCCAGCTCGGCCAGGCGCACCGGCACGGAGGGGTCGCGCTCGGAGGGCTTGAGGACGAAGGCGTTGCCCGCCGCCAGGGCGATGCCGGCCTTCCACAGCGGGATCATCGCCGGGAAGTTGAAGGGCGTAATGCCCACGGCCACGCCGAGCGGCTGGCGGATGGAGTGCACGTCGATGCCGGTGCCCGCGTCGGCGGTGAACTCACCCTTGAGCAGGTGCGGGGCGCCCGCGGCGAACTCCACGACCTCGATGCCGCGCTGGATGTCGCCCTTGGCGTCCGGGAAGGTCTTGCCGTGCTCCTGGGCGAGCACGGTGGCCAGCTCGTCCATGTTCTCGTTGATCAGGTCGACCCAG
This sequence comes from Micrococcus sp. H39-S4, assembly GCF_027158145.1. Lineage (NCBI taxonomy): Bacteria > Bacillati > Actinomycetota > Actinomycetes > Micrococcales > Micrococcaceae > Micrococcus > Micrococcus sp. H39-S4. The sequence goes on from NZ_JAPVLT010000015.1 coordinate 16,487, forward strand.
CGCAGCAGGATGCGGCCGCGGCGCTGCGGGTTCAGCCTCGACCACGCGGCGAAGCCCTCCTCGGCGGAGGCCAGGGCGGCGTCGATCTCCTCGGCGGAGGCCAGCGGCACGCGCCCCGCCACGCCGCCCGTGGCCGGGTGGTAGACGTCGCCGTGCCGGCCGGAGGCGCCCTCGCGCCGCTCGCCGTGCACGAAGTGGGGGATCACGGGGGCGGTCTCGGTGGGCGCGGTCTTCTCGGACATGGGGGCTCCTCGCGGGTCCAGGCGGAAGGCGGACGCCGGGCGGCGCCGCCCACGGCGGGCGGGGCGGGCCCGGCCGTGCGTGTGATCTGGGTTACTCATCCGCTAATCTAAGATGAGAACGTAGGACATGCAACTATCGAACTCGGGGGGTATCCCGAGGAGGAAGGGAGGGTCCGCCCATGGACCTGTCGAACCAGAGCGCGATCGTCACCGGCGGGGCCTCGGGCCTCGGCCATGCCACCGCCCGCCGCCTGGCGGACGCGGGCGCCGCCGTCGTGGTGGTGGACCTGCCGGACCGCGAGGGCGAGACCGTCCGCGCGGACGCTGTGGCCGCCCTCGGTCCCCGTGCGCGCTTCGTGACGGGCGACGTCACCGCCGAGGACACCGCCCGGGAGGCCGTGGCCGCCGCGCTGGAGGCCGGGCCGCTGCGGGTGCTGGTCAACTGCGCCGGCGTGGCGACGCCGGGCAAGCTCGTGGGTCGCGACGGGCCGCTGTCCGCCGAGGTGCTGAGCCGGGTCCTGGCGATCAACGCGGTCGGCACCGTGTCGATGATGGCCCAGGCCGCCGCCGCGATGAAGGCGCAGGAGCCGCTCGGCGAGGACCGCGGCGTCATCGTGAACACCGCCTCCGTGGCGGCCTACGACGGACAGATCGGCCAGATCGCGTACTCCGCCTCCAAGGGCGCCGTGGTCTCGCTGACCCTGCCCGCGGCCCGCGAGCTCGCCTCCTCGCAGATCCGCGTGGTCACGATCGCCCCCGGTCTGATGGAGACGCCCATGATGGCCGGCCTGCCCGAGGCCGCCCGCGAGGCGCTGTCCACCAAGACCCCGCATCCGGCCCGCCTCGGCCGACCCGAGGACTACGCGCTGCTCGTCGAGCAGATCGTGTCCAATCCGTTCCTGAACGGCGAGGTCATCCGGCTCGACGGCGCCGTGCGCCTCGAGCCCCGCTGAGCCGCGCGGCCGCGGAGAGCGTCAGGAGGAGGTGTGCTCCGCCGTCGGGGCGCTCAGGCGTCGAGGCCGTCGACCTGGAAGTCGCCGGCCTCGGCGCGGAACCGGCCGAGGACGTCGATGAGGGTGTCCACGTCCGCCGGATCGAAGCCGGAACGGCCGAAGACCTCGGCGTTGAGCGTCTCCGTGGCGGCGACGGCGACGCGCCGGCCCTCGTCCGTGAGGGCGAGCACGAGCGCGCGGCGGTCCGACTCGTGGGGTGTGCGCTCCACCAGCCCGGCGGCCTCGAGCCGGTCCACCGCATTGGTCACCGAGGTGGGGTGGACCTGCAGGAGCGCGGACGCCTTGGACATCCGCATCCGCTTCTCGCGCGAGAAGTTCAGCAGCGCCAGGAGCTCGTACCGCGCGAAGGTGAGCCCGTAGGGCTTGAGCGCGGCCTGCGTCCGACCCAGCAGGATCTGCTGGGCTCGCATGATCGAGGTGATGGCGGCCATCGGGCGGGCGACGTCACCCCATCCGTGACGCTCCCAGTTCCGGGCGGCCTCCCGGATGGGGTCCTGGGCGAGGGGTGGCTTCTTCATGGCGCTCCAGACTAGCGGCGCACCGGGGGTCCCCCGCCACCGCCGGACACGGACGGGGCGGTGGCGGGGAACGGCCGGTCAGCGCTGCAGGTCCAGGTCCTCCTCCCGGAACTCGGTGCCGCAGCCGTCCGGGGCGGCGCCCGTCTGGGCGCGCTCGACCTCGGCCTTGCGCAGCTCCACGCGGCGGATCTTGCCCGAGATGGTCTTCGGCAGCTCGAGGAACTCGATGCGGCGGATGCGCTTGTACGGGGGCAGCTGGGTGAGCGTGAACTGCAGGATCGCCCGGGCGGTCTCCGCGGTGGGCTCATGGCCCGGGGCGAGGGTGACGAAGGCCTTCGGCACGGCCAGTCGCAGCTCGTCCGGGGTGGGGACGATCGCGCCCTCCATCACGGCCGGGTGCTTGACCAGCACCGACTCCAGCTCGAACGGGGACACCTTGTAGTCCGAGGACTTGAAGACGTCGTCCGCGCGGCCCACATAGGTCAGCACGCCGTTCTCGTCGCGGCGGGCGATGTCACCGGTGTGGAACACGCCGTCGCGGAACACCTCGTCCGTCTTCTCCTGGTTGCCGTAGTAGGACTTCAGCAGGCCCACCGGACGCGGGTCCAGGCGCAGGCAGATCTCGCCCTCCTCGGCCTCCTGGCCCGTGAGCGGGTCGAGCAGGGTGACGTCCATGCCGGGCAGCGGGCGGCCCATGGAGCCGATGACGACCTTCTGGCCCGGGGTGTTGGCGATCTGCAGGGTGGTCTCGGTCATCCCGAAGCCGTCGCGGATCGTGGTGCCCCACGCCTTGTGCACCTGGTCGATCACCTCGGCGTTGAGCGGCTCGCCCGCGGAGATGGTCTTGGTCGGCGGGGTCGTCAGCTGCGCCAGGTCCGCCTTGATGAGCATGCGCCACACGGTGGGCGGGGCGCAGAAGCTCGTGACGCCGTAGCGCTCCATGTTGGCCATCAGGGCCGCGGGGTCGAACTTGCGGGCGTTGTGCACGAAGATCGTGGCCTCCGCGATCCACGGGGCGAAGAAGTTGGACCACGCGTGCTTGGCCCAGCCCGGGGAGGCCACGTTGAGGTGCACGTCGCCCGGCTCCAGACCGATCCAGTAGAGCGTCGTGAGGTGGCCGACCGGGTACGAGGTGTGGGTGTGCTCCACGAGCTTCGGCTTCGAGGTGGTGCCCGAGGTGAAGTAGAAGAGCAGCGTCTCGTCGGCGGGGGTCGGCTCGGCCGGGGTCAGCTCGGTGGCGGCGTCGTCGGCGTCGTCGTAGGAGAGCACGGTGTGGCCGGCGACCTCGGGGGCGCGGCGCGCCGGGCCCTCCGCGAAGACGCCCGGCACGTGCACCAGGTGCAGGTCCTCGCCGACGCCGGCGAACTTGGCCAGGTCCTCGGCGCCGGCCACGGCCCACGCGGCGCCGGCGCGCGTCACGCGGTCCTCGAGGTCCCCGGAGGTCATCTGCGTGGTGGTGGGCACCATGACCACCCGCAGCTTGATGCAGGCGAGCATGAACTCCCACAGCTCCACCTGGTTGTTCAGCATCAGGATGAGGCGGTCGCCGCGGCGCAGGCCCTGCGCGGAGAGCCAGTTCGCCACCCGGCTGGAGGCCGCGGAGAGCTCGGCGAAGGTGCGTTCGGTGCTGCGCCCGTCGTCCTCGGCGATGATCAGCGCCGGCACGTCCGCGCGGGCCGGGTCCTGGGCCAGGCGGTCGAACCAGTCGAAGCCGAAGTTGAAGTGCTCGAAGCGGGGCCACTCGAACTCGGCGCGGGCGCGCTCATAGTCGGTCTGGCACTCGACCAGCAGGTCGCGGGCCGCGCGGAACACCTCCGTCGGTGACGGGGCGGCGACGGCGGTGGGGTCCTGGACGGTCATGGGTCCCTCCTCGGGATGGCTGCTGAACGGATCCTTGGCCGGGGGCCTGTGATCTGGAACACTACTGGCAGACCTGGATAGTTGGAAGTCCTACAGTCGGATTCGCGGCGAAACCGCCCGCCGTCGTCGGACCGCCCCCGAAGGAGAGCCATGACCGCCCTCGCCGACCGCCCCCTCCCCGCCACCGGCGCGCCCGCCGTCCCCCCCGGCCTGCCCCACGTGGACCTGCTGCGCCTGCGGGACCGCCTCGAACCGGTCGAGCGTGCCCGGCTCGACGCGATCGAGGACCACCTGCAGACCCGCGTGCGGCCACACCTGACCCGCTACTGGGACGCCGAGGAGTTCGCGTTCGACCTGCTGCCGGGCCTGGCCGAGCTGGGTCTGGGGCGCCTCGTCCTGGACGGCTCGTCCTCGCTGTTCCAGCAGCTCGTGCACGCGGAGATCGCCCGTGTGGACCTGTCCCTGTCCGCCCTCGTGGGCATCCACAACGAGCTCAACCTCGGCATGATCGCCGGCCTGGGCTCAGAGCGTCAGAAGGCCACGTGGCAGGGGCGCCTCGAATCCTTCGACGCCCTGGGCGCGTTCTGCCTCACCGAGCCGGACCACGGCTCGGACATCGCCGGAGGCCTCGCCACCACCGCCACCCGCGACGGCGACGAGTGGGTCATCCGCGGCGCCAAGCGCTGGATCGGGGCCGGCACGATCGCCGACGTAGCGCTCGTCTGGGCGCGCGACACCGCCGACGGCGAGATCAAGGGCTTCGTGGTGCCCACCGAAACCCCCGGCTACGAGGCCACCAAAATCAGCGGGAAGATGGGCCTGCGGATCATGCAGAACGCGGACATCACCCTGGACGTGCGCCTGCCCACGGACGCGATCCTGCCCGGCGCCACCACCTTCGCCGCCACCCGCGCCCTGCTGCGCGACTCGCGCATGTGGGTCGGCTGGCAGGGCGTCGGCGCGCAGATGGGCGTGCTGGACGTGCTGCGCTCCTACGCGCTGCGGCGGGAGCAGTTCGGCCGCCCACTGGCCGCGTTCCAGCTCATCCAGGCCCAGATCGCCGAGGTCGCCGGCAACCTGGCCGCCTCCGCCGGGATGATGCTCCAGGTGGACACCCTGCGGCAGGAGGGGCGGATGGAGATGATGCACGCGGCGATGGCCAAGGCCACCTCGACCCGGCTGGCCCGGTCCTCGGCGGCGCTCGCCCGCGACGCCCTTGGCGGCAACGGCCTGCTCACGGAGCACGAGATCGCCAAGATCATGGGGGACGTGGAGGCCATCTACTCCTACGAGGGCTCCTACGGCATGAACACCCTGATCGTGGGGCGTGCCCTCACGGGCGTCTCGGCCTTCGTGTGAGCCACGCGTCCTGCAGGTCCTGGATCAGCGGGCGGTGGGCGATGAGCAGCAGCACGCCGGCCACCGGGATGACCACCTCGAAGCCCAGCCAGAGGTAGCCGGCCGCGCCCGCCACCCCGCCCAGGAAGAACAGGGCCACGAGCAGCGCCAGCAGTCCCACGCGCCGCGGTTCCCCGACGACGGGGGCCGCGGCCCCGGGGCCGTTGCGGTACAGGATCTTGCCGAGCTCGACGCCGATGTCCGTGACCATGCCCGTCACGTGCGTCGTGCGGATCGGCCACGCCCCGATGCGGGTGATCAAGGCGTTCTGCAGGCCCATGGTGAAGCACAGCACGGCCACCACGACCAGCGGCCGGTGCGCATCGCGGACGTGCTCGGCGAGCAGGCCGAACACCAGCATGCCGACGCCCTCGAGCAGGAGGATGTTGGCGTACCGCGACCGGAGGCCGTTGACCCGGCCCCAGTTGAACACCAGCGCGCAGACGACCGCGCCCAGGATGAACATGGCCAGCGCGAGCAGGCCCGTGCCGACCAGACCCGGGGCGTGGAGGACCGCCGCGTCCGCCATGGACGCCACGATCCCCGTCATGTGGGACGTGTACGTGGCCACGGCGACGAAGCCCACGGAGTTGAGGATCCCCGCGATCGCGGTCAGCACCAGCGCCAGGTGGGTGTTGCGGCGCACGGTGCGCTCGGGGGCGCACAGGTTGAGCACCCCGCCACCCTACGACCGGACGCCGCCGTCGGCGCCGACGCGGGAGGCGCCGTCGTCGACGCCTCCCGTCACCGTGCCCGGGCTCAGTAGCTGGAGTAGCCGTCCTCCGACAGGGTGTGCTTCTCGTCGCCGGTGATGGCGGGGTTGAACACCGAGATCAGGTGCATGTCCTCGGTGCCGCCGCGCAGGTCGTGCGGCTCGTGGTCCGGCAGGACGTAGATGACACCCGGCGTGATCTCGTGGACGGTGCCGTCCGGCTCCACCACGGAGCCGTTGCCCGCGATGCAGTAACAGGCCTCCTGGTGGTTGCGGTACTGGAGCTTCGAGGACGATCCGGCGCGCACGATCGTGTGGGCGACGGCGAAACCCATCTCGTCCTTCGCGGTGATGAGGCGTTCGGAGGTGCCTCCGCCCCACTCGACCTTCTCGACGTCGTTCCGGCTGCGGGTGTACATGGCGTTCCTTTCGGCGAGCTCTGTGGGTCGGGCAAGGGGCCGTAGCCCTGGCTCCATCGTAGGATGCCCGTCTCAGACTGTGAGGGGCAACACGTGAGGGCTCATATGGGATGAAATAGTCCAGGTCCACTATGATGTGTATCACACCTGGTATACGCTTCATCTTGACCCATGCGGCCCGGAGATGGAGGAGACGCGATGGCAACGCAGGCGAGGGATGGCCGGTTCTCCAATGAGGTGTTGCCCCAAGACGAGAGGCCTAGTCGTTTCGGTCCGGGGCTAATCATCGCCGCGTCCTTCATCGGGCCGGGGACCATCACAACCTCCATCGTTACCGGTGCCGAGCAGGGATTCGTCCTGGCCTGGGCTGTCGTCTTCTCAATTTTGGCCACCATCGTCTTGCAGGAGATGTCGGGACGGCTGGGCCTCGCGACCCGCATGAGTCTGGGACACGCTCTGCGCGAGGTGTTCTCCTCGGTGCCGGCACGACTTGTCATGGCGATCCTCGTCGTCGCGGCGATCGGCATCGGAGGGGCGTCCTACGCCGGCGGTGACACAGTCGGCACCGCCCTCGCCTTGACTAGTGTGACCGGACTCAGCCAGCCCGTGGTCGTCATCGGGATCGTCCTCACGATCGGCGTTCTGCTCTGGACGGGCAGCTACAAACTGATCGAGCGGGTGCTGACCGTCATGGTCGGGTTATTGGGGCTGCTGTTCATCGTCACAGCTGTCCTAGTTCAGCCTCCGATCGGCGACCTCTTGATGGGCATGTTCATTCCCCGGCTACCACCAGGCACGGCGTTGCTGGCGGTCGCACTGATCGGGACCACCGTGGTCCCTTACAACCTCTTCCTGCACGCGAGTTTGGTGCAGGAGAAATGGGGGCCGGGTCTGGATTCGCGGGAATCTCTCCGAGCGGCGAGGACGGACACGGCGGTGTCGATCTCCGTCGGAGGTGTAATCACTCTGGCCGTGATGGCGACGGCGTTCGGCGGGATGTACGTCAAGGGCATGCAGGCCGAGACCGGTCGGGACCTCGCGTCCGCCCTGGAGCCCCTCCTCGGGGACGCGGCTGGCTGGGTCTTCGCGGCGGGCATGTTCGCGGCCGGGTTCACGTCCGCCGTAGCCGGCCCGCTCGGCGCGGCGTACGCGATTGCCGGTACACTGGGCCAGGACACCGATCTGCGCAGCGTCCCTGCTCGCATCGTGTGGGGCGCAGTCCTTGCGATCGGCGCCGTCATTGCCCTGACGGGCACGAATCCCACGGAGGTCATCGTCATCGCACAGGCGGCGAACGGGCTTCTCTTGCCCATCGTGGCCGTATTCCTGATGGTCGTGATGAACAGTCGTCGGCTGATGGGTTCGCATCGGAACGGCCCACTGGCCAACGCCCTGGGAGGGCTTGTCTGTCTTGTCGTCATCGGGCTCGCGGTTTACCAGCTGGGCGGGCTTGCCGGGCTGTGGGATTGAGGCCCGGCGATGAGGCGCGCCGCCGAATGACGTCCCTTACCGACTGTCGTGAGCCGACGGCATGCGACTGAGCCATTCCTCCCGTCACCCGTTTCCTGAACGAAAGCGCTTCGACACGCCGCCGTTTCATCAACGAAAGCCTTCGACACGCCCCGTCCGGCCCCTCCCGGCGGCCCTGTGACGCGGCGTACACGTGTGGGATACTGGCGGCACGCCGCATGCCCCGCGCGGGAGAGCGTCGGCGCGCGTCCTGCCCCGGCCGGCCGCGTGAGCAGGCCGCCGAAGGAGCAAACCCTCCCCGGGAATCTCTCAGGCATCCGTACCGCGTGGGGTCAGGCGCTCTGGAAAGCGTCTCACTCCGCCGCGCCCGCGTCCGGACCGAGACCACCGACGGTGCAAGCCGCCCACCCGGGCGTCGGAAACTCTCAGGTCCATGACAGAGCGGGGAGGAGCAGAGCCACGCCGTGACCACGGCAGGATCCCCCCGGAGGTACCCCGTGACCAGCCCCCAGACCACCGAGAGCACGACCGCGCTGCCCCACGAGCGCGTCGAGCCCAAGGACACCGCCTCGGCCCCCTTCGTGGCCCGCCACATCGGCCCGCGCCCCGCGGACGTCGAGCACATGCTGCAGACCCTGGGCTACGACTCGCTCGAGGCCCTCGTGGACACCGCCGTCCCCGCCGGCATCCGCCAGCCGAAGCCCCTCGAGCTGCCCGCCCCGCTGACCGAGTCCGCGGTCCTGGAGCAGCTGCGCGAGATCGCCGGCCGCAACGTCATGAAGACCCAGATGATCGGGCAGGGCTTCTCGGACACCGTCACCCCGGGCGTCATCCTCCGCAAGGTGCTGGAGAACCCGGCCTGGTACACGGCCTACACGCCGTACCAGCCGGAGATCTCCCAGGGCCGCCTCGAAGCCCTCCTGAACTACCAGACGATGGTCCAGGACCTCACCGGCCTGGACATCGCCAACGCCTCTCTGCTGGACGAGGCCTCCGCCGCCGCCGAGGCCGTGCTCCTCATGCACCGCGCCAACCGTCGCAGGACCGACGGCGTCACCCTCCTCGACGCGGACCTCTTCCCGCAGACCCTCTCCGTGGTGCGCCTGCGTGCCGAGGCCGTGGGCATCGACGTGCGCGTGGCCGACCTCTCCGCAGGCATCCCGGAGGACGTCCGCGCCGAGGTCGAGGAGAAGGGCCTGTGCGGCGTCGTGCTGCAGCAGCCCGGCGACTCCGGCCGCATCCACGACCACGCCGCCGTCATCGCGCAGGCCAAGGAGGCCGGCGCCCTCGTGACCGTCGCGGCGGACATCCTCTCCCTCGCCCTGATCACCCCGCCCGGGGAACAGGGCGCGGACATCGCCGTCGGCTCCACGCAGCGCTTCGGCGTGCCCCTGTTCTTCGGCGGCCCCCACGCCGCCTACATGGCCGTGAAGGAGGGCCTGCAGCGCAGCATGCCGGGCCGCCTCGTGGGCGTCTCCCACGACGACGCCGGCAAGCCCGCCTACCGCCTCGCCCTCCAGACGCGCGAACAGCACATCCGGCGCGAGAAGGCCACCTCCAACATCTGCACCGCCCAGGCGCTGCTCGCGATCGTCGCCTCGATGTACGCCGTCTACCACGGCCCCCAGGGCATCGCCCGCATCGCCCGCCACGCCCACGCCCAGGCCGTCCGCCTGGCGGAGGCGCTGCGGGCCGGTGGCGTCGAGGTCGCCGAGGAGCACTTCTTCGACACGATCACCGTCCGCGTGCCCGGCCGGGCCGAGCAGGTCCTGCAGGCCGCCGAGGAGAACGGCGTGAACCTGCGCCTGGTGGACGCGGACACCCTGCGGATCGCAGCCGATGAGACCACCGTCGACGCCGACCTCGTGGCCGTCCTGACGGCGTTCGGCCTGGACGCGGGCTCCCTGCCGGCCTCTGCGCACGAGGGCGCCGTGGCCACCCCGGCCGTGCCGGAGTCGCTGCGCCGCTCCTCCGCGTTCATGATGCACCCGGTGTTCAACACCCACCACTCGGAGACGAAGATGCTGCGCTACCTGCGCCGCCTCTCCGGCTACGACCTGGCGCTGGACCGCACCATGATCCCGCTGGGCTCGTGCACCATGAAGCTCAATGCCACCGCGGAGATGGAGGCCATCTCCTGGCCCGAGTTCTGCTCCATCCACCCGTTCGCGCCCGACCACCAGACCGAGGGCTGGCGGTTCCTGATCGCGGATCTGGAGGCCAAGCTCGCCGAGATCACCGGCTACGCGGGCGTCTCGGTGGCCCCGAACGCCGGCTCGCAGGGCGAGTTCGCGGGCCTGTGGGCCATCCGCCAGTACCACCTGGCCCGCGGTGAGGGTGAGCGGGACATCTGCCTGATCCCGGCCTCCGCCCACGGCACCAACGCGGCCTCGGCCGTGCTGGCGGGGCTGAAGGTCGTCGTCGTCGCCACCGCCGACGACGGCACGATCGACGCCGCCGACCTGGACGCCAAGATCGCGGCGAACGAGGGCCGCATCGCGGCCATCATGATCACCTACCCCTCCACGCACGGCGTGTACGACGCCGACGTCAAGGAGGTCTGCGCCACGGTGCACGCCGCGGGCGGCCAGGTGTACATCGACGGCGCCAACCTCAACGCGCTCGTGGGCCTGGCCCAGCCGGGCGAGTTCGGCGGAGACGTCTCCCACCTGAACCTGCACAAGACGTTCTGCATCCCGCACGGCGGCGGGGGCCCGGGCGTGGGCCCCGTGGCGGTGGGCGAGCACCTCGTGCCGTACCTGCCCTCCCGCGAGGCCCTGATGACCGCGGCCCCGCACGGCTCGGCCGGCGTGCTGCCCATCTCCTGGGCCTACATCCACCTGATGGGCGCCGAGGGCCTGCGCTCCGCCACCGCGCACGCGCTGCTGGGCGCCAACTACATCTCCCGCCGCCTCGCGCCCCTCTACCCGACGCTGTACACGGGCAACGACGGCCTCGTGGCGCACGAGTGCATCCTCGACCTGCGCGAGCTCACGGCCCGCACGGGCGTGACCGCCGAGGACGTGTGCAAGCGCCTCATCGACTACGGGTTCCACGCCCCCACCCTGGCGTTCCCCGTGGCCGGCACGCTCATGGTGGAGCCCACCGAGTCCGAGGACCTCGAGGAGATCGAGCGGTTCATCGAGGCGATGGAGGCCATCCACGCCGAGATCACCGCCGTCACCCCGGAGACCGTGGCGGACTCCGTCCTGCGTCGCGCCCCGCACACCCTCAACGTCCTGATGGCCGACGAGTGGGATCGCCCCTACTCGCGCGCCCAGGCGGGCACGCCGGTGCCGAGCCTGCGTCTGGACAAGTACCTGCCGCCGGTGGGCCGCATCGACGGCGCCTACGGCGATCGCAACCTCGTGTGCTCGTGCCCGCCGCCCGAGGCGTTCGAGGGCGCCGTGGCCGACACCGCCGACGAGGACTGAGAGGATCACCCCCATGAGCGATTCGACGCGCAACTCCCCGCTGCACCCGGTCCACGAGGCCGCGGGCGCCACGTTCACGGACTTCGGCGGCTGGAACATGCCCCTGAAGTACGGCTCCGAGCTGGCCGAGCACAAGGCCGTCCGCACCTCCGCAGGCCTGTTCGACCTCTCCCACATGGGCGAGATCCGGGTCACCGGCCCGGAGGCCGGGGCCATGCTGGACCACGCCCTCTCGAGCGTGCTCTCCACGTTGAAGCCCGGCCGCGCCAAGTACGCCCTGTGCCTGACGGACGCCGGCACCATCCTGGACGACACGATCGTCTACCGGATGGACGACGGCGAGGCCGGCTCCGAGCCCGACTACCTGGTGGTGCCCAACGCTGGCAACATCGCCGCGGTCCACACCGCCCTGAACCAGCGGGCGTCGGGCTGGGACGCCGTCGTCGAGGACGAGTCCTCGACCACCGCCCTCGTGGCCGTGCAGGGCCCGCAGGCCGAGAGGATCCTCGCCCGGGCCATGCCGGAGGCCGCGGCGCAGCTGGCCGAGCTGAAGTACTACGGCCACCTGACCCTGACCGTGCCCACGGACGCCGGTGACGTCATCGCCGTCGTCGCCCGCACCGGCTACACCGGTGAGGACGGCTTCGAGCTGTTCCTGCCCGCCGCCTCCACCGCCGAGGCCGGCGACCGCGGCTCCGCCGTGTGGAACACGATGCTCTCGGCCGCGGACGAGGCGGGCGTGGAGCTGACGCTGTGCGGGCTCGCCTCGCGGGACTCGCTGCGCCTCGAGGCGGGCATGCCGCTCTACGGCAACGAGCTGGACACCGGGCACCAGCCGCACGCCTCTGGCGTCGGCTTCGCGGTGCCCGCGAGCAAGGAGGCCGACTTCGTCGGACGATCCGCGCTGGTCGGCAGGGACGACGTCGAGGAGGTCCTCGTGGGGCTGCAGGGCGCGGGTCGGCGTGCCGCCCGGCACGGTTACGCCGTGCTGGACGAGTCCGGCGAGCGGGTGGGCGAGGTGACCTCGGGCGCCCCCAGCCCGACCCTCGGACACCCCATCGCCCTGGCCCGTGTCCGCCGCGACGTGGCCGCCGAGGGCACGTCCCTGCAGGTGGACCTGCGCGGCCGCGGCGAGCCGTTCACCGTGGTGGCCACGCCGTTCTACCGCCGGGAGCGCTGAGCCCGACGCAGCCGTCCCTCGGCCCGCCGCTCGGCGGTCCCGGGGCCCTTCGCTAGACTCGGGCTCCGGGCCGTCGTCGCGGCCCCCCGTCCCGCCGTCCACCTGCAGGAAGTCCGCATGACTCACGTCGCCGCCCGTGCCCGGGTCCCCCTGAAGGGGCTGCTGGTCTTCCTCGCCGTCGCCGCCGTCCTGCTCCTGCTGGGCATCGTCACCGTCCTCCGCGGCGTGGCCGCCGACGCCGCCCGCGTGGACATCGTCACCGTGCTGGACGGCAACACCGTGGTGGTGAACCAAGGCGGCACCGAGCGGACCGTGGTCCTCGCCGGCGTCACGAGCGCGGGCCGCAACCCCGAGGGCCTCAAGGTCGGCCCCAACCTCTGCATGGGGGAGGAGTCCTACGCCTGGCTGCGTGATCGGCTCCCGCAGGGGGCGACCGCGAGCATGACCACCTCGGACGAGGGCGCGCCCGAGGGGATGGAGAGCGCGGTCATCTCGATCGGCGGCGGCACCGTCAACGTGGCCATGGCGGAGGCCGGCATGGCCGCCCCCACGGAGGTCGCCGTCGGCAAGCGCCTGGCGGAGGAGATCGCCCAGGCCAATCAGGAGGCCGTGGGTCGCGGCGTGGGGCTCTACGACATCGAGGAGCCCTGCACGTACCAGAACCGGCTCTACGAGGCCCAGTTTGCCCTGGAGCAGATCCCGGAGGACGCGGAGGCGTCCCTGACGAAGATCGACGAGCGAGCGGTGGAGTACGCGGCCGGCCTGGACCAGGTGCGCCTGGTGCAGCAGGAGATCCGGGCCCTCGACCCGGAGAACGGCACGTTCGCCGACCTCGCCTACGGGCCGGCCAAGGAGTCGCTCCTGGCCGAGGCGGACCCGGTGGTGGAGCACGGGATGCAAGTCCTGAAGGACCTCAACACGCGGCGCAACGAGATCGCGGCCCGCGGCTGACCCCGCCGCGCTCAGTCCAGGGCGAGGGTGACGAGCCCGAGCTGGGCCGCCCGGATGATCAGCTGGACGCGGTCGCGGACCTCCAGCTTGGCCATGATCCGCGTGAGGTTGGCCTTGACCGTGGACTCGGAGACGAAGAGGTTCGCGGCGATCTCCGGGTTCGACTGACCCCTGGCCAGCAGCCGCAGCACGCCCAGCTCCCGCTCGGTGAGGTCGGAGCCGTCGGGGCTGCCGGGCTGCACCGAGGTGGGGCCCACCGTCGGCCGGTCCCGCTCGATCGAGGCGAGCAGCTTGGTCGCCACGGCGGGGGAGAGCACGGACTCGCCGCGATGGACGGCCTGGATGGCGCCCAGGATGGCCGGCGGCTCCGCGTCCTTGAGGAGGTAGCCGCCCGCTCCGGCGCGCAGGGCCGGCACGAGGTAGTCCTCGGACGTGAACGTGGTGATCGCCAGGACCCGGATCTCGGGGTGGGCCTCCTTGATCCGGCGCGTGGCCTCCACCCCGTCCATCAGGGGCATCTGCATGTCCATCAGGACCACGTCCGGCTCGACGGCGGCGCACGCCTCCACGGCCTCGGCGCCGTTGGCGACCACGCCCACGCAGGTCATGCCGGGGGCGGAGGCGACGAGCACGCGGAGCGCGCCGCTCATGAGCGGCTGGTCGTCGGCGATGAGGATGCGCAGCTCTTCGGACACGCACGTCAGCGTAACCGGTGCTGTGGCGCATGCCACCCGGAGGGTGCCGGGGCAAGGCGGGGGTGGCCGCTGGCCGTCATCTGCGCCATGCCGCAGCGCGGCCTGTGCGCGGCGTGCACCAGTTGTGACGGGTGTCATACATACTGGGGGTATGAAGACTCGCGCTCTCCTCGCTTCCGCTCTCCTCCTCGCCTCCGCCCTCTTCGGGGCTCCGGCCGCCGCCGCCTCGGCCGCCCCGGCCGAGGACGACGTCGTCACGCCCCTGGGCCTCTCCAAGGGCACTGCGGAGTGGACCTGTCGCCACTTCGGCATCTGGTGCGACTGACCCCGGGTCGGTCCGCCCCTGATGCCTGATTCGAGCCCATCGATCCCCTCCGTCCGGAGCGGCGCGCCCTCCCGGGCGCGCCGCTCCTCGTCGTGGCGCCAGGCGCGCAGCCTGCGGTGGCGCGCGTTCTGGGCCGCGGCGCCGCTGAGCCGCGTCTACCTCGCCTTCGGGTCGGCGTTCCTGCTCGCCTCGACCGCGTCCGACATCGGTCTGTTCGGCCCGGGCCACGGCGCCATCCCGGTCCTGGACGGGATCGCCATCGCGTCGGCGACCAGCGCCTTCCTCGCCCAGTGGTGGCGCAGCACGGTGGGCTTCGCCCTGCTCCTGCCCGGGGCCGTCGCGACCGTCGTCGGCGGTTCCGAGGTGCTCTTCGCCGTCGTCGCGCCCGTGGTCCTCGGGGCCGTCGCGGCGACCGCCCGTTCCTGGGGGTTCGTCGTCACGGCCGCCGTCCTGGCGCTGACCTGGGGCGTCGCCCAGCCGTTCGCGGTGGGTCAGGCGAACGCGACGTGGTTCATCCTGCTGCTCATGTCCATGGGCCTCGGCGGCGGGCTCTTCATCCGCGAGAGCCTGACCCGGCGGGAGCGGGATCGCCGCCGGGTGTTCGAGGCGGAGGAACGGGCCCGGCTGGCTGCCGAGGCCGAGCGTCGCTCCCTGGCCCGCGACCTGCACGACGTGGTCGCGCACAACCTCACGATCATCTCGATGCAGGCCCGGACGGCACGCTACCTCGGCCCCCCGGAGGCGGCTCAGAGCGTGCTGGACGTGGTGGGGGACTCCGCGAAGGACGCGCTGCGGGACCTGCGGCGCATGCTCTCCGTCCTCCAGGAGGACGGGATCGTGGACCCGAGCGGTGAGCCGGGCGCCGCGGGGGGCGCGGACGGCGCGACGTCCGCGGATCCGGTCCTGTCCGTGGCCCGCCTGGCCGAGGAGCTGCGCAGTCTCGGAATGACGGTGGAGACGGACGTCCGCTGCGACCAGAACGCGATGCCGATCTCCGTGCGGTCCACCCTGCACCGGGTGCTCCAGGAGGCCACCACGAACGTCGCCAAGCACGCCGGCGAGGGCGCGCGCGTGCGCATCGAACTCCGCGACGCGGGGTCGGACGTGGTGCTCGCGGTGGAGAACACCGTCGCCGAGCGGTCCGGCCCGCCGCAGTGGAACTCCTCCGGTGTGGGCCTGAACTCCATGCGGGATCGCGTGGCCACCTTCGGCGGCGCGATCGAGGCCGGGCCGGGGGGCTGGGGGTGGCGGGTGCGCGCGGTGCTCCCCCGGTCCGTCTGACTGAGGCCGGCGCCGGCACCGTCATGGACCACGTCCATGTGAGCTGCCTCACATCATCGCCCGAAAGTCTGCACCATCCGCCACTGTCGGGGGCGCCGTCGTCCCTCCTAGAGTGGGTCATGCCCCATTGAGACGGTGCACAGTGCGAATCACGAGCCGGGATACATGCCTGAGGGGATGCGGGCCCCGGACGCGGTTCCGAGAAGGACGATGGCCATCCGGCCATCGTCCTTTTCGTTGTCGGGCGTGCTCAGGCCGGCTCGGCGGGCGACGGCTCCGGGGTGACCGTGCGGACGAGGGGACGGGCCGCCGTCCGGCCCAGGGCCATGAGCACGGCGGCCGGGAAGCCGATCACCGGGATGAGCATCGGCAGGATGCCCGCAGCGCCCTGCGTGAGCACCACCAGGCCGTAGAGCATGCCGATCAGCGCGTATGCCAGCACGTGGACCCACTGGTTGAGCACGTGCCGGAACGCCCAGTTCACGAGCAGGCACAGCGGCAGCCCCACCACCAGCCCGGCGACCCCGACCACCGTCAGCAGCGGTGTCAGGCTGCCGAAGGCCTGCAGGCCCGGGACCACGGCCAGGATCGCCACCACGGCGGCCATCACGAGGTTGGGCAGCAGCCAGGCCACGAGGAACCCGTTCAGTCCCATGCGCAGCTGCGGGCGGGGGCCGGAACGGGCCGCGCGGCGACGGGCACGGGCGGCGGACGCGACCGGGGCGGGGGTGGTCATGGCGGGAACTCTCCGGGAGGGGGATCGACGACGTCGGGCGGGTCCCCACTGTAGTGGGCCGGGCTGGACGGGCCCCGGGAGAGTTCCCGGTCAGGCGCGCCGGTCGCCGTCCACGTGGAAGGCCAGGTCCTCGACGCCGGGGAAGGACTCGATCTCCTGGAACGCGTCCCAGGCGTCGCTGTCCGCCTCGGCGTCCGCGGGCAGGGTCACCGTCAGGGCGCCGATCTCCCCGTCGATCACCTGCAGGCGCAGCTCGAGCTCGTGTCCTCCGGCGGATCCGGAGGCGAAGCGGCCGCGGACGGGCCAGACGCAGTCGTTCGGCACCGCGCGCCGGACGTCGTCGTCGGTCTGGACGACGAGCGGCACCCAGTCCGGGACCTCGCCGGCTTCACGGATGGCCTCGGCCACCGATGCGACGGTGCGCGCGTGCGGCAGCTGGGAGCGCAGCGCCTCAGCCCCGGGCAGGTCCCGGCCCTCGGCCAGCGCCGGGTCGAGCAGGGTCTCGAGCAGCACGCGCACCTCGACCGGCAGCTCGGCGGTGGCCTCCGGCTCGACCTCGTCGACCGGGTCCTCGTCCAGGCCGGCGGGTCCGGTGACGGCGAGTTCGACGGCGTCGCGGCGGGTCCGGCGGGCGTCCTCGTTGGCCAGCAGCATCGCCAGGGAGGCCGCTGCGGCCAGCGCGACGCGCGGGGCGGGGACGCCGACCCGCTGGAGCCCGCGCACCAGGGCACCGTCGATCCGGTCGTTCAGGCCGGTGGCACGCAGCGTGACCGCCGCGACCGCGCCGCCGACGGCCAGCCCGCCGAGCCCGCGCAGGGCACGCGCGGCGGGGGAGGGGGCCACCTCGCCGTCGGCGATCGCGGCGGTGTGGAGGGCGTTGGCGGTCTCGGCCGCGAGGACCGTGCCGCTGACGGCGGCCTCGAGCTCTGCGAGGGCCCGACGCTCGCGCCCTCGGCGGGCGTGCGGATCCAGCAGGGTGAGCCCGCCGACCGCGGCCGCCGCCGCCAGCCCGTAGAGCCGGCCGCCCGGGGCGAGGGCGCGCTGGCGCAGCGCGGGGAAGACGGCCTCGACGCCGTCGACGGGAACGGACGACGCCGAGTGGTGGACCTCGCCGGGGGCGGAAGGGGCGGGGGAGGGGAGCTTCATGCCCCCAGTGTGGCGCACCGCCCGGCTCAGGACGAGTCAGCGGCCCACGTGCGCGCTCAAGCGGAGCGCAGGCCGCCCTGCCACAGGGCGGCGAACGGCGTGCGGCCCTCCACCGCCTGCGCGATGCCGGCTCGCACGAACTCCTTGGCGCGGCGCGCGGCCTCGAGCGTGGTGGCACCCTTGGCCAACTCGGCGGTGACGGCGGCGGCGAGCGAGCAGCCCGCACCAGAGACGCCGGACTGGCCGATCTTCGGGGCGGAGAGCACCTCCACGGTGTCCCCGTCCACGAACACGTCCACGGCGTCCGGGCCGGGCAGGTGCATCCCGCCCTTGGCCAGGACGGCCGCGCCGGAGATCTCGTGGATGCGCCGAGCGGCCGCCGTCAGGTCCTCGACCGAGCGCACGGTCATGCCGGAGAGCTGCTCCGTCTCGAAGTGGTTCGGGGTGGTGAAGGTGGCCAGCGGCAGCAGCTCGGCCTTGAGCGCCTGGTCCGTGTCCAGGGCGTGGCCCGGCTCCTGGCCCTTGCAGATGAGCACGGGGTCCAGGACCACGTGGTCCCACTCGGCGCGGCGCAGGGCCGCGGCCGAGGTGCGGATGACCTCCGGGGAGCCCTGCATGCCCAGCTTCACGGTGCGCAGCCGCTCCGGGTAGTCGCCCTGGATGGCGTCGAGCTGCTGCTGGAGGATCTCGGTGGGCACGGGGAAGAAGCGGTGGTTCCAGTCGTCCTCCGGGTCGAAGGAGACGATGCAGGTCAGCGCCACGATGCCGAAGACGCCGAGTTCCTGGAACGTCTTGAGGTCGGCCTGGGCGCCGGCGCCGCCGGTGGCCTCGGACCCGGCGATGGTCAGGGCGAGCGCGGGGGCGGAGGCGGAGTGCTGGGGGGAGTGAGCGGTCTGGGGCATGCGCCCATGGTAGGACCGACCCCGGACGGGAAGCGCCCGACGGCCGGCGGTGTTCACCGGGGAACGAGGGTCCTCGGACCCGGAGCGTCCGCCCGGGCGCCCCGAGCGACCCGCGAAGGACGGGGACGGACGTGCTCGAGTTCCTCACCGGCACGGGCCTGGCCACCTCGGCCGGGCTCAACGCCTACATCCCCCTGCTCGCCCTGGGTCTGCTGGACCGGTTCACGGGGCTCGTCGACCTGCCCGCGGGGTGGACGTGGCTCTCCGCCGACGCCTCCCTCTGGATCCTCGGCGCCCTGCTCGCGCTCGAGCTCGTCGCGGACAAGATCCCCGGGGTGGACGCGGTCAACGACGTCGTCCAGACGGTCGTGGGAGCCGACACGGTCACGGTGGGGGCCGCCGCGCCCGTGCTCTCGGCGGCCGAGGACGTCTCGGCGGCCGGCCTCGTCGCGGCCGCGCTGTTCCTGCCGGTGCTGGTCGCCGTGCTGGTGGTCGCCGTCGTCGTGGGCCTGTGGCTGCTGGCCCGGCGGTTCCGCGCGCGGCGGACGCGAGGCCGTGCCGCGGCCGTGCCGGGTGGACCAGAATGGACGGCATGATCCTCATCAACCTGAAGTTCACCGTCCAGCCCGAGCGTGCCGACGAGTGGATGGACGCCGTCGCGAAGTACACCGCGGACGTGCGCTCCGAGCCCGGCAACCTGTTCTTCGAGTGGTACCGCCCGGTGGAAGGCGGCCCGAACGAGTACTTCCTGCTCGAGGGGTTCACGGACGAGGGTGCGCAGGCCCACGTCGCGTCCCCGCACTTCCAGGAGGGCCTGGACGCGATGCGCCCGCTGCTGGCGAGCACGCCCCAGATCATCTCCGAGCAGGTCGGTGCGGAGGGCTTCGGCCCGATGGGCGAGCTGCAGATCGACTGAGCCCGCCCCCGGCCGGAGGAGGCGACGGCGCCCGCGTCACGAGCGTGACGCAGGGCGCCGTCCCTGTATCCGGGGTCACACCCTGGCTACGGTGAGCGCATGAGCGCCGAGCAGAACAGCATCCAGACCCCCGGCTACCGCGCCGCCCACGTCCCCGCCGGCCAGGATCTCGGTCACCGCTGGTCCACCCGCGAGGCCGATCACGACGATCCGGCGGACCGCCGCGCCGTCCGCCAGATCGCCGAACTCGCCTTCGCGTCCACGGCCGAGGCCGACCTCGTCGAGGAGCTCGCCGGCGGCGCGGAGGGCTGGCTGCCCCAGTACTCCCTCGTGGCCATGACGGCCGCGATCCCCGGCACGGACCTGCAGTCGGACCCGATGGGCTACGGCACCCTGGTCCGGGCCCACATCGACGACGCCGAAGTGCTCGCCCTCGCCCCTCACGGCGTCCTGCCCGAGCATCAGGGCGAGGGCGCCGGCACCGCGCTCGTCAACGCCCTGCTGCAGAAGGCGCAGGCCGACGGCGAGGAGGTCGTGGTGGTCTACGGCTGGCCCGAGTACTACGCGAAGTTCGGCTTCCACCGGGCCTCCGAGCACGGCGTGCACGCGGCCTTCGCCCGGCAGCCCGAGGCGCTGCAGGTCCTCACGCTCCAGGACGGGGCCGAGGTGCCGGCCGGCGAGTTCCGCTACCCGCCCGCGTTCGGGGCGGAGAACGCGCAGGTCGCCGGCCGCTGAGGGCGGGGCGTCAGCCCAGGAGTCGGCGCACGGCGGCGAGCGTTCGTTCGGCCTCGGCCGGCTCGGCCGTGAGCCGCGCGATGACCTCCGCGAGGTCCGCGCGCAGGCCGGCCTCGGCGTCGTCGGCCGGGGCGTGGAGCCACGCCCGCAGGGCGCGGTTGTGGACGGCCACCACGGCCGCCGCCAGCCCGACGGCGACCCCGCCGCGCGCGGGCGTGTCCGGCAGGGCCGTGGCGAGCCAGCCGGAGAACAGCTCCGTGTAGCGGTGCGAGGTGAGCAGCTCGCGCGTGCGCAGCGACTGGGAGCCGCGCAGCAGGCGGGAGCGCGCCCGGGCCCGGTCCGGATCGGCGGTGTGATGCCGGAAGACCTGGAGGACCGCCTCCTCCAGGGCCTCCCGCACGCCGAGGGAGGTGCCGCGCAGGAAGTCGTCCAGGCGGGCGAGCAGCGCCGCGTGGTCGGCGAAGACCACCTCCTCCTTCCCGCCGAGGTGGCGGAAGAAGCTGGCCCGGCTCATGCCGGCCTGGCGGGCGAGCTGGTCGGCCGTGACGGCGTCGTAGCCCTCGCGGTCCAGCAGGTGGATCAGGGCGGTGAGGGTGTCCTCGGCGGGCGTCGTCATGCGGGCCATGGTGCCACGGGCGCGGAGAGGAGGTGAGACTGCGTCTGATTCTGTGAGATGGCGTGTCAGTCGGTGTAGGGTGATGACGGACACACCCATCTCTCCGACCCCGCCCGGGAGGCCACCATGACCGAGACCCTGCCCACCGTCGAGCCCGAGTACGACGTCGCCACGCCGCTGGACACCGACTTCTACCTCGCGCTCGCGGACGTCTCCGACGCCGAGAAGGACGTGTGGCGTCGGGCCCGCGCCTTCGCGCTCGAGCCGGACGTGCTGCCCCGGATCCGGGAGGCGTGGGACCGTCACGAGTACCCGCTCGACCTCGTGGCCCGCCTGGGCCAGGCCGACCTGCTGCGCGACGGCGTCCCCGTGGACGGGCTGCCCGAGATCTCCCGCGTGGCCGCGGGCCTGGCCATGATGGAGCTCTCGCGCCTGGACGGCTCGATCGCCACGATGACGGGCGTGCAGGGCGGTCTGGCCATGCGCTCGATCCAGCTGTGCGGCAGCGAGGAGCAGCGCGCCGAGCACCTGCCGGCCATGGCGCGCGGCGAGCTCTACGGCGCCTTCGCGCTCACGGAGCCGACCCACGGCTCCGACTCGGTCTCGCTGGAGACCCGCGCCGAGCGCGTCGACGGCGGCTGGCGGCTGCACGGGCACAAGAAGTGGATCGGCAACGGGGCCGCCGGCGGGGTGACCGTGGTGTGGGCGCGCAGCGCCGAGGACGAGAAGGTCCGCGGGTTCATCGTGCGCCAGGAGTCCGAGGGCTACACGGCCGAGGTCATCAAGGGCAAGGTCGCGCTGCGGGCCATCGACCAGGCCCACATCACCCTCGACGGCGTGTTCGTGCCCGACGCCGACGTCCTGCCCGAGGCCCGCTCCTTCAAGGACACCTCCCGCGTCCTCTTCGCCACGCGCGTGGGGGTCGCGTGGTCCGCCCTCGGGAAGGCCGTGGGCTGCTACGAGGCGGCGGTGCACTACGCGGGGCAGCGCGTCCAGTTCGGCCGACCGCTGGCCGCCGCCCAGAGCGTGCAGACCCGCCTGGCCGAGATGCTCTCCCAGCTCACCCAGGTGCAGCTGCTCGTGCTGCGTGCGACCCGGCTCGAGGACGAGGGACGGCTCACCGGGCCGATGGCGTCCATGGCCAAGTACTCGGCGACGCGCGCCGCGCGGTCCATCGCCGCGAACGCGCGCGACCTGCTCGGTGGCAACGGCATCCTCATCCAGAACGAGGTGGCCCGCCACTTCGCGGACATCGAGGCGATCCACACCTACGAGGGCACCGAGACCGTGCAGGGGCTGATCATCGGCCGCGAGATCACGGGGGTCGGCGCGTTCGTGTGAGATGACGCGAGCGGGGGCGGCGGCGTGAGCCAGAGATTTCTGCTGGTGCGCACGCCCCCCTGCCGCCGATTCGTCTGGCTCGGCGGCCGATTCGTCTGGCTCACGCAGGCAGAGGGAGCCGCAGGTGGGCGGCGAGGTCGCGCAGCAGGGCGTCGAGACCGCGCCGAGTGAAGACGCTGGCGGTCACGCGCAGCACGATCCACCCCTCGGCCTGCATCCGGCGGTCGCGCTCGATGTCACGGCGCCACTGCCGCGGGTCCGTCCGGTGATGATCGCCCTCGTACTGCACGCAGACGTGGGCCTCGCGCCACACCAGGTCCGGCCGGACGGTGGACCCGTCGCTCAGCATCAGCAGCGGATTCACCTCCGGCTCCGGCACACCCGCGTCGGCCAGCGCCAGTCGCAGGAGCGTCTCGGCCCGCGAATCCGCGCCGTCCCTGAGCAGCGGCAGGGCCGCCCGCAGGGTCCGCGTCCCTCGCCGCCCACGCACCCGGAGCACCTCCGCCTCCAGATCACGCACGGTGCACCGTGGATGGTCGCCGGGACGACGTCGGCCCGCCGGGCCGTCAGCCCGTTGCAGCAGGCTGTCCCCGGCGGCGACGACGTCGGCCAACGGCAGACCCAGCTGCGCCAGCGCCGCCCAGGTGGCGGCCGGCGTCGTGATCCGCACCCGGGCACGCACCAGCACGGGGTCCTGCGGGTGCAGCTCATGCCCGACGACGCCGCTGCGGCGCGGCGCCCCGCCCTCGGCCCGCGTGCGCCCCAGATGGATGGGGCCGCGCTCCCACTGCCGCGGCAGCCACATCCCCCAGAGGCGAGCGGCGGTGGCGTGGGTGGCCGCGGTGCCGGGGTTCGTCCGCTGGAGGGCGCGGACGACGTCGGCCAGTGAGGGCTGACCCCCGGCGAGGTGCCGCAGCCCGTGGTGCGGGGCGTCGAACCGGGGGCCGCGCAGCTGCGAGGCCGTCAGACCGGCCTGCAGCCCCGCGGCGACCGGGAAGACGGGGCCGAGGGCGTCGTCGTGCGGAGGAGGGGCGACCATGCCGCCACCCTCTCCTTCCATGGGCGGACACGGTGCCGCGACCGCGAGGGCCGTGGAGGGTGAGCTGCGCCCGCGGCCCTGTGCAGGAGCCGCCGAATCGTCTGGCTCACGTCCCCCACGCGTCCGAGCGGCGCTGAGCCAGACGAATCGGTCGCGAAGGGCCGCTCTGGACAGCAGAAACGTCTGGCTCGCGCCGTCGCAGCGTGCTGGCTCGCGCCCGTCGCAGCGTGCTGGCGTGTGCCGGCGCACCCAGCACCCCTCAGCCCTTCGGGGCGTAGTACCGGCCGAGGGTCTCAGCCTTGAGCTCCGCGAACGTCCCGTCCTGCATGGCCGCGCGGATCCGGTCCACGAGCGAGACCGTGAACCGCTCGTTGTGGATGGAGAGGAGCGTGTGCGCCACCATCTCCTTCGCCTTGAACAGGTGCCGCAGGTACGCGCGCGAGTAGTGGGCGCACGTGTAGCAGTCGCACTCGGGGTCCAGCGGCCCGAAGTCGCGGCGGTACTTCGCCCCGGGCAGGTTGTAGCGCCCGTCGCGGGTGTAGAACGCGCCGGTGCGGGCCACACGGGTGGGGGAGACGCAGTCGAAGGTGTCGGCGCCGTTCTCGACGGCGGTGAACAGGTCATCGGGCTCGGAGATGCCGAGCAGGTGGCGCGGCTTGTCCTCGGGCAGCTCCTGCGCGCACCAGCCCACGATGGTCCCGAGGTTCTCCTTCTCCAGGGCCCCGCCGACGCCGTAGCCGTCGAAGCCGGACGTCACGCCGTCGAGCTCCCCCGCGGCCGGGAACTCGGCCCGCATCGCCGCGAGGTCGCGGCAGGCCTTGCGGCGCAGGTCCTCGTACTGGGCGCCCTGGATCACGCCGAACAGCGCTTGGTACGGCCGCGAAGCACGGACCCCGGTGAGGCGGGCGTGCTCGTCGAGGCAGCGCTGGGCCCAGCGGCGGGTGCGCTCGAGCGCCTCCTCCTGGTAGCCGCGGGAGTTGTGCAGGGTGGTCAGCTCGTCGAACGCGAACATGATGTCCGCGCCGAGGTTGTGCTGGATGCCCACGGACACCTCCGGTGTGAACCGGTGCCGGTCCCCGGTGAGGTGGGACTTGAACCAGACGCCGTCGTCGTCGACGTTGGCCAGGCGCTCCTTGCCGGGGGCGACGGCGTCGTCGGCGCCCTGCCCCTCGGGCGCGCCCGGGCCCTTCATGTCGATGACCTTCTTGAAGCCCGAGCCGAGGCTCATCACCTGGAAGCCGCCCGAGTCCGTGAAGGTCGGCCCGGGCCAGTTCATGAACGCGCCGAGGCCGCCGGCCTCGTCCAGGAGGTCGTCACCGGGCTGCAGGTACAGGTGATACGCGTTGGCCAGCAGCGCCTGCGCGCCGAGCTCCGCCATGGACTCGGGCAGCACCGCCTTCACCGAGGCCTGCGTCGCGACGGGGATGAACGCCGGCGTCTGGATCCGCCCGTGCGGCGTGGTGATCACGCCGGTACGCCCGAGCGGGGCGCCGTCCGCGCCGCCGGTCTCCAGCCGGTGCGTCACCTCGAAGCCGAACTGCGAGGGATGCGCGGGGGCCTGCTGGGATGGGGGCGAGGGCGACTCGGGGGAGGGCATAGGTTCAGGGTAGTCATGGAGACGGACGGGCACTGTCCCTGGAGTGGTGGGAGGGGTACGATAGTCAACACGGGACGCGCCGTAAGGCGTCTTCCGTCCAACCGAGCCCCCGCCTCAGTGCGGGGGCTTCGTGTGTCTTTGGGTCAGGGCCGCCATACGTACGAATGCTCGAGTACCGAATCGAGTGAGGCACCGATGTTCTTCATGCGACGCGCCGCCTCCCGGTGATCCTCCTGGATGTGGCGCCTCCGCTGCTCGAAGTAGGTGAGCATATCCACGGCCTGCAGCAAGCGACTGCGGTTGGACGGGCCGAAGTACATCGTGTCCAACAGGTGGTGAAGTTTTCCATCGCTCAGCCCTTGCACGGCTCTCGAACGCATCCGGTGGTACGCGTGTAAGCGGCCATGAAAAGCTGCCCATAGGTGGCCAGGGAATGACCCGCTGACGGCCATGAGGACTGCCCAGTGATGGCCACGGGAACTGCCCGGTGCTGGCCATCTGGTTTGCCCGCGTTGCTCG
>NZ_JAPVLT010000016.1:0-38183 GCF_027158145.1 Micrococcus sp. H39-S4
TGAGTCATGAGCGGGTCTCTTCTGGCAGGTCGGTGGTGTAGGAACTTCCATCCTGCGGGAGAGGCCCACTCGTCTCATCTCAGCCCGGTACCCATGTCAAGAACCTCATGACCCACAACACCTAGGCCGCAGGCGGAGGGGCCGGCGTCAGCCCGCGGGATGATCCGGGGCGGTCCTCAGGGCGTGAGGGAGGCGAGGACGTCGGCGGCCGGCGCCTCACGGACCCGGTGCGCCTCGGTGCCGGCCCACAGGTGGACGCGTTCGAGGTCGCCGACGGCCGCGGCGGCGGCGCGCAGCCCCTTCGTCAGGACGTTGACCTCGGGGTACGCGGCGGGGGCGTCCGGGTGCTCCGCCATGAACGCGGTGGCCAGCGACCGCGCCCACCGCCCCGTGTAGGCGCGGGTCAGGGCGGTGCGGGCCCGGCCGTCGTCGGCGGAGAAGCGTGTCCCGGCCGCACACGCCGCGACGGCGGCCCGGTGCGCCGCCGAGGTGCCCGCCTCCGGGGTGAGGAGGAACGCGGTGCCGGCCGCGACGGCGTCCGCGCCGGCGGTGAGCAGGGCGCGCACGTCCTCGGCGGTGCCCACGCCGCCCGCGGCCACCACGGGCATGGCGCTCGCGGCCCCCGTCCCGACGACGTCGCGCACCGCCGCCAGCACCGTCGGCAGCTCGGCGCGGGTCGGCTCCGCGGCCGGGTCCGACGTGCCCCGGTGCCCGCCGGCGCGGTGGCCCTGCACCACGAGGAACGCGGCCCCGTGGTCGAGGGCGGCCCGCGCCTCGGTCGCGTCCGTCACGGTGGCTCCGGCCGGGATACCCGCGGCGGCCAGCCGGGCGAACACGTCGGCGGCCGGCAGGCCGAACGTGAAGGAGACCAGCGGCCACGCCTGCTCCTCGGCGGCGGTGAGCAGGGCGTCGAAGTCGGCCCGTTCGGCGTCCGGGTCCGGGACGACGTCCGCGGCGGTGGGCAGGCCGGCGGCGCCGTCGGCCGTCAGGCCCGCCCGGTACGCGGCGACGGCCGCCGTCCGCGCCGACCGTGCCGCCTCCGTGCGCGCCGCGTCCGGGATGGCCGTGTTCACCGCGTCCGGCACGAACAGGTTCACGCCCCAGCGGTCCGGCCCCTCCGCGCCCAGCAGCGCGCGCAGCGCGTCCACCTGCGCGCGCATCTGCGCGGCCGTCCGCATGCCGCCGGCGAGGAACCCGCCGCCGCCTGCGCCGACGACGGCGGCGACCAGCTCCGGGGTCGAGGGGCCGCCGGCCATCGGGGCCACCGCCACGGGCACGGGCGGGATCAGGCGGGCGCGGGTGACGTCGTCGGGGTGGGATGGCTGCGTCATGACCCCCAGAGTAAGGGGAGGGGTGTCGGCCCCACCCCGCGCCTACAGTGGGGCGCAGTACACGAGGAGAGGGGGTGCGCCGTGGAGGTGTTGCTGGCGCTCTCACCCATCCTGCTCACCCTCGTGCTGCTGCTCACCCGGCTGCCCGCGTGGGTGGCCCCGGCCGCCGGGACGGCCGTGGCCGTGCTGCTGGCCCTCACGGTCTTCGGCGTGGCCCCGGGCGACCTGGGCGGCGCGATCGGCGCCGGCGTGCCCACGCTGCTCGAGATCCTGGCGATCATCGCCGGCGGCATCACCCTGTCCCGCGTCATGGAGTACTCGGGCGGACACGAGCGCCTGGCCGCGTGGCTGTCGGCGGGCAACGGCCCCACGATCGCGACCGCGCTGCTCATGGTGCACGGCGTCATCCCGTTCCTCGAGACGGTAACCGGGTTCGGCGTCTCCCTGATCGTGGGCGTTCCGCTGCTGGTGGGCCTGGGCTACACGGCGTTCCGGTCCGCGCTGATCTCCGTCCTCGCGCTCACCATCGGGCCGTGGGGGTCCATGGCGCCGGGCACGCTCATGGGCGCGCGCCTGTTCGGCCTGGACTTCCGGGAGATCGGGGTCACCGCCGCGGTGTTCAACCTGCCGGCCTGCCTGGTGGCGGGCGTGGCCACGGTGCTGCTGCTGCGCGGGGCGCGCGGCATGCGAGTCGACGCCGGCCCGGCCCCCACGCTGCCCTGGCTCGGCATCGCCGTGCTCTCCGGGGTCGCCCAGTGGGCGCTGATCCTGGGGGCGAACCTCGTGGTCGGCACCGCGCCGGCGGGCGCCGTCGCCACGTTCGTGCTCACCGTGGCCTGGCTGCTCGTGATCCGCGGCGGCCGGCTGCTGCCCGGGCCGGGGCGGGACGTGGTGCCGTATCTGACCCTCATGGCCGGTACCGTGCTGGGCACCACCGTGAAGGGCGCCCTCGGACTCGAGGGGGCGGCGGCCCTGGTGGGGACGCCGGCGCTGTG
Source organism: Micrococcus sp. H39-S4 (assembly GCF_027158145.1). Taxonomy (NCBI): domain Bacteria; kingdom Bacillati; phylum Actinomycetota; class Actinomycetes; order Micrococcales; family Micrococcaceae; genus Micrococcus; species Micrococcus sp. H39-S4. Next base: position 2,327 of record NZ_JAPVLT010000016.1, read on the forward strand.
GGCGTTCGTGGCGGTGGGCGTGGGCGTGCAGCTGCTCCGCCTCGATGACGCTGCCCGCCGCCGCGTCCCCCGCGAGGCCGGGAAGCTGTGGGTGGGCACCGCCATCCCCAACGCGCTCTACGTGGCGTTCGGGCTCATCCTCTCCGCCGGCGGGGTCTCGCAGGCGCTCGCGGGTGCGCTCAGCGGGATGGGGGAGTCCTACCTGGTGGCGATGCCGTTCCTCGGCGCGTTCGCCGGCTTCATCACGGCCTCGAACACCGGGGCCATGGCCCTGATCGGCCCCCTGCAGATGGACACGGGTGCCGCGCTGGGCGTCCCCCCGCCCTGGTCCAACGGCCTGCACAACGCGGCGGCCGGCTGGGGCATCGTCGCCGGGCCCGCTCGCATCCAGGTGGCCCACGGCATGGCCGCGGGGGCGCAGTCGCCGCAGATGCCCGGCTGGACCGTGACGCGGCGGAACCTGTTCGTGGTGCTGCTGCCGGCCATGCTCGCCGGGATCCTCGGCATGGCCGTGATGGGCTGGTTCCTGCTGCCGCGGTGACGCGCGGGGGGTGGAGCGGGGCCCGGGTGGGGCGGCCCGGTTCCGTGGGCGGAAGCGGCAGGCCAGAGCGTTCCGTGGGCAGAAGTGCCCTCTCTTCTGCCCACGGAGGCGACGGGGTTGTGGGTTCTGCCCACGGAGGCGACGGGGTTGTGGGTTCTGCCCACGGAGGCGCCGGGACTGCGGTGGCCGGCCGGGCGCGGGAGCCGGCCCGGTCCGCCCCGAGGCGGGGGCCGACGTCGACCTTCGGCGGACGCGCGGCGGCCTGTGCGCCGCCTAGGCTGGACGCCATGATCCGAGTAGTCGTGGCCGACGACCAGGCGTTGATGCGCACCGCCCTCGAGCACTTCGTGGCCCAGGCCGAGGACCTCGAGGTGGTCGGCTCCGCCGAGGACGGGGTCCAGGCCCTCGAGGCGGCCCGCACGCTGGCCCCCGACGTCGTGCTGATGGACATGCAGATGCCCCGCATGGACGGCGTCGAGGCCACCGCGCGCATCTCCGCCGAGGCCCCGGGCGTGCGCGTCCTGGCGATCACCACCTTCTCCTCCGAGCAGTACCTCGTGCCCGCCCTGCGCGCCGGCGCCGCAGGCTACCTCGTGAAGGACGCACCGCCGGCCGAGGTCGTGGACGCCATCCGCCGCGTCCACGCCGGGGACGCCGTGTTCTCCGCCCGCGTGGCCGCGGACCTGGTGGAGGCCGTCACCGCGGCCCCCGAGCACGCCGACCCCTGCCCGGCCGAGCCCCTCGCCCCGCACGAGCGCCTCACCGAGCGCGAGCTGGACGTGGTCCGCGAGCTCGCCAAGGGCGCCTCCAACGCGGAGATCGCCGGCGCCCTGTTCCTCGCGGAGGCCACGGTGAAGTCCCACATCGGCAAGGTCCTGGACAAGTGGCAGGTCCGTGACCGCGTGCAGATCCTCATCCGCGCCGCCCGCGCGGGCCTCGTGGACATCGGATGAGCATCGCGGCGCCCGCCCCGGCTCGGACGACGACGGCGACGTCGCGCCCGCCCGCCGAGTCTCCCCTGGACTCCCGCCTGCCCGCGATCCTGCGCACGGAACCCGTCTCCCGGCACATGCGGATCGTCCTCTACGTGATCGTCGGGCTCATGGTGCTGGGGGAGATCCTCACCCTGGTGCTGGGGCCCACGGTGGCCGCCGGGCTGAGCGCTGACCCCGAACTCGCGGGCATCCTCGAGGAGGACGGCGGGCTGACGGGTGAGGGGCGGGAGCCGCTCCTGCGCTGGGTCCTGTTCTTGGCGAGCGTGCTGGTCACGCTGCTGTTCGGGTGGCAGCCCACCCTCGCGGCGGTGTTCGTGCTGCTCGGGAGCACGTTCGGTCTGGTGGGCCTCGTGGAGGCGGACCACGCGCACCTCACCCCGCAGGCGTTCAGTGGCGGGGTCGTCCTGGGCGCGGCCATGGTGACGCGGTACTCGCACCGGGTGTTCGTCTGGTTCGCCCTGGGCGCCCTCATCCTGCTCACCGTCGCGGGCGAGGTCCTCACCGACGGCACGTGGGCGGACGAGGACAGCCTCAAGGGCGTCATGGTCATCACGCTCATCGTCGCGCTGTGCGTGGCGGTGCCGGCCTTCATGATCCGCCGATCCCGGCATCGGGCCCGGGACCGCGAGGCGGCCCTGCGCCGGGCCGAGGAGGCCGCCGCCTGCGCCGCGGAGGCGGAGCGGCAGCGGATCGCGGCGGAGCTGCACGACGTCGTCGCGCACGGGCTCACCGTGATCTCGATGCAGGCCGCCATGCTGCCCACCCAGAGGGACCCGGACAAACGGGCCGCCGCGGAGAAGGCCATCGAGGAGGCCGCCCGGCAGTCCCTCGTGGACCTGCGCCGCATGCTCACCGCGCTGCGCGGCTCCTCCCGCAACGCGCAGACGGCGGAGGGGGACGCCGTCGTGGACCTGCCGGCCCGCCTCGACGAGTTCGAGGCCCAGCTGCACGCGGCCGGGTTCGCGGTCGAGCGCTCGCTGACCGAGCTGGACGAGCTGCCGCGCTCCCTGGAGCTGACCGTGCTGCGTGTGGTGCAGGAGTCGGTGACGAACATCCTCAAGCACGCCCCGCGCCGCGGCACGGTGCGCCTGACCTCGCAGCTCGAGGGCGCGGACCGCCTCGTGCTGTGCATCGCCAGCCCCATGGACGAGGGCGAGCCCCGCCGCGACCGCGTGGTGGTCGCGATGGCCAGCGGCTTCGGCCTGGCCGGCATGCGCGAGCGCGTGGCCGTGTTCGGCGGCACCCTCACGGCCGGCCCGCTGGGCGGCTGCTGGGTGGTCCGCGCCGAGCTGCCGCTGCGCTAAGCCGGGGCGGCAGCCGCGTCCTCCCGCGTCCTCCCGCGTCCGGGGGCGAAAGTGGGCGGTATCCGCGCGGGATACCGCCCACTTTCGCCCCCAAAGGGACGGGGTGGGGTGGCCGACGACGGCGGCCCTCAGCCCAGCGGGACCGTCAGCTTCTCGCCGGGGGACAGGGTGTGCTCGCGGCCGGCGATGATCATCGGCACGTCGTGCCACATGCCCTCGCCCGCGGCCACCGTCACCTCCCGCTGGGTCATCTGGATGACCACGGGCTGCTGGCGGAACCGGATGGTGAACCGGGCGCCGGGCAGCTGGGCGGGCATGCGGGGGTGCAGCCGGACGACGTCGTCGCGCGTCTCGAGGCCCGCGTAGCAGCGGATCACCGTGTCCACGGTGCCCGCCATCAGGCCCAGGTGGATGCCCTCCTTGGTGGTGCCGCCCTGCGTGTCCGAGAGGTCCGACTCGAGGGCCTCCGTGAACAGGTCCCACGAGCGGTCCGGGTCCGTGCGGGCCGCCACCCACGCGTGCACCAGGCGGGAGAGCGTGGAACCGTGCGTCGAGCGGGCCTCGTAGTACGTGACCATCCGCTCGAACGCCTCCTGCGGCAGCTCGTAGCCCATGCGGCGCAGGATCCGGTCCAGCTCCTCGGAGGAGAACAGGTAGCCGAGCATGAGGGTGTCGGCCTGCTTGGAGAGCTTGTACCGGTTGGTGGCGTCGCCCTCGGCCTGCAGGATCAGGTCCATGCGGCCGATGTTCCCGTACTTGGCGCGGTAGGCCTCCCAGTCGAACTCGAGCAGGTCCTGGTAGCCCTCGAACTGGGCGAGGATGCCGGCCTCCTCGCCCTCCTCGAAGAACGGCACGGTCAGGCGGGTGCTGACCTCCTCCCAGCGCTCGATCTCCTCCTCGGAGATCTCCATGAGCTCGGGCAGGCCGTCGTCGATCGTGTCCAGCCAGCGGACCAGGCGGGCGGTCTCCGCGAGCACCCACGAGGTCAGCACGTTCGTGTACGCGTTGTTGCGCAGGCCGGAGCCGGGGGTCTCGGGATAGCCGTCGTGGAACTCGTCCGGGCCCATGACGCCGTGGATCTCGTAGCGGTCCGTGACGGCGTTGTGCAGGGTCATGGACATGAAGAACCGGGAGATCTCCACGAGCATCTCCGCGCCGTAGTCCGAGATGAAGGACGTGTCCTTCGTGATCTCGATGTACCGCAGCACCGAGTAGGCGATGTCCAGGGAGACGTGCCGCTGGTTGTGGGAGTTGTCCGGCATCCACATGCGCGAGCGCGGGTTCCACAGCTCGGTGGGCGTCTCCTCGGAGCCGTCCGCCCCGGACTGCCACGGGTACATGGCACCGGCCCAGCCCTCGGCCTGGGCGTTGGCGCGGGCCTCGTTGAGACGCCGGTAGCGGTACATCAGCAGGCCCCGGGTGATCTCGGGGCGGCGCAGCGTGAGCATCGGGTAGACGTAGATCTCGTCCCAGAAGATGTGGCCGCGGTAGCCCTCGCCGTGCAGGCCGCGTGCCCCCACGGAGGCGTCCAGGTCCCGGCGGCGGCCGTAGGCCGTCTGGAGCACGTGGAACGTGTGCAGGTTCAGGGCGAGCTGCTGGCGCAGCGACGCGCCGTCCTTGCCCATCGGGACCGCGGACCCCACCGGGGCCGAGTGGCCGGCGTCGACGACGGGCGGCGCGTATTCGCCGCCGGCCTCCGCCGCCGTGGAGCGGCGCTGATGCCGGTACGGCTCGGCCAGGTCGATGCGCACGGAGAACCGGTCCCAGTTGGTGCCCCAGCGCTGCTCGTGCAGGGTCAGCAGGTTGCGGAAGTTCTGGGCGCGCTGGACGTCCTTCACCGCCGACTCCCACACGGAGGCGTTGGCGTGGTCGTGGCTCGTGGCGACGGCGGCGATCTTCTCCAGCACGAGCGGCACGCCCTCGTCCACGTGGAGGAGGATGTCCTGGCCGACCACCAGGTCCGAGCCGTCCACGGGGCGGCGGATGGGCTCGTGGTGGCCCACCGGCGCCACCTGGCGGGTGCGGGTGGCCACGGCCACGTGGATGCCGGACTGGTTGGTGGCGGTCTCGAGCAGGACGGTCTCGCCGTCGATCTCCCGGGCCTGGACCGGCTCGAGGTGCTGGTTGGCGAGGGTGCGGTCGTCGGAGACGTTGAGGTTGGCCACGCGGCCCTCGATCTTCGAGCGCACCGTGAGGTCCCCGGACCAGTTCTCCGCCACCACGGTCAGCTCGATCGCGGCGAGGTGCCGGTTGGCCAGCGAGGTGAACTGCCGGGTGTGGACCGTGGTGCGCCGGCCCTGCTCGTCCTCGAAGGTCATGGTGCGGGAGAGCACGCCGCGGCGCAGGTCCATCTCCTGGCCGTACTCCACGAGGTTCTCCTCGCCCGGCAGCAGCGGGCGGCCGTGGCGCGGGGTCACCACGAGCGGGGTCCAGTCCTGGATGTTGACCATGTGCTCGGTCTCCACGACCCGGCCCTGGACCATCGAGGTCAGCCGGTTGAACACCCCGGCCATGTAGGTGCCGGGGTAGTGGACGGAGGAGATGCGCGTGCCGGGCACAGCGCCGCGGGTGCCCCAGTACCCGTTGGCCAGGGTGCACAGCACCTCGCGTGTGCCCTCGGAGGCCGGGTCGAAGCGGTCCCAGCGCAGCACCCACGCGGGGTCGAACGGGGTGGTGGTGCGGTCCTCCAGATGCAGGGTCCCGTAGTCCTGGACCACCAGGTGGGCGCCGGCCTCCTTGAGCCGGCCCTTGCCGAGATCGGGCTCGCGGTCCACGCCGATCACGAGGCCGAAGCGGCCGTCCGCGGCGGCCTTCACACCGGAGACGGCGTCCTCGAGGACCATCGCGTCCGCGACGTCGACGCCCAGCTCCCGGGCGGCCTCCCAGAACATCGCCGGGTCCGGCTTGCCCGGCAGCCCGCGCTCGACGGCGGTGTTCCCGTCCACGATCACGGGGAAGAAGTCCAGCACGCCGCCGGCCGTGAGCACGGCGCGGGAGTTCTTGGAGCTGGTGACCAGTGCGACCGGCACGCCCTTGGCCCGCAGCCGCTCGAGCAGGTCCTGGGCCTCCGGGAACACGCGGACGCCGTCGCGTTCGAGGACCTGCTCGAAGTAGCCCTGCTTGCGCTCGGCGAGGGCGAGGACCGTCAGCTCCGGGGCCGCGTCCGCCTCGGGGGCGTCGGCCTCCGGGACGTGCAGGCCGCGGGAGGCGAAGAACGTGCGGACCCCGTCCTCGCGGGGGCGTCCGTCCACGTGGTGCAGGTAGTCGGCGGCGGCGTCGAAGGGACGCAGCACGTCCGGGTCCGCGGCGACGACGGCGGCGTTGGCGGGCAGCGCGCCCACGGCGGGCAGCGCCCCGTCGAAGAGCTCCTTCCACGCCTGCGCGTGCACGCCGGCGGTGTCCGTGATGACCCCGTCCATGTCGAAGATGACGGCGCGGTAGCGGCGGAGCCGGTGACGGCGGGCGTTCAGGTCCTGCGGAGCGGCGGGGGTGAGCGTCTGCGACATGGGAACCAGCCTACGGGCGGGGAAGTGGGGCCGCACGGGGAGTGCCGCGGCGATGTTCACCGCAGCGAGCGCGCCGTCGTTCCGGCCGACCGCACCGCAGCGACATCACAGCGGTTCTCAGCTGCGGTGATGTCGCTGCGGCGCGGTGGGTTCCGGGAATAGGGTCGTGCCGACGGGGCGGACGTGTGCCCCCGCGCGCCGGAAGCGTGGCCCGGGAACGAGCAGGACACACTCGGCGGAGATGGCCGGGGGGCGAAGGGCTCATGAACTGGATGATGAGCAAGTGATGGATGCGAAGCCGACGCGGTTGCGGAAGAAGGCGACGCGGGAGGAGATCCTGGCGAGTCTGCCGGTGCAGGCGCGGGTGCGTCCGGCGCGGTGGTTGCTCCTGTGGCTGATCGTCGTGGTGTGCATCGCGGTGTTCGTGTGGGTGATCTTCCGGCCGCCGGAGGATGTCTCGGCCGGGTTCGGGGTGTGGCGTGTGGCGTCGTTCATCGGGTTGGCGCTGGCGTTGGCGGTGCTTCCCGCCGCGACGATGGGTCTGTTCCGGCCTCGGCATGTCACGTTCGATGAGCGACGGGTGTGGACGCGGGACTGGTCCGTGGACTGGGCGGACGTGAAGGAAGTCCGTGCTGTGGCGCCAGAGTCGGAGCACACGATGAAGGTGGCGCTCAAGGTGGACGAGCGGCTGTGGAACGAGGGTGGTCTGCGCAAGGCCAACCGGTGGGACTCGGGACGGCCGTTGCAGGGTGGCGGGTTGACCCGTGCGCAACCGCTCGTGCTCACGCAACCCGCGCTCGCGCCGTCGGCTCTGACGCTGCTGCAGGTCTTCGTCGAGTTGAAGAAGCGGAACCGTCGGGCGGGGAGCCCGCGGTGACGCGCCCCGGCTTCCGTCACCGCCGGGTCAGCAGCGTGAGCACCTCCGCGTGCCGGGTCTGGGGGAACATGTCGAACACCTGCACCCGCGCCACCCGATAGCTCGGCATCCGGGCCAGGTCCTGCGCGAGCGTCGCCGGGTTGCAGCTGGAGTACAGGACGGTGGGCACACCCGAGTCCTCCAGCGCGTCCGCCAGCTCGGCGCCGATGCCCCGCCGGGGCGGATTCACGACGACGGCGTCCGGGCGGGGCCGCCGTTTCTTGAACGAAAGCGCCTCCGGAGCCCGCCGTTTCTCGAACGAAAGCGCGGAGGTGGCGTCGCCGGCGGAGAAGCGCGCCCGGTCGGCCAGGCCGAGCTCCGCGGCCGTCTCCCGGGCCGCGGCCACCGCCTCGGCGGAGGACTCCATGCCCCACACGTCGCGCACGCCGGCCCGGGCCAGGTGGAACGCGAACCCGCCCACCCCGCAGTACAGGTCCCACGCCGACGCCGGCAGGCCGGCCTCGGCGACCCACGCCGCCGCCGTCGCGTACAGCCCCTCGGTCACCGCGGTGTTCGTCTGGAAGAACCCCTGCGGGCGCAGCCGCAGGCCCACCCTGTTGAGCCGCATGGTGAGCGTCGGCCCGCCGGCGAGCACGATCTCCTCGTCGCCCTCGGGCAGGGCCACGTGCTCCGGCAGCAGGTTCGCGCTCACCACGGCGGCGGGTGTCCCGCGCGCCGCGAGGTCGTCCAGCAGCCCCGGCACCGCCGCGCGCAGCGCGTCCAGCCGGTCGGCGGAGCGCAGCACGAACCGGACCATCGCCTCCCGGTCGGGGGAGAGCGTCACGATCACGTTCTTCAGCTCGCCCGTGCGGGCGGCGACGTCGTAGGGCTCCAGCCCGGCCGCCGTCACCGCCGCCGCGCACGCGTCGAACACGCCTTCCATGCCGGCCTCGTACAGGCCGCAGTCGCGCAGGTCCACGCCGGCGCCGTCGTGATGGCGGGGGTGCTGGCGCGGGTCCAGGATGCCCAGCCGCGGCGCCGCCGCCGACCCCGTCACCACGAGCTTCGCCTTGTTCCGGAACCCCGCCTCCGCGGAGGCGAACGGCTCAGCCACGACCGTGTCCGCATCGAGCGCGTCCGCCAGCGCGGCCAGGACCGCGGCCTGCTTGTCCGCGAGCTGCCGGGCGTACGGCACGCCCATCAGCGGGCAGGAACGGCACTCGCCGACATCGAAGTGGGGGCACTGCACGGGCGTCGCCTCAGCCCTCGAGGCTGACCCGCAGGCCGGGCCGGTCCAGGCGGATCGCGAGCTGCTCGAGGGCCAGCTCGGCGGCCGCGGCCAGGTCCGCGTCCACGTCCATCACCATGCCGGTGAGCACGGGCAGGGCGGACTCGAGGTCCTCGGGGCGGGCGAGGGCACCCAGTGCGGACGCGGCCGACGCGCGGACCTCCGGGTCCGGGTCGGCACAGCCGGCCCGCACCGCGTCCACGAGGGTGCGGTCGACGGCGGCATCGCGGCGCAGCGAGCCGGCGCGGGAGGCGAGCACGAGGTGGGCCGCCGAGCGGACGTCCGCCTCGGGGGCGGTGAGCGCCCCGGTCAGGGCGGGCAGCGCGCTGCGGTGCCACGCGTGCATCAGGGCCAGGGCGCCGGTCGCGGCGGGGCTGAGGTCGCCGTCGTCGCCGGTGAGGGCGCGGGCGGCGCCCGAGGTGACGTCATCGGGAGTGGCCGCGCCGGTCATCAGGCGCACCGCCAGCCCGGCGACGGCGGCCTCCCCGCGCTCGGCGACGGCGGCCTCGGTGCGGCGGCGCAGGCGGTCGTGCGGAGTCTGGGGCTCCGCGGGCAGGGGGAGACGGTCGAAGGCGGTCATGGGTCCATTGTCCCCCGTGCGCGGACCCGCCTGGGGCGCGGCCGGGAGGTTCCCCGCAGACTCCTGGACGGGGCGTGACCGGCCGCACAGGGCCCGGACTCGGGTGATACGTTCGACGGCATGAGACCCCCCGGAGCCCTCGCCCTCGAATTCCGGGCGGACAGCTTCGATCATCCCACCGGCCTGGTGGACGCCGGCACCGTCATCTCCTGGATCGAGAAGGCCGGCTACGCCGTCGCGGCGAGTTGGGCCGGGACGTTCGTGCGTGCCCGCTACATGGGGCACACCCAGTTCCGGCACCCCGTGCCGGTGGACCGCCGTGCCGTGGTGCAGGCGCGCGTGGTCCACACGGACGGCGCCGAGGTGCACGTCCAGACCCGCCTGCTGCTGCCGGAGATCCGCGACGACGACGGCGACCCCGTGGTCGCCACCTCGTCCCTCGTGGTCTACGCCGCGGAGGAGGGCGGGGTGCCCGTGACCGTGCCGGTCTGGGAGCCCTCGACCCCCGGCCAGATCGAGCGCGACGAACAGGCCCGCCGCTCCACCGTGGCCCGCCGCGCCGTCGAGCGCGGCATGGCCCGACTGCCGTTCCCCGCGCCCGGGGAGGCCCCCGAGGAGATGAGCACCCTCGCGTTCCTGGCCCCCAACGCGGAGGCCACCGTGGGCGGCACCATCAACGCGGGCGCGATCCTGCGCTGGGTGGACGAGGCGGCCGCCGTCTGCGCCGCCCGCTGGACCGGACATGAATCCGTGGTCGCGGTGTTCGGCGGCGGTGTGCGCTTCGTGCGGAACATCCACGTGGGCGACCTCGTGCGCGTGGAGGCCCTCCTGGTGAACACCACGGAGCGGTCCATGCATGTGGCGCTGCGCGTCTACGCGAGCCGACGCACCGGGGCGGAGTCCCGCCTGGTGGCGCACTCGATCGCCGTCATGGTGGACGTCTCCGCGGAGGACCAGGCCCAGCGGGTGCGGCAGTACATCCCCGAGAGCGAGAGCGCCCGGAGGCTGCAGGAGACGGCGATCGAACTCGTGCGCATGCGCTCCGAGGTGAGCGCGGCCTGGACCGAGATGCGCCGCTCGACCGATCCGCGCTGACGGGGCCCTGAGTAGACTGAGCGAATGCGTCGACCGTCCCTGCCGTCCCTGTCCCGCCTGCCGGTCCGTCGTCTCCTCCGGGGAGCGGCCGTGGCCGCGGGCGTCGGTCTCGTGGGACTGCCGCTGACGGTCGCCGCCGGGCTCACCGGCGTGGACATGGTCAAGCGCGGCGGCCGAGTGCGCCGACCCGCGCCGAACCCCGGCGTGTTCGACGCCCACGTGGAGGGCTCCGAGCTGCGCATCTTCACCTCGGGTGAGGACCTCTACAAGGAGATGATCGCCGCGATCGACGGAGCGCAGCGGATCATCAAGTTCGAGACCTACATCTGGAAGAGCGACCCCACGGGCCAGCGGTTCATGGACGCCTTCAACCGGGCGGCCGCGCGCGGCGTGGAGGTCTACGTCTCCTATGACGGGTTCGGGAACCTCGTGGTCCCGCCCCGCTTCTACCGTCAGCTGGACCCGCGCATCCACGTGTTCCGGCTGCCGGCCTTCGCCCGCCCGATCTGGCGAGGCGTGGTCCGACACAGCGGGTTCAACCACTCGAAGATCATGGTGGTGGACGACGAGGTCAGCTTCGCAGGCGGCTTCAACATCGGCGACGACTACGCCCGCTTTTGGCGGGACACTCACGTGCGCGAGCGCGGCCCGGCGGTGTGGGGGCTGGACCAGTCGATCTCCATCAAGTGGAACGCGCACCACCGTGCGGGCGAGCAGATGTCCTGGCGCCCCCCGGACACGTGGGACCCGCGCATCACCGTGGCCGCGAACCAACCGCCGCTGCTGGTCTACCCGATCCGGCTGAGCTACCTCGACGCCATCCAGCGGGCGCAGCACCGCATCCTCATCAACACGCCGTACTTCATCCCGGACCAGCAGGTCCTCGAGGCGCTGCTGCACGCGGCCCGGCGGGGGGTGGACGTGCAGGTGATGGTGCCGGAGGACTCCAACCACATCGTGGCGGACTGGGCCTCGCGCGGCTTCTTCGGGAAGATGCTCGAGGCCGGCATCACGATCCTGCTGTACAGGGCCAGCATGATCCACGCGAAGACCGCCACCGTGGACGGCATCTGGTCCACCGTGGGCTCGGCCAACGTCGACCGCCTCTCCCTGGGCTTCAACTACGAGTCCAACGTGGTGGTCGTGGACCGCGACTTCGCCGCCCGGATGGAGGAGATCTTCGCTCTCGACGCCCAGCGGGCCGTCCGGATCGACACCCCGCGCTGGAAGGACCGTCACCGCCTCGCCCGCGTGGTCGAGGTCCTCCTGGTCCCGCTGCGTCCCCTGCTCTGAGGGGCCCGGGCGCTGAGCCAGACGTTTCTGCGGTTCTGACGCCCGATCCGCAGCAGAAACGTCTGGCTCACGCCCCCGTCTGGCGTCGCTCAGTCCTCGTGCGGGTCCGCCAGCAGGTGGTTCGGCAGCCGGTCGTCCGGGGTGCGCCCGGGGCGTCCGACGACGACGTGCGGCGCCGGGTTCACCGTCGAGGGGCCCGAGATGAGCACGATCCCGCCCACCGGCTGAGGGACCGGCGCTCCCTCGACGACGGCTGCTGCCCGCGCCCTCCCGCGGCTGGGGCACAATGAGCCCGGCCCCCTTCGGCCCACCTCACTGCAGCCCACGCGGCCGCGCGCCCATCCCGACTCCCTGGGAGCCCCATGCTCTGGACCCTGCTCCGCCGTCACGGCCGGCGCTATCGCGGCGCCGTCGCGGCCGTCGTCGTGCTGCAGCTGCTCAGCACGCTGGCCATGCTGTACCTGCCCAGCCTCAACGCCCGCATCATCGACGAGGGCGTAGCCCGCGGTGACACCGCCCGCATCTGGGACATCGGCCTCGTGATGCTCGGCGTCGCGCTGGTGCAGGTGGTCGCCGCGATCGCCGCCGTGTGGTTCGGGGCGAAGGCCTCGATGGGCGTCGGCCGGGACCTGCGCCGCGCCGTCTACACCCGCGTGGACGCGTTCTCCGCGGAGGAGCTCGGCCGCTTCGGCGCCGCGACCCTCATCACGCGCGGCACCAACGACGTCAACCAGGTCCAGATGCTCACCCTCATGGCCCTGAACTTCATGGTGGCCGTGCCGATCATGGCGGTCGGCGGCATCATCATGGCCATCCGCGAGGACCCGGGCCTGTCCTGGCTCGTGTGGGTCTCCGTGCCGGTGCTGCTGGTGATCGTGGCGTGGATCGTCGCCCGTCTCATGCCGCTGTTCCAGCGGATGCAGGACAACATCGACGACGTCAACGGCGTGATGCGCGAGCAGATCCAGGGCATCCGCGTGGTCCGCGCGTTCGTGCGCGAGCGCCACGAGACACGCCGGTTCACGGACGCCAACGCCGCCCTGACGGAGACGTCCGTGCGGATCGGCCGGCTGTTCGTGCTGCTCGGCCCGGTCATCACGATGATCCTCCACCTCGCCACCGCCGCCGTCCTGTGGTTCGGCGGCGAGCGCGTGGACGCGGGGCTCGTGCAGGTCGGCGCGCTCACCGCGTTCATGCAGTACCTGCTGCAGATCCTCATGGCGGTGATGATGGGCACCTTCATGATGATGATGCTCCCGCGCGCCGTGATCTCCGCCCGCCGCATCGGCGAGGTCCTGGACACCGTCCCCACGCTCGCTGAGCCGGTCCGCCCGGTGACCCCCGCGCGTCGCGACGGCGCCGTGGAGCTGCGCCACGTCACCTTCCAGTACCCCGGCGCCGAGGCGCCGGTGCTCGACGACGTCAGCTTCGCCGTCGCCCCCGGCACCACGACGGCGATCATCGGCTCGACCGGCTCCGGCAAGTCCACGCTGATCAGCCTGCTGCCGCGGCTGTACGACGCGACGTCCGGCGAGGTGCTCGTGGACGGTGTGCCGGTGACCGACCTGGCCCGGGCCGAGCTGACCGAGGCCGTGGCCCTCGTGCCGCAGAAGCCGTACCTGTTCTCGGGCACCGTGCGGGAAAACATGCAGTTCGGGGCCCCGGACGCCTCGGACGAGCGCATCTGGGCGGCCCTCGAGACGGCCCAGGCCGCCGACTTCGTGCGCGCCCGCACCACCGGCAAGGCAGAGACGGCGGCCTCCGGTCTGGACTCGCGCCTCTCCCAGGGCGGCACGGACGTCTCCGGTGGCCAGCGCCAGCGCCTGTCCATCGCGCGTGCCCTCGTGGCCGAGCCGCGGATCCTCGTGTTCGACGACTCGTTCTCCGCGCTGGACGTCACCACCGACGCGCGGCTGCGGGCGGCGCTCGACCGCGCGGCGGCCGGGGTGACTCGGATCGTCGTCGCCCAGCGGGTGGCCACCATCACCGACGCCGACCAGATCATCGTGCTGGACGAGGGCCGCGTGGTCGGCCGCGGCACCCACGCCGAGCTGCTGGCGGACAACCAGACCTACCGGGAGATCGTGGACTCCCAGCTGACCGCGGAGGACGTGGCATGAGCGAGCACCTGACGGACGAGGAGATCCTCGAGATCCAGGAGCAGGGCGCCACCGACGACTGGGGCGGCGGGCCGGCCCGCAAGGCCAAGGCGTTCTGGCCGTCCGCGAAGCGGCTCATGAGCCTGTTCCGCACGGAGAAGCTGGGCCTGGTGGTGGTCGCGCTGATGGTGCTGGTCGCCGTCGTGCTCAACGTGTGGGCCCCGCACGTCCTGGGCCGGGCGATGGACGTGATCTTCGGCGGCGTGGTCTCCGCGCAGATGCCCGGCGGGCTGAGCCGCGAGCAGGTCATCGACGGGCTGCGCGCCCAGGGCGAGGACCAGGCCGCGGAGATGCTCTCCGGCATGGCGTTCACACCGGGCGAGGGGATCGACTTCACCGAGCTGGGCCGGCTGATCCTGATCGTGCTGGCCATGTACCTCGTGGCCCAGCTGTTCATGTGGCTGCAGGGCCGCGTGCTCAACGACCTCGTGATGCGCCTCGTGTTCCGCCTGCGCGAGGACATCGAGGCCAAGATCAACCGGCTGCCGCTGAGCCACTTCGACCGCGGGCAGCGTGGCGACCTGCTCTCCCGCACCACCAACGACGTGGACAACGTCCAGCAGGCCCTCCAGCAGGCGTTCGCCTCGCTCGTGTACTCGGCGCTGACCGTGATCGGCATCGTCGGCATGATGTTCTGGCTGTCCTGGCAGCTCGCGCTCATCGCCCTGATCGCCCTGCCGGTGGCCGGTGTGGTGGTGGGCGTGATCGGCAAGAAGTCCCAGGCGCTCTTCTCCGCGCAGTGGCGGGAGACGGGCCGGCTCAACGGGCACATCGAGGAGTCGTTCACGGGGCACGAGCTGGTGACCGTGTTCGGCCGTCAGCGGGACATGGCCGCGCGCTTCGACGAGCGCAACGAGGAGCTGTACGAGGCCGCGTTCACGGCGCAGTTCTACTCGGGGATGATCATGCCGATCATGCAGTGGGTGAACTGGCTGGGCTACGTGGGCATCGCGGTGGTCGGCGGCCTGCGCGTGGCCAACGGGCAGATGACCCTCGGCGCCGTGACCGCGTTCATCCAGTACTCGCGCGAGTTCAACCAGCCGCTTGGGCAGATCGCCGGCATGTCCAACATGCTGATCTCCGGCGTGGCGTCGGCCGAGCGCATCTTCGAGCTCCTCGACGAGCCGGAGGAGACCCCCGACGGCACCCCCGCCCGCACCCCCGACGGCACTTTCGTTTGGGAAACGGCGCCCTCCGAGAGCGCTTTCGTTCGGGAAACGGCGCCCTCCGCCATCCCCGGGCCCGACGGCGTCGCCCACCTCCCGCGCCCGCTGCGCGGTCGCGTGGAGTTCGAGCATGTGCGCTTCTCCTACACGCCGGAGAAGCCGCTCATCACGGACCTGAACTTCGTGGCGGAGCCGGGGCAGACGGTCGCGATCGTCGGGCCGACCGGTGCCGGCAAGACCACCCTGGTCAACCTGATCATGCGGTTCTACGAGGTGGACGGCGGGCGGATCCTGCTGGACGGCGTGGACACCCGCACGGTCAGCCGCGGCGAGCTGCGCGCCGCCACCGGCATGGTGCTCCAGGACGCCGTGCTCTTCGGCGGGACCATCCGGGAGAACATCCGCTACGGCCGACTCGACGCCACGGACGAGGAGGTCGTCGCGGCGGCGAAGGCCACCTACGTGGACCGTTTCGTGCACACCCTGCCCGACGGCTACGACACCGTGATCGAGCAGGACGCCGCCAACGTGTCCGCGGGCGAGCGGCAGCTCATCACCATCGCCCGTGCGTTCCTGGCCCAGCCCTCGCTCCTGATCCTGGACGAGGCCACCTCCTCCGTGGACACCCGCACCGAGGTGCTGGTCCAGGGCGCGATGGCGGCGCTGCGCTCGGACCGCACGAGCTTCGTGATCGCCCACCGCCTCTCCACCATCCGGGACGCGGACGTCATCCTCGTGATGGAGGACGGCGACATCGTGGAGCAGGGCTCGCACGATCAGCTGCTGGCCGCTCGCGGCGCGTACTTCCGGCTGTACAGGAGCCAGTTCCAGGGCGGGGAACAGGCGGAGGAGCAGGACGACGACGGCGCGCCCGCCGCGCGCGAGGACGCCCGCTGAGGCCGGGGCTGGATGGCGCCGGCGCCCAGCCACTGGCCGCTGGCGTCGCTGCGACACGGGACCACCCGATGACCTTCTCGATCCAGGTGCCGGTGAGTTTCACGAGCCCGCACCTCTCCGGAGCCGGAGGTGTACGGGGCTAGGGCGCGCGGCGGTGACGGGAGTATCGAAACCCGATCGTCGGGCCACCCCTGCCGGTGTGGCCGCGCTCATTCGTCCCCTGAGATTGCGCATCCGTCACGCGCAGGACCCTCTTGACTCCCTGGTGGGGCACGTCTGTGGACCGACCGAGAATTCTCTGGACACAGGGCGAGCACCTTCATAGAGTGTGACGCAGATCACGAATGAGCGTGAACCATAAGGAGGAGCGACATGGGTATGAAGCAGCGGATTTCTAAGGTCGGTGCCGGCGTGGCCGTCGCTGGACCGTTGGCCGTCTCCGGTGCGGTGCCAGCGCAGGCGCTGACGGACTCCGGTCGGCAGGACTGCAGCGCAGGACTCCTCCTGTCGGGCACCTACGGCTACTGCTACTACCCGTACTGACTCGCCGGCACCGATGACTTCATTACGCATTCCTGCGACGGCCGCCCTGGTGGCGGCCGTCGCCCTGACCCTCACCGGCTGCGTCGGTCGGGAGTCTGCGGGCCTCGGCGGTTCATCCACGGTCGCCGCTCCCCCCACCGCGACGGCCGAGAAGACCTGGGACGCCTCGCAGTGGGTTCCCACCGAGAGGATCGAACCCCTCCTGACGACGGAGGCGGAGAAGGAGCGCGCCTACCGTGAGCAAGTCGCGCGGCACGCTCAGGGGGCGGGAATGCCCGCGCCGCCTCAGGTGGAGCGCTCCGGGTGGTACGCCACGTCCCTCGAGTCGGACCGCATGGTGTCCACATGCCTGGCCGAGGCCGGGTGGCCGAACTCGGTCGGTCCGACCGGGGGAATTCAGATCGACACCCCACCTGAGTCCCAGAGGTCTGCTTTCGAGGCGGCCTACGTGACCTGCTACGCACAGCACCCGGTGGATCCGAGCTACACCCAGGACTGGACCGATCCGCAGCTCCGCCTCGTCTATGACTACTGGGACCAATACCTCATCCCGTGTCTCGAGGCCTACGGCTACACGGTCGACACCTCCGCGCGCCCCTCCAAAGAGGCATTCGTCTCCGCGTTCTACACTCCAGGCCGCCACCAGTGGTGGCCCTTCGCGGACAGCATGAGGGGCGTGTCGGCAGAACGCCAGGCCGAGGTCGCGCAGACATGCCCGGAGCTTCCGCCGCAGGATGTCTTCTGGGGGTCATCCGGATGAATCGCCCCGCCCGCTGGGCCGCCCTCGTCCTTGCGCTCGTGGCCGTCGCCGCGCTCGCCTTCTGGGCCGGCCGGGTCACGCTCACACCTCCGGCTCAGGCCGAGCAGCGTCCGGCCGCGAGCGCCCTCGTCACCGTCGCCGAGCAGGAGCTCGGCCGTGTCATCACCCTCGGCGTCTCCGTGTCGCGCGAGCAGACGCCGGCGGCGGTGAACGCGCTGACCGGCGTCGTCACCCGGGCCGGAGAGTCCGGCGAGGTGGCTGCCGGGGAGGTGCTGTACGCCGTCGCCCAGAAGCCCGTGCTCGTCCTCCAGGGCGAGCTTCCCCAGTGGCGCCCTCTCGGGGAGGGCACTTCCGGCGACGACGTCGCCGCGTTCCAGCGCATGCTCGCCGCCACCGGCGCGAAGGTGGAGGCCACCGGCACGTGGGACGAGGCCACCGCGGACGCCTGGGACGACTGGCTCACCGAACGCGGCTACCCCGCCGCGGACACCGTGGAGCTCGGCCAGCTCGTGGTCCTCGACGCCCTCCCCGCGCCCCTCAGCGTGGACGCGAAGACCACCGCCGTCGGCACCACCCTCGCCGGCGGCGAGAACGTGGTGGCCCGCCCCGGCGACCAACCGGACTTCGCCCTCGAGGTCAACCAGGAGCAGGCCGCCCTCATCCCGGCCGGCACCCAGGTCACCGTGCCCCACGGCGAACACGAATGGAAGGCCGTCGCCGGCGAGTCCACCTCCGACGAGCAGGGCCTGATCCGCATCACCCTCACCGCCCCGGACGGCGGCGTGGTCTGCGGCGAGGACTGCGACACCCTGCCCGCCGACGCCACCACCTCCCTGCTCTCCCAGGTCAGCGTGGTCCCGCCCGTCTCCGGGCCCGTGGTCCCCGTGTCCGCCCTGCGCACCCAGCCAGACGGCGCCGCGACGGTCACGGTGGTCCGGGACGGCGCCGCGGAGGACCGCACCGTCACCGTCCTCGGCTCCGCCGACGGCCTCGCCGTCGTGGACGGCGTGGACGCCGGCGAGCAGGTGCGCGTGCTGAACGGCACCCGATGACGGGGCCCGCCACCCCGGGCACGCCCGCCGCCCCCGTCGTCCCCGCCGCCCTCGCCGTCGAGGACCTGCGCTTTGCCTACACCCGCGCCGCCGAGGAGCTGTTCGACGGCCTCACCCACGCGTTCACGCCGGGCGCCGTCACCGCCCTCACCGGACCCTCCGGGCGCGGCAAGTCCACCCTCCTGTACGTGCTCGGGCTCATGCTCACGCCCACCTCCGGAGTGGTGCGCCTCGGCGACGTCGACGCCTCCACCCGCCCGGACCGGGAGCGCTCCCGCCTGCGCGCCACCTCCGTGGGATTCGTGTTCCAGGACTCGGAGCTGGACCCGTCCCGCCCCATCCTGGACTCCGTGGTGGAGCCCGGCCTCTACGCCGGGTTGGAGCGCCAGACGCTCGAGGACCGGGCACGGGCGCTGCTCGAGCGCTTCGGCCTCGCCCACCGCGCCGACCACCGGCCCGGGCAGGTCTCCGGCGGGCAGGCGCAGCGGGTGGCCGTGTGCCGCGCCCTCGTGAACGCGCCCGTCGTCGTCCTCGCGGACGAGCCCACGGGCAACCTCGACCCGGACAACGCCGGCCTCGTCATGGACGCCCTCGCCGATGCCGCCGCCGAGGGGCGCACCGTGGTGGTCGCCACCCACGACCCCGCCGTCGTCGCCCGCGCCGACGAGGTGGTGCGGCTGTGAACCGGGAGGACCGCCCATGAACCTGCGCACCCTGCTGCGTGAAGCCGTCACCGCCGCACGCACCTCTCCCGTGCCCTCCGCCCTCGTGCTGCTCGTGGTGGCCGCCATGTGCTTCGCCGCCGTGGCCACCGTGGGCAGGCAGGCCGCCACCGAGGCGGCCGTCGCCGCAGAGCTCTCCGGCCCCGGCGCCCGCGTGCTCACCGTCACCGACACCGGCGGCACCGGTTTCCTCACCGGCGCCACCGCGGCCACCCTCGCCGGACTCGACACCGCCGAGGCCGCCCTCGCCCGGGACTCGCCTATGGACGCCGTGAACACCGGGATCGGCCGGGGCGGCGCCCGCGTGGCCGTGACGAACGTGGTCGGCACCCTGGACCGTGGCATCGAGCTGACCCGCGGCCGCCTGCCCGCCCCCGGCGAGGTGGTGGTCCCCGAGGCCAAGCTCGCCGAGCTCGGCCTCGCCCAGCCCTCCGGAGCGATCGAGGCCACGGACGGCCGCCAGTGGGCCGTCGTCGGGGCGTTTCAGGCCCAGGACCCCTTCCAGGACCTCGACGGCTACGCCCTCACCGTCCCCGCCGCCCCGGACGCCCTCGTGATGCAGCAGGTCCGCGTCCTCACCGCCGACACCGCCGGCACCCGCGCCATGCAGGAGGCCGCGCTCGCCGTGATCGACCCCGACCCGCGCGCCTCCTCCATCCAGACCGCCCGTGCCCTCTCCGCCGGCAACCAGGTGATCACCGGCGAGCTCGCCGGGCTCGGACGCTCCCTGCTGCTGCTGATCCTCGGAGCCGGCGCGTTCTTCGTGTCCATCGTGGTGCTCGCCGACGTCCTCATCCGCCGCCGCGACCTCGGCCGCCGCCGCACCCTCGGCATCGGCCGCGGAGACCTGATCCTGCTCGTGGCCGTGCGCACCGCCGTGCCTGCGCTGCTGGGCGCCGTGCTGGGCTCCGGAGCCGGGTACGCCGTCGTCGCCGGCCAGGGCGGGACGCTGGGGGTGGACTTCGTGGCGGCGGTGGCCGTGCTGGCCGCCCTCACCGCGCTGCTGGCCAGCCTCGCCCCGGCGGCGTTCGCCGCGTTCCGCGACCCCGTGCGGGTGATGCGGACGGCGTGAGGGGTGGCGGGCGGACCCGCTCACCGGCGGGCACCCCGCCCGCGCACCGCTACCCTCGGGAGCATGCCCGCCTTACCCGCCGCGCCCCCGCCTGCCCTCACGCCGCTCCAGCGGCAGTCCGTCCTGCGCACCCTGCGCAGCCCTCGGCTGCTGGGCACGGAGGTGCTGGCCGCCGTCGTGGTGGCGCTCGCGCTGATCCCGGAGGCCATCGCGTTCTCGATCATCGCGGGCGTGGACCCGCGCGTCGGCCTGTTCGCCTCCTTCACCATGGCGGTGACCACGGCGATCGTGGGCGGCCGGCCCGCCATGATCTCCGCGGCCACGGGGGCGGTGGCGCTCGTCGTCGCACCGCTGTCCCACGCGTACGGGGTGGGGCACCTCCTGGCCGCGATCATCCTCGGCGGCGTCATCCAGATCCTGCCCGGCGTGTTCGGGGTGGCCCGGCTCATGCGGTTCGTCCCGCGCTCGGTGATGGTGGGGTTCGTCAACGCGTTGGCCATCCTCGTGTTCACCTCGCAGCTGCCCGAGCTGATCGGCGTCCCGTGGCTCGTGTACCCGCTCACGGCGTTGGCCCTGGCGATCGTGGTGCTGTTGCCGCGGCTCACCACTGCGGTGCCTGCGACGCTCGTGGCCGTCGTCGTGGTCACCGCCCTGGTGATGGCCGCCGGCCTGGCCGTGCCGCGCGTGGGGGACCGGGGCGCGCTGCCGGATGCGCTGCCCGTGCTCGGCCTGCCGGACGTCCCGCTGACGTGGGAGACCCTCCGGTTGATCCTGCCGTTCAGCGTCGGCATCGCGTTCGTGGGGTTGCTCGAGTCCCTGCTCACCGCGAAGCTCGTGGACGACATCACCGACACCCGCTCGGACAAGACGCGCGAGTCCTGGGGGCAGGGTGTCGCGAACGTGGTCTCGGGGTTGTTCGGCGGCATGGGCGGCTGCGCCGTGGTGGGGCAGACCATGATGAACGTCAAGGCGAACGGCGCCCGCACCCGGATCTCCACGTTCCTCGCGGGCGTGTTCCTGCTGGTGCTCGTGGTGGCCTTCGGCGGCTTCGTGGCGCAGATCCCCATGGCCGCGCTCGTGGGCGTGATGATGTTCGTGGCCGCCGCCACCTTCGATTGGCATTCGGTGCGCCCCGCCACCCTGCGCGCGATGCCGCGCTCGGAGACCGCCGTCATGGTCGTGACCGTGGCGGCCACGGTGCTCACTCACAACCTCGCGATCGGCGTGGGTGTGGGCGTGCTCGCTGCGCTGGTGCTCTTCGCTCAGCGCGTCTCGCGTCTGGTCACGGTGGTCCGCGAGGTCCACGACGACGGCGACGCCGTCACGTATCGCGTGCACGGCGCCCTGTTCTTCGCGTCCTCGAACGACCTCTACTCGCAGTTCGAGTACGCCCTCGACCCGCCGCGCGTCGTGATCGACATGAGTGCCGCGCACGTGTGGGACGCCTCCACTGTGGCCGCGCTCGACTCGGTGCTGACCAAGTACGCCCGGCACGGGATCCACGCCGAGGTGACGGGGCTGAACGAGGCCTCCGCGGCGATGCACGCGCGCCTCACCGGGCGACTCGGCGCCTGAGCCGGCGGGCTCAGGCGGTGACGAACTCCCACTGGTGCCCGTCCGGGTCGACGATCTCGCGGGAGTGCATGCCGGAGTCGGCCATCTCCTCGCGCAGGTCCTCGGGCAGGGGCACCTCGGCGGCGCCGAGCTCGATCGCCCGGTCCGCCAGGGCGTCCACCGCCGCGGCGTCGCCGACGGTCAGCGCCATGAGGGCGGAGTTGGTGGTGAGGCAGTCGGCGATCTCACGGTTGCCGATGAAGTCGGTGTAGTAGCCGGGGCTGAGGTACATCGCGTACGTCGACTCGGTGAGCTCGATGCACACCGAGTGCTCGTCCGAGTAGTCGTCCATCGCGGTGGCGCCCAGGGTCGTCCAGAACTCACGGATCCGCTCGGTGTCCGTCGTCGGGAGGTTGATGAACACCGGCTGGGAGAACAAGGCCATGGGGAGCACCGTAGACGAGGCGTTCGGCCCGCCGCCACCGCGCGCGTGTCGCGGGCGCGCGGGCGTGGCGTGGGCCACGGAGCCGCTCCCGACGACGGCGCCCGCGGCCTGGCGCGTCCGCCCCCGTTGGTAGCGTGGCCGCCATGAGCGTTCCTCCCTCTGGCCCGCCGGCCGGTCCGCCCGCCGGCTGGCCGCCGTCGGGCCGGCCGTCCGCCCGCCGCGCCGCCGTCGCCCCGAGCCTGCACGGGCACCCCGGCGCCCCCGGTGGCGTCCCCGCCGGCTGGCCCGGCCGCCGGCCCGCGGCCCGCCCCGCGCCGGACTGGACCCCGGGTCGGTTCCACTGGGGCGACGCCGTCGTGGTGCTCGTGTACGTGGCGCTCATGGTGCTCGGGCTGGGGCTGTGGCTGGCGGTGTCGCTCGGCCTGGTCCCCGGTGACCTCGAGGCGTTCGACCTGGTCCGCGACGGGTTCACGGTGAACATCGTCAGCTACGCGATCCTCGTGGTGCTCGTGCTGGCCGTGGCCTGGCGCCCGCTCGTGACGTCGCTGCGGGTGTTCCGCACGGGGACGTGGTGGAAGCTGTTGCTGCTGCCCGCCACGTGGCTGGCGTGCATCGTCGTGAACGTGATCGTGCTGAGCCTCATCGGGGAGGCGCAGACCAGCGCCAACCAGGCCGCGCTCGAGGAGATGACCACGCAGGCCCCGCCCGTGCTCATGATCCTCATGACCGTGGTGGCCGCCCCGCTCGTGGAGGAGTACCTGTTCCGCCACCTGCTGATCGGCAAGCTCTCCCGCTGGATCAACGTGTGGGTGTGCGCCGTGGTCTCCGTGCTCGCGTTCACACTCCTGCACTTCCTCGGCACCGGCGGCGACTTCCGGCTCGTGGAGACCGTCCCGTACCTGACCCTCGCGGTGGCGATCACGGTGTCCTACATCCTGATGGGCCGCTCGTTCGGGTACGCGGTGCTGCTGCACATGGTGAACAACGGCATCGCCATCGCGATGCTCTACCTCGTGGCCCCCCTGCTGCCGGACACGCTGCCCGGCCCCACTGCCCCGACCACGGCGCTGGCCCCGCTGCTGGCCCTGCTGGGCTGAGATGGCAGGACCCTCCGGCTCGACGGCGGCGCCCGCCCCGCAGGACGCGCGCGCCCTCACGCGGCGCATCCTCGCGCTCGCGGTCCCCGCGTTCGGCGCGCTCATCGCGGAGCCGCTGTTCCTGCTGGCCGACACCGCGATCATCGGGCACCTGGGCACGGCCCAGCTGGCCGGCGTCGGGATCGGCACCACCATCCTGCACACGCTCACCGGCCTCATGATCTTCCTGGCCTACGCCACCACCCCGGCGGTGGCCCGGCTGATCGGGGCGGGGAACCCGGCCGCCGCGATGGACCGCGGCCGCGACGGCATCTGGCTGGGCCTGCTGCTCGGCGCGGTGCTGGCCGTCCTCGGCTGGCTCGCGGCCCCCGCGCTGACGGCGGCCCTCGGCGCGACGGGCGAGGTGCAGGCCCACGCCGTCGCCTACCTGCGCTGCTCCATGCCGGGGCTGCCGGCCCTGCTGGCCGTGCTCGCGGCCACCGGGGTGCTCCGCGGCCTCCAGGACACCGTGACGCCGCTCGTGGTGGCGGGTGTGGGCTTCGGCGCGAACATCGGGCTGAACGTGGCCCTGGTGTACGGGCTGGGCTGGGGCGTGGCCGGCTCGGCCGTCGGCACGTCCGTGGTGCAGTGGGCGATGCTCGTGACGTACCTGTTCGTGCTGGCCCCGCGCTTCCGCCGCTCGGGCACGGTGTGGGCGCCCCGTGCGTCGGGCATGCGCGCCACGGCCCAGGTGGGCTCGTGGCTGCTGCTGCGCACCGCGAGCCTGCGGGCGGCCATCCTCATCACCGTCATGGCCGCTGCCGGAGCGGGCGACCTCACCCTCGCCGCGCACCAGCTCGTCTTCACGCTGTTCTCCACGCTGGCGTTCGCCCTCGACGCCCTCGCGATCGCCGCGCAGGCCCTGATCGGCGCCGAGCTCGGGGCCGCCCGGCCGGACGCCGCCCGTCGCCTCACCCGGACGATGGTGCGCTGGGGGCTGGGCTTCGGCGTCGTGACCGGGGCCGTGCTGGCCCTGGCGGCACCGGTGCTGCCGGGGCTGTTCACCACGGACCCGACCGTGCAGGCCGCCGCCACCGTGGGCCTGTGGGTGCTGGCCGCCGGGCAGCCGGTGGCCGGCTACGTGTTCGTGCTGGACGGCGTGCTGATCGGCGCCGGCGACGCCCGCTACCTCGCCCTCGCCGGCCTCGTGAACCTCGTGGTCTACGCGCCGGCGCTCTGGGTGCTCGCGCAGCTCGCCACGGGCGGGTTCGGCTGGACCGCGGTCTGGCCCGGACCGAACGCCGCCGTGCCCGACGCCGGTGTGCAGCTGGGCCTGCTCTGGCTCGGCTTCGCGGGGGTCTACATGGGGATGCGGGCGCTCACCCTCGGCTGGCGGGCCCGGCGCGACGACTGGATGCGGCTCGGCGTCGGGTGAGCGCGTCCGGGCGGTGACGCGCGGGCCGGGCCGCGGCCGCACTGCTCCTAGACTGGGGCGGTGGCTACCGTGCAGACCCCCCTCGAGATCTCGTCCGTGGTGTTCAAGCCGATCCTGATCCGCGCCGTGGTGGCGCTGGCGTTCGGTCTGACCACCGTGTTCGTCGCCGAGCCGGGCCTGACGTGGATGAAGGTCATGTTCGCGCTGTACCTGGCGTTCTCCGGTTCGGCGATGTGGGAGTACCTGCGCCGCGACCCGGTGCCCGTGGCCATGCGCTCCCCGCTGTCCCTGGCGGCGGCCGCGTGGATGCTCGGCGTGATCGTGCTGCTGTTCCTGGGGTCCCCGGCGGCGGTGGGCGTGGCGGCCGGCGCCGCCCTCGTGCTCGGCGGCGTCGCCGAGCTCGTGGCGTGGGCCCGCCACCGCCGCGAGTTCATCCCCGCGCGGGACCAGCTGTGGACCGGACTCGTGGGCCTGCTCTCCGGGGGCGGCGTGGTCGTGGCGGCCCTGCAGGGCTTCGGCCCGCACGCCCTGCTCGGCATCGCCGGCGGCGGGGCGATCCTGATCGGGGTGCTCCTGATGGTCTCCGGGCTCGGCTTCCACCACGAGGTGCGCCGCGACCGCGGCACCGCCAAGGGGCTCTGAGTCGACCCGCCGACGCCAGCACGTAGACTGGATCCGGTCCACCGCGCCGTCTCGCCAGCAGCCGCGCCGCCGCGGACCACGCCACCCGAGCCGCCCCCAGCCGTCAGGAGTCCCGCCGTGAGCGCACCGTCCCCCCGCCCGTCCGCCGATCGCGCCGGATCCGGCCGCCCGGCACGCGGCGGTCTGCGCACCACGGTCAAGGGCCCGCTCGTCTTCTCCGCCGTGCTCGGCCTGATCGGCGGGGTGATCGCCGGCATCACGGCCTCCGGCGGCACCCAGAATCCACTGCGCGTCGACATCGCGCTGATCGCCTTCGGCGTCTTCTTCATGACCTCGCTCGTGGTGGTGGCCATGCTGCAGCTCGCCGCGCGCGAGAACCCGGACCACCTCTCCCAGGGCTCCGGCGTGAACCGCTCCTCCGAGGAGATGTTCCGCAAGGCCGCCGCCGAGCGCCGCGCCCAGGCCGCCGCCGAGCGCCGCGAGCAGGGCGGCACCGGAGGCGACGCCCCGCGCGCCTGAGGCCGGCGCCTCAGAACCCGAGGCTGCGTGCCTCCCGCCGCAGCGCGTCCGCCGAGGCGTGCAGCGCCCGCATCTCCGTGGCGTCCAGCTCGGTCTGGATCACGCGGGTCACGCCGCCGCGCCCCACCACGGACGGCAGGGACAGGGCGACGTCCGAGAGCCCGTGGACGCCGTCGAGCACGGTGGAGACCGGCAGAATGGCGTGCTGGTCGCGCAGGATCGCCTCGAGCAGGCGGGTCGTGGCCACGCCGACCGCGTACGTGGTGGCGCCCTTGCCCTGGATCACCTCGTACGCGGCGTGCACCACGGTGTCCGCGACTTCGTCCAGGTCGGCGCGGGTGAACAGCGGGTCGGCCGGCGTCGGCCACTCGAGGAGGGGCGTCGGGCCGATGCGCGCCGAGCTCCACGCGGGGAACTCCGTGTCCCCGTGCTCGCCGAGGATGGCCGCGTGCACCGACGACGCGTGGACCTGCGCCCGCGACGCCAGCAGCCACCGCAGGCGGGACGTGTCCAGCAGGGTGCCCGAGCCGATCACCCGGCCGGCCGGCAGGCCGGTGAGGCGCTGGGCCACCAGCGTGAGGACGTCCACGGGATTGGTGACGAGCACGATCAGCGCGTCCGGCGCGTGCGCCTGCACCTGGGGCAGCAGGCCGCGCAGGATCTCCACGTTGTGCGCGCCGAGGTCGAGGCGGGTCTGCCCCGGCTTCTGCTTGGCGCCGGCCGTGATCACGACGACCTCGCAGCCGGCCAGGACGTCCGGGTCCGCGCCGCCGGTCATCGCGGATGCAGAGGTGAACGGGGTGCCGTGGGCCAGGTCGAGGACCTCGGCGCGGACCTTGGGCTCGTCGATGTCGTAGAGGGCGACCTCGCGGGCGACGCCGCGGATCAGCGCCGCGTAGCAGATCGCGGTGCCGACGCCGCCGGCCCCCACGACGCCGACCTTGCGGTGGGCGGGTCCGAGGGACGCGGGGGTGTGGGCGGGGGTGTGCTCGCTCATGTCTCGCAGGCTAGGGGCGTCCGGCCGGCCGACGGAACCAGAGGCCGCCCCGTCCCCCGATGTTCAGCGGCGGGTCACCTGGCGGGTGGGGCCGGGTCAGTCCTTCTTCTTGTCCGACTTCTTCTTGCGGGCCTTCTTCTCCGCCTTCTTGCGGGCCTTCTTCTCCGCCTTCCTGCGCTCCTTCTTCTCCTTCTTGGTCTCCCGGCGGGGCTCGTCGGCGGCGGCCTCGGAGTCCACGGCGGCCTCGGGCGCCTCGGAGTCCACGACGGCCTCCGGCGCCTCCGCCTCCTCCGGCCCGGCCGGATCCGCCGCGGGGGCGGACTCCGCCGCCTCGGCCAGCCGTGCCCGGTAGGAGCGCACGTGGGTGCGGTTGGCGCAGTTGGCCTCGTCGCAGAACCGCTTGGACCGGTTCCGGCTGGCGTCCACGAGCGCGTTCTCGCAGTCCTCGCCCTCGCACACGCGCAGGCGGGTCAGCTCGCCGTCCATCGCGGTCTCCGCCAGCGCGAGGGCGGCCATCGCGGCCAGCCGCTCCACCGCGTCGGCGGGGACCTGCGCCGGTGCCAGCCCGACGACGTCGCCCCCGGCCGTCAGCCGCAGCGGCCCGGCCGCGGCGAGGAGGGCGTTCACGCGCTCCACGGCGGCCGCCTCGTCCACGGCGGCGAGGGCCCAGACCTCGGCCAGACGGCCGCGGAGTTCGCGGCCACGCACGGCCGCGGCGGCGGCCAGGCGGAGGCGGACCTCGTCCTCCTGGAGTTCAGGGACGAGGGAGGGCAGCTGCGTGGCGGCGGTGAACCGCTCGTCGGCCGGCTGACCGCCCCGCAGTCCGGGGGCGGTGTTCAGGAACGCGGCCAGGGAGGCGAGGCGGGAGAGCGTCGGCGCGGAGAGCATGGGGAAATCGTACGGCGGGCCCGCCCTCCCGTCACCGGCTTCACGCCGCGTATCGGGTCGCCTCCGGCGCCGTCCCGTCCAGTACCCTGACCCCCACGGACCCCGTCTGCACGGCGGGGTGCACCCACGGGGCCGGAGGGGCCCCCGAACCAGCACAGGAGACCTCCATGTCCCAGACCTCCCAGGCGACCGGTCGCCTCTCCGCCGGGCACGTCATCGTCAAGACCCTCGAGTCCCACGGCGTGAAGCGCGTCTACTCCGTGCCGGGCGAGTCCTACCTGGACGTCCTGGACGGCCTGCACGACTCGGGCATCGAGAACGTGGTGTGCCGCCACGAGGGCGGCGCCACGTACATGGCCGAGGCCGACGGCAAGATGAACGTGGTCCCTGGCGTCGCCATGGTGACGCGCGGCCCGGGCGCCGCGAACGCCCACGTCGGCCTGCACACCGCGTGGCAGGACTCGACGGCGCTCGTCCTGTTCGTCGGCCTGATCCCGTTCGAGCACCGCGACCGCGAGGCCTTCCAGGAGTTCGACCCGCACGCCTGGTTCGGCACCGGTGCGAAGCGCGTGATGGTCCTGGACCACCCGGAGCGCGCCTCCGAGATCGTGGCCGAGGCCATGTTCGCCGCCAGCTCGGGCCGGCCCGGGCCCGTCGTCGTCGGCCTGCCGGAGGACGTGATCCGTGAGGAGATCGATGCGCACCTGCACCCGCAGATCCCCGTGGCCTCAGGCGGCATGACCGTGGGGGACTGGAAGTCCCTGCACGCCGCGCTCAAGGAGTCCCGCAAGCCGCTGTTCATCACCGGTGGCAACGACTGGACGGACGAGGGTGCGCAGACCCTGACGACGTGGCTGGAGGAGCACAAGATCCCCGCCGCCGCCGAGTGGCGCACCGAGGGCACCGTGCCGTTCTCCTCGCCGTCCTACGTGGGCCCGATCGGCTACGGCCGCCCGAAGCCGACCTACGACATGCTCGAGGAGACCGACCTCATCGTGTTCGTCGGCACCGTGCCGGGCGACGTCGTGACCAATGGCTTCACCATCCGCCAGAACTGGGACAAGAAGAACTTCCTGGTCACCATCGACCCGTCCCTGCGCGGCCGCTCCGGCCCCGTGTCCCACCAGATCGTGGCCAAGCCGGACGGGTTCATCCGCGACCTCGTCCGCATGGAGCTCGAGGTCAAGCCGGAGTGGGAGGAGTGGACCTCCCGCATGCGCGGCGAGCAGGAGAAGTTCGCGGCCCTGCCCCCGGCCGAGCCGTCCGAGGGCCAGGCGAAGATGGCCACGCTCATGGCCAACCTGGTGCCGAAGCTGCCGAAGGACTCGATGATCTCCCTCGGCGCGGGCGAGCACACCAACTGGGCGCACCGGTACTTCCCGACCGAGGGCTATCGCTCCATGATCTCGGCCCGCAACGGCTCCATGGGCTACTCGGTGCCGGGTGCCGTGGCCGCGTCCCTGAACTTCCCGGACCGCACCGTGGTGACCATCGCCGGCGACGGCGAGTTCCTCATGAACGGCCAGGAGCTGGCGACCGCCGCGCAGTACGGCGCCACGCCCCTCGTGATCGTCATGGACAACCAGGAGTACGGCACCATCCGCACCCACCAGGAGCGCCAGTACCCCGGGCGCGTCTCCGGCACCCAGCTGAAGAACCCCGACTTCGCCGCCATGGCCCAGGCGTTCGGCGGCTTCGGGGTGCGCGTGGAGCGGGACGCGGACGTGCCGGCGGCCGTGGACGCGGCGCTCAAGGCGGTCCAGGAGGAGGGCCGGTTCGCGCTCATCCACCTGATCGTGGAGCAGCGCGTCAAGGCCTACTGAGGCCGGCGGCGCGGTCCCCGCCGTCCCTCCGGTCAGGCCGCCGTCGTGGGGACGTCGAAGCGCAGCTGGGGCACGGGGAAGGGCGCACCGTCGAGGTCCGCCTCGACCCGGTCCCGCAGCACGCCCCCGCACGCACGGATCGTGGCCACGGAGGCGGTGTTCGTCTCGTCGCACGTGAGCAGGGCGGCGGGCACCCCGCGTGCGGCCAGCAGCGTCAGGGCGCCGCGCAGCAGCCGCGCGGCGTGGCCCCGCCGCCGGAACGCGGGGCGCACCGCATAGCCCACGTGTCCGTTGACGTGCCGCAGCGCCTCGTTCAGCTCCCACCGCACGGACACCCGGCCCACCAGCTCACCGTTCTCGTCCACGCCCACGTAGAAGGAGGCGGGCGCGCGGCCGGGCTCGACGTCGCCGCGCGCCTCGGCGGCGAACGCGCGGCGGACCGCGGGGAAGGAGCGGGTGCCGGCCATCAGGAAGTCGAACCCCTCCCGATGCAGCTCGGCGTCCGCCTCGCGCGCCGCGATCTCGTCCGCGGCGCGCAGCGGGCGCAGCAGGAGGCCGTCCACGGTGACGGTGGGGCTGGGGTCCGGGAGCATGTGCCGAGTGTAGGGGGGGTGGACTCCGGGCGCGGCCGCGTGAGCCACCCGCCGCCCCCGCCCTCGTGCTTTCCCCACCCCCGCGCCGTGAGCCAGACGTTTCGGTCGTGATCAGCCCCTGATTGCGGCTGAAACGTCTGGCTCGCGGCACATCCCTCGGTGCACCCTCCGGGCTGCCGCGCCCCCATCACGCCGACCGGGGTGACGTGGATCACGTTCGGGGCTAGGGTGTGGGGACCGACGATCGCCCATCCCCAGGAGGTCGCGATGACCGTGCCGTCCTCGTCGGCGGAGCATGCGCCCGCGCTCGAGGCTCGCCCCGAGATGCCGGGCGAGACCCTGTCCCGCGTCGCCATGACGTCCGCGGCGCTCGAGCTGATCCGCCGACTCCTCCCGATCCATGGCCCGCTCATGTTCCACCAGTCCGGCGGCTGCTGCGACGGGTCCGCGCCCATGTGCTATCCCGCCGGCGACTTCACGACCGGCGCCGCCGACGTCCTGCTGGGCACCTTCGCGCTGCCGGCCGAGGGGGACCAGGCCGCCGTGGAGATCCCGTTCTGGATGTCCGCCGCCCAGTTCGAATACTGGAAGCACACCCACCTCACCCTGGACGTGGTGGACGGGCGCGGCTCCGGCTTCTCCGTCGAGGCCCCCGAGGGCAAGCGGTTCCTGATCCGCTCGCGGTTGATGGCAGGCTCGGGATGAGCTCGACCCTCGCCACCGGCGCCTACCGACGCGCCGTGGACCGGGCCCACGAGTCCCTCGCCGCGGTCCGCCTGTCGCTCGCGCCGTCGTCGCCCACCGCTCCGGCCGGCGCAGACCAGGGCCTGCGCGCCGCCCTGCAGGGGCTGCGGCGAGAGGTCCGTGAGTCCTGGCTGCGCTCCCTCGGCGCCCTCACCCCCGCGGTACCCGGCCAGACCGACCCGGCCACCCTCTCCGACGACGACCTCGCCGCCGCCCGCCGAGACCAGCGCCTCGCCGTGGCCCTGCCGGTGGTCCGCCGCATGCTCATCCACCCCGCGGCCGAGGCCGGGATGCTCGCCGCGATCGGCAACGCGCGCGGCCACCTGCTGTGGGTCGAGGGCGACCGGACCGCGGTGCGCCACGCCGAGACCATGGGCTTCGTGGCGGGCGCCGACTGGTCCGAGGCGTCCATGGGCACCTCCGCCCCCGGCATCGTCCTCGCGACCGGCGCCCCCACGCAGGTCAGCCGCGGCGAGCACCTGAGCCCGCGCGTGCACCCGTGGAGCTGTTCGGCCGTCCCGCTCACGGACCCGGCCACCGGGCGGCTCGTCGGGGTCCTGGACCTCACGGGCGGGGAGGACGCCGTCAGCCACCTCGCCCTGCCGCTGCTCCAGGCCACCGTGGACGCCGTGCACGCCGCCTGGCGGGACCTGCCCGCCCCGTCCCGGGGCCGTCCCCGCGGCACCGCCCCGACGCCGGGCCCCTCGGCTCCGCCGTCCGCCTCGCCGGGGCCGAGCCCCGCCGCCGCGCCGCACCGCCACGACGCCGCCGCGGGCCTGTTGCGCGTCACCGGCCACCTGCCGCCCACGCTGGACGGGGTCGAGCTCACCGGCCGGCACGCCGAGATCCTCACCCTCCTCGCGTGGCACGGCCCGGGCCTGACCGGCGCCGAGCTCGAGGTCGCGCTGTATCCGGAGGAGACCGCCGGGCCCCGGCCCGCGCCGGGCGATTCCCCCGCCCGCGCCATCTCGCTGCGCGCCGAGGTGCATCGACTCCGCCGGGCGCTGCGGGACGTGGGGGCGCCGGTGGCACTGCTGTCCCGGCCGTACCGGCTCGTGGGGGAGGTGCACGCGGACCTGCTGTGCGCGCGGGAGGCGCTGCGCGCCGGGGATCTGGACCGTGCGCTGCACGCGGCGGCCGGGCCGGTGCTGCCGCGGTCGGCGTCCCCCGGTGTCGCCTCGATCCGCGCGGAGCTGGGGGAGGCGCTGCGCGAGGCCGTCGCCCAGGACGCGGATGTCGAACAGCTCTGGGCCTACCTGGGCCGCCCCGAGGCCCGCGACGACGTCGAGCTCTGGGGCGCCGCCCTGCGTCTGCTGCCGGCGGACTCGCCGCGGCGGGCGCTCGCCGTGGCCACGCTCGAGCGGATCGAGCGGGACCTGGCCTGACCCGGCCCGCCCCTCACCCGCGCCCGGCTGCAACCTCCGTGCAACCTCCTTGTGACTAGCGTCACAGCCACGGCAGGGCGCCACCCGGCGCCGAGGCAACCGCAGGCAAAGGAGCCAGCACCATGACCGTCTACGCATTCCCGGGCACCGAGGGAGCCAAGGTCGAGTTCAAGTCCCGCTACGAGCACTTCATCGGAGGAGAGTGGACACCCCCGGTCAAGGGCCAGTACTTCGAGAACGTCACGCCCGTGACGGGCAAGGTGTTCTGCGAGGTCGCCCGCGGCACGGCCGAGGACATCGACGTCGCCCTCGACGCCGCCTGGAAGGCCGCCCCGGCCTGGGGCGCCACCTCGGCGGCCGAGCGGGCGCTCGTGCTGCACCGCATCGCGGAACGCATGGAGGAGAACCTCGAGATGCTGGCGGTCGCGGAGACCTGGGACAACGGCAAGGCCGTCCGGGAGACCCTCAACGCGGACTTGCCGCTGGCCATCGACCACTTCCGGTACTTCGCCGGCGCGATCCGCGCGCAGGAGGGCGGCCTGTCCCAGGTGGACGAGGACACCGTCGCCTATCACTTCCACGAGCCGCTCGGCGTGGTCGGCCAGATCATCCCGTGGAACTTCCCGCTGCTGATGGGGGTGTGGAAGCTGGCGCCCGCGCTGGCCGCGGGCAACGCCGTCGTGATCAAGCCCGCCGAGCAGACCCCGGCCTCGATCATGGTGTTCATCGAGCTGATCGCGGACCTGCTGCCGGCCGGCGTCGTCAACGTGGTCAACGGCTTCGGCCTCGAGGCCGGCAAGCCGCTCGCGCAGTCGCCGCGCATCCGCAAGATCGCGTTCACGGGTGAGACGACGACGGGCCGGCTGATCATGCAGTACGCCTCGGAGAACATCATCCCGGTGACCCTGGAGCTGGGCGGCAAGTCGCCCAACGTCTTCTTCGAGGACGTCATGGCGGACGACGACGCCTACTGGGACAAGGCGCAGGAGGGCTTCACCCTGTTCGCGCTGAACCAGGGCGAGGTCTGCACGTGCCCGTCGCGTGCGCTTGTGCAGGAGTCGATCGCGGAGAAATTCCTCGACGCCGTCGTGGAGCGGACCTCGCGCATCGTCACCGGCAACCCGCTCGACACAGACGTGATGATGGGCGCCCAGGCCTCCAACGACCAGCTCGAGAAGATCACCTCCTACCTGGACATCGGCCGTCAGGAGGGCGCCGAGGTGCTGATCGGCGGCGCCCGCGCCGAGATGGAGGGCGAACTGGCCGGCGGCTACTACGTGCAGCCCACGATCTTCCGCGGGGACAACTCGATGCGCATCTTCCAGGAGGAGATCTTCGGGCCGGTGGTCTCGACGACCACGTTCACCGACTTCGACGACGCCATGCGGATCGCCAACGACACGCTCTACGGGCTCGGCGCCGGCGTGTGGTCCCGGAACGGCAACACCGCCTATCGCGCGGGCCGGGCGATCCAGGCCGGTCGCGTGTGGGTGAACAACTACCACGCCTACCCGGCCCACGCCGCGTTCGGCGGGTACAAGTCCTCCGGCATCGGCCGCGAGAACCACCTGATGATGCTCGACCACTACCAGCAGACCAAGAACCTGCTCGTCTCCTACTCCGAGGACAAGCTCGGGTTCTTCTGAGCCGGTGCCGGCACCGCACGACCCCCCTCCCCATCCCACGAAAGGTGATCCCCCATGACCACGATGAAGGCAGCCGTCGTCACCCAGTTCGGCACAGAGGCCGACGTCCAGGAGGTCGAGCGCCCGACGCCCGGCCAGCACCAAGCGCTCGTGAAGCTCATCTCCTCGGGCGTCTGCCACACGGACCTGCACGCGATGGAGGGTGACTGGCCGGTGAAGCCGACCCCGCCGTTCATCCCGGGCCACGAGGGCGTGGGCATCGTCGAGGAGGTCGGGCCCGACGTCGAGAACCTCAAGGTCGGGGACATGGTCGGCAACGCGTGGCTGTGGGGCGCGTGCGGCCACTGCCAGTACTGCCGCACCGGGTGGGAGACCCTGTGCGAGGAGCAGATCAACGGCGGCTACTCCATGAACGGGTCCTTCGGCGAGTACATGCTCGTGGACGCCCGCTACGCGCCCCTGATCCCCGAGGGCGCGGACCCGATGGAGGTCGGCCCGATCCTGTGCGCCGGCGTCACGGTGTACAAGGGGCTGAAGCAGACCGAGGTGCGGCCCGGGCAGTGGGTCGTGATCTCCGGCATCGGTGGCCTGGGGCACATCGCGGTGCAGTACGCCGTGGCGATGGGCATGCGCGTGGTGGCCGTGGATGTCGCGGACGACAAGCTGGCGCTCGCCTCCCGGCACGGCGCGGAGCTGACCGTGAACGCGAACGTCGCGGACCCCTCCGTGGAGATCCAGGAGAAGATCGGCGGCGCCCACGGCGTGCTCGTCACGGCCGTGCACCCGCAGGCGTTCGGCCAGGCCATCGCGATGACCCGCCGCGGCGGCACCATCGTGTTCAACGGCCTGCCCCCGGGCGACTTCCCCGCGCCGATCTTCGACATCGTCCTCAAGGGCCTGACCATCCGCGGCTCGATCGTGGGCACCCGGCAGGACATGGTCGAGGCACTCGAGTTCTACGAGGCCGGGAAGATCCACCCGACGTTCCACACCCGCCCGCTCACCGAGATCAACGACGTGTTCGACGAGATGCGCCACGGCAAGATCGAGGGCCGCGTCGTCATCGACTACGCGATGCAGGACTGACGTGTCGCCTGGGCGTCGGCTGGGCGCGGGGTAGTATCGACACATCACGCGCACCAGTGCGACGGCGGTCGTCCCGCCCGGAGACCCGGGCCGGGGCGGCCGCCGTCGTCGTAGCGGGGACGGGACGGGCCGCAGCGATTCCGGTGCGCGAGCCTCAGCGGGCCGCGGCCGGGGCGACGCCGTCGCGCAGCCACTCCAGCGTGGCCGGCCAGAAGGCCGGCGCGAACCGCGCGTGGAACAGTCCGAAGTGCCCGATCTCCGCGACACCGAGCTCCTCCGGCCGCACCCGCCAGCGCACCGTCTGCCGACCCGGCGAGTAGGCGTCCGCGCGGTCGAGGGCGGCGTCGGTGCCGAAGTCGTCGTCCACGGGCGCCACGATCAGCGCGTCCGCCGTGAACGCGGCCAGACGACGGCGCAGCTCGTCCCGGCCGGCGCCGGTGCGGGCGCTCGCGGTGAAGTCGCGGCGACTGCGCGCCCAGTCCAGGGCGACCCCGCGCGGCAGGTCCTCGAGCCAGCCGAGCCGCCGCCCCGGGAAGTGCCCGCGGGCCAGCGTGATCGCCGGCATCGCCGCGTGCCACCGCGCCCACATCCGTGCACGCCCCGGCCGCGCCCGGTAGTCCCGCCAGTGGGCGTGCTGCCCGCCGACGGCCACGTGCCGGGCCACATGCCGCGCCTCGTCCGCGAGCCCGATGCCGAACCCGCCGTAGCTGTGGCCCACCGTCAGGAGGGGGCCGGGCAGGCGCGTCCGGGCCCAGCCGAGCACGGCGTCCGCGTCGAGGGCGCCCCAGTCCGCCCACCGCGCCCGCCGCGCCACGGCGAACGGCTCACGGGACTCCCCGACGCCCCGGTAGTCGAACGTGACCGCGTGGAACCCGTGGCCGGCGAGGAACTCCGCGTAGCGCCGGTAGTACGTGGCCTTCACCCCGGTCGCCGAGGCGATCACCACCGCGCCGGCGGGCCGGGCCGGGGGCGTCGTCGTCGTGGGGGCGAAGTGGCGGGCCGCGAGCACGAAGCCGTCGCGGGCGCGGAGGCGCACGGGGGTGGAGGGGGTCTGCGTCACGCCGCCACCCTAGGTGTAGGAGGGCATGACGTTGTTGACTCGGGCCGGTGCCAACGAGGCCGGCGGGGCGTTCCCGCAGGAGGTATGAGGCCGATGGTAGTTGTAGTGGTTCACCCACACGGCCAGCGCCTCACG
>NZ_JAPVLT010000017.1:0-11647 GCF_027158145.1 Micrococcus sp. H39-S4
ACGGGCCGCTGTGCGCCCGCCTGCGCCCCGTTCCCACCCCTGCACCCCCACAAGCCCACCCGCACCCCGAACGGCCCTCAGACGCCCCCACACCGGGCCAGGGGGCCCGAGGGGCCGGCGGGCCGGCACCCCGCGCAGCCCCCCCCCCCCGCCCATGCCATAACACCGCCAGCACACCACCACACCCCCACCACAAGCAACACCACACAACCGATTGCGTCCACACCACAATGCGTGTATGGTTTGACTCAGCGGGGAGGCAACCGGCCCCCTGCACCCCTCAAGGAGGACGCCGTGAAACGTGCTCGCACCCGTCGCCCCACCACCCGTGCCACCCTGACGGCCCGACTCGACCGCTGCGCGCTCGTCGCCCGGCACGCCTTGTGCGTCGGCTCCGTCCTGATCTTCGTCGCCGCGTTCGGGGGGCTGGCGCCGGTGTACGTGCCCGCGCTGTCCACGCCGGCCCTGATCGCCTTCGCCCTGTGGTGTGCGCTGGTGCTCGCCCTGATGCTCACCACCGCCGCGCGTGTCACCGCGCGCCTGGTGCTCGGCACAACACGTGCCGCGCGCTCGGCCTGGCGCGCTCCGGCCTCCAATCCTCGCTGATTCCGACTCCCTGCCCCGCCTCGCGGCGGGGCAGGGCCATGCCATACGTCCGCCATATCGCCGCCATACTCAACGTTGCAGTCCCGGCTTTTCTTGTGTATGGTTTGACTCAGCAGGAGGCACCAGGCCCCCCGCACCCCTCTAGGAGGACACGATGGATGCTCTGACCGCCCGCACCCCGCTCGATCTGACCGACTACGCCGCCGCCGCCCTGCCGTCCACCCCCGCGGATTCCGTGGTGGCCATCGGCCTGAAGGGCTCGCGGCTGGGGCCGGTGATGCGCCTTGACGATGTCGCCGCCCCCGCCACCATGGCCGGAGTGATCGCCGCCAGCATGCGCCGCGCCAACTGCACGCGCGTCTTCCTGATCGGCTACGGCCCGGAGGACCGCGCCCTGCGCTGGCTCGAGCTGGAGTCCATCCTGACCGGCCACGGTCTGAGCGTGGAGGGGCTGATCCACGTGGACGGGCGCATGTGCACCAACCTGGGCACGGGCGAGGCCGTGGCCTACGCTCCGGGCACCTCCACGCTGGGCCTGCACCTGGCCCTGCTCGACGGTGCGCGGGCCGAGTACCCCACCGCCACCCCGAGCGAGTCGGGCGCCCTGACGGAGGCCGTGGCGGCTCACGCGGCCACGCTGACGGACATGCACGCGGACGCTCCGGCGCTGATCGAGGGCATCAACCGCCTGCTGAAGGATCAGAACGACGCCGGGGCCGCCGCCGTCGTGCTGGCCACCCTGAACCACCGTGACCCGGAGTACCTGATCGCGGCGCTGGTGGCCTGCACGGCCCCGATCCGGCTGGAGGCGGTGGACTTCGCCCGGGGCGAGTTCCCGCACGGTCTGCGCTGGAAGGCGAGCGTGGAGGCCGAGACGGTGCTCAACGCCGCCGTGGCTCTCGGTCCGGGCCACGCCTGCGCTGGGGCGCTGGCGGTGCTGGCCTACGTGGCCTGGATCCGAGGCGCAGGAGCGGTGGCCGATGGCCGCCTGAACCTCGCCGAGCGATGCGCCCCGCACCACCCGCACGTGCGCGCCGTGCGCCGGATGACGCGGGCCACGCCCGTGGCCGTCGTGGCCACCGACCCGGCGTGGGCCTGGGGCAAGCACACGCGGGCCGCTGAGGGCCGCTGAGCGTGACCGGGGGGCCAGCGCGTAACGCTGGCCCCCGGTGCCCGTGGAGACGGTGCACGCCCGCCAGCGTAGACCGGCCCACGCGTGGGCGGGCGCTGTATAAATCACTGTTGACCGCTCGGCCGCGCGCGTGTATGGTTATACACGTAGCGGGGGGCATGAGGCCCCCGGCACCCCGAGCGGCCAGGAGGCCCGACATGGACACCGACCAGACCACCATCTGCACCTCCCAGAACGTGCACATCGGCCAGGAGGTGGTCATCGTCGACCGCATCCAGCTGGGCCACTGCATCAGCTACGCCGACGGGACCGTGACCGCGATCGACCCCAGCCGTGGGACCTACTCGGTGGCCCACAACGGCATGCGCGGGCGCACCGTCTACACCCTCTCCGACCAGTGGCACGGAGACGGCGGCCCCTACTGCATGCCCGCCGCCGAGGTGTACGGCGGCTGAGCACGACGGGGGCGGCGCGCACGCGCCGCCCCCGTTGTCACCCCTGGCCGCGAGCGCGGGCGGGTCCCGCGCCCGCTGCCGCGTGGGGACGTGTCGTGGAGATGAGCTGCCGGTGCATCGAGCTGCTGCCGGCAGCCGAGGATCGCGGCACGTCCCCGCCCTTCCCTCGACACCACCACGGGCGCGCCGGCCCGCGCTCGCGGATGGTGTTGTGCGCGCGCCGGTGTATGTGTATGGTTGGACACGTCGCAGGGGGCATGAGGCCCCCGGCACCCCGACGGCCAAGGAGGCCCCCATGTCCAAGCACATCTATTCCGCCGGCTCCCTGCGCGCAGCCCTGCGCGCCGGCTCCCTCGCCGCCCGTGTCTCCCCCAACCGCGGCCCCGTCCACCTGGAGGTGCTCCCGGAGAACGCCCTGCGCGTGATCAGCACCCACGAGGACGCCTACGCCTGCGCCTACGCCGACTCCGACCGCCCGGCCCCCGCCGCGCTCGCGGGCCTGCCGCCGGTGGCGCTGTGCGTCCTGGACGTCTCCCAGCTGATGCGCCACCTGGACGCGCTCCCCCTGCCCGAGACCCCCGTCAACGTCACCGCCACCGCCGACCGCGTCCACGTCGACGTCGTCGGCGGCCGCGAGCGCTGGACGTTCGCCAACCTCGCCGCCCCCGGCGTGCCCACTCCCGCCATCCCCCAAGCCCCCGGCCCCGGCGTCGAGCTGCCCGCCCTGCCCGCGACCCTGGGCCTGCCCGGGCTGCTGATGGACGTGCTGAGCGGCGGCGGCCGCCTCCACGGCACCCGCTACCTGCGCCAGCGGATCCACGGCGTGCCCGGCGCACTGGACCTGATCGGCTGGAGCATCGGCACCTGGGCAC
Source organism: Micrococcus sp. H39-S4 (assembly GCF_027158145.1). Lineage (NCBI taxonomy): Bacteria > Bacillati > Actinomycetota > Actinomycetes > Micrococcales > Micrococcaceae > Micrococcus > Micrococcus sp. H39-S4. The sequence continues at coordinate 3,066 of NZ_JAPVLT010000017.1, forward strand.
ACGGACGCGCCTACGTCGCCCCGATGGACGGCTACGCTCCGGCCGCCCGCGATGCCGCCGCCCTGGCCGACCGCGACAGCCTGGCCGCCCTGCCCACCGCCTGACCGGCAGGCCGCGAGCGCGGGGGACTCCCGCGCTCGCGGCATCCCGGGGACGTGTCGTGGAGATGAGCTGCCGGCCGCATCGAGCTGCTGCCGGCTGCCGAGGACCGCGCCACGTCCCCGCCCCCTCCGCGTCACGACCACGGGCGCGTGGACCTGCGCTCGCGGATGGTGTTGTGCTTCTGCCGTTGTGTGTGTATGGTTGGACACGTAGCGGGGGGCATGAGGCCCCCGGCACCCCGACCAAGGAGGCACCTCCGATGCCTGAGCACCACCTTCTCGACCTCGACTCCCTGCCCTCCGCCTTCGAGCCCTGCCCGGAGTGCGGCGAGGTGATGTGCCGGCCCGACCCGTGGGGCGAGGACTGCGACGACCGCGCCCGGCGCCGCCAGGCTGTGGCCACTCTGGAGGACCAGCGCCGCCAGGCCCACGCCCTCGCGGCCCCCGCTGCCGCCGCGCGCGCCCGCTACAAGCGCCTGGCCCGCCGCGACGAGCCGCACCCCGACCTGGTCCCGGCCCTGGAGGAGGCCATCCGGCTGAGCTGCCAGCGGCGGGATCTGCTGGAGCGCATCGCCACCGACTCCGAGGCCCTGGCCCGCGCGAACACCGCACACCCCGGGCACGCCACCCTGGCCAGGAGGGCCGCCGACGACCGCGCCGCCGTGGAGGCCTGCCACGACGTGGACCGCCTGCGCCTGAGCCGCTGACCACCTCGCCAGCCCCCGGCACCCCTTCCAAGGAGGCTCCCGTGAGCATCGTCAACAACCCCACCACCACGATCCGATCCCTGCGCCAGGCCCTCCACGCGGCCCTGGCCCCGCTGGGCTGGGCCAGCGACCACGCCCGCACGCACGGGCGCATCTGGTTCGAGCTGACCGAGGCCGGCTACCGCCTCACCGTCTGCCGGCCCCGGGAGTGGGCGCGCACCTACGCCCCCTGCGAGCCGGTCACCCACGGACAGGGCATGGCCCCGGTGGCCCTGTCCTTCCTGGACGCACTGAACCTCAGCTACGAGCTGGACAGCCTGCCCGGCGCCTACCCGGCACACCTGGCCACGCGTGCCCGCTGCCTGTTCCTGAAGGTGCACGACCCGGACCGCCCCGGCCACGCCTACCGCCATCGCGTCTACCGCACCGCCACCCCCGAGGGGGCCAGCGCCCCCGAGGGCCCATTCCCCCTGCCGCAGGCGGACCAGCTGATCCCCTCCCCCGTCCCCACACACGCGGGCACCCTCGCGTCCCTGCTGGGCGCAAGCGCCCACCTGGCCTCCAGCCCCCGCCTCTACACCGTCCCCGGTCAGCCGACCCTGACGGACTGGAGCATCGGCGATTGGGCCCACGGGCGGCTCTACACGCCCCCGCGCCACCGCACCCGCCCGCGCGACCTGGCCGACGAGCACGCCGGACTCGCCGCCCGGCACGACGCCGCCGTCCTCTACCTGCCCTGATCCCCACCGCACCCCCGGCCCGGCCGTGCGCCCCGCGCTCGCGGTCGGGCCAGGGCGGGGCGGGGACGTGTCGCGGAGATGAGCTGCCGGCTGCATCGAGCTGCTGCCGACACTCGAGGACCACGACACGTCCCCGCCCTGACCGCGCCCCCGTCCCCGCCGGCTTCTCTGCCGTGCGGGGGACATGCGGGGCCGATCGCGGCCTTATCCCCGGTAGATGCCCCCGGGCGCTGACCCCGGCGCCCCTACCGAGATGGAGTCCTCATGCCCACCCCCATCACCGCCCACCACACCGCCGCCGGAACTTGGCTCATCCCCGCGACCCCCGAGGGCCAGGATCTGCTGGACGCTGTCCATGCGGCCGCCCCGCCGACCAGACCGCTCTGGCACGACCTTCTGGCCCTGGTGGTGCCGCTCGTGGCGGCGTTGGCCTGGGTGGTGCTGGTCCCGCCCCTCACCGCCGCGTCCGCCACACCTCACCCTGACTCCGCCGGCCTGGCGATCAGCCGGGTCTTTGGGGCGGTGCTCACGGCCGCAGCTGGTCTGTTGCTGGCCCCTTCCATCCTGCGAGCGCAGGACCGGGCGCGGGCGGGACGGGCCCGCGTGAGGCTGGAGGAGTCCGGGCTCGCCGTGGAGGCCCCGCCCGTGCTCTGGGGCCAGACCCTGGAGCGGGAGCATCACTACCGCCAGACGCTCCAGCTCGCCGTCGCCCATGGCCGCGAGCGCCCGGAGGACCCCTTCTCCCCCGAGCGGATCGACTCCGCTCTGGCGAGCCTGCCCGACGTCGACGGCGTCCCGGCCCTGTGCGTGCTGTGGCACGCCGGCCAGCAAGGCACCGCCGAGGACGTCGCCCGTGCGCTGCTGGAGCGGCGCGCGGCCCAGGAGGCCGCGGCCGCCCGCGCGGCCCAGGAGGTGGGGCGCGCGCAGGCTCTCCACGCGGCCCACGACGCCGCCACCCATTCCCCCTGACCCCACACGCACGCCGCTCACGGATGGTGTTGCATCCGCATGACGTGATGTGTATGGTTATACACATCGCAGGGGGCACGATGCCTCCAGCACCCCAACCCAGGAGGACTCCATGTTCACGTTCACCCGCTCTCACGTCACGGCCGCCCTCTGCCTGTCCGGCTGCCTCATCCTGTCCGGTTGCTCCGGCGACCCCCGAGACACTGGCGAGGAGGTGAACAGTGCCGTAGCCGGCACGCACGCCATCCCTCAGTCGTGGATCAAAGTCGAGGAGGTCATCGGGGCCCACGAGGTCCAGCGTCGCTACCTGACCGCGGATGCCCAGCCCGAAGACCAGCTGGTCCCGCTCGCCAACCGTGCAGGCTACGGGGTCACGCAGGAGCGACCCGTGGACGACCCCAGCCAGGGACGGCTCATCCTCAGTCACCATGTCCCGGCGGGTGACTTCCTCTCCCGCCGGCAGGAGAGCACAACAACCCTGACCATTGGGGCCATCACCCCCGCCTCCCAGGACCCCACGTTGTGCCAGACCACCCCTTCCTCCCGCACGCTGTGCGAGCAGCGCGGCGTGGAGGAGGTCATGATCGTTCCGGTGACATTCGAGCGCATCACCAAGGACTGAGAAGCCCCCCAGACACACCGGACCGCGAGCGTCTAATAGAAGCCACACCCCATCACCCCACCCAAGAAGGGCACCATGACCGCCACCACCTCCCCCCTGCCCAAGGGCACCCGTGTTCGCGTCCACAGCGGCCTGCTCACCGCTCCACTGGAGTGCCACGTGATCGCCATTCTCGAACCCCTCCCACCCAAGCAACGCGCCCACCCCAACGCCTCCACCACACGGGAGACGACCACACACGAGCCAGCCACGCCCCCGGAGCCCCTGTACGCCCTTGGGCACATCCACCCTCGCCCATGGCCCTTCCCTCCGCGCATCACCCGACTGCACCACCTAGCCAGCCGCGACCTGCTCGAAGTGCTCGAACTGCCCCCCACCCGTTCCCGCTAACCACACCCGCACCCATCCCCGCCCGCTCTACGACACCATCACGGGCGCGCCGATCCACGCTCGCGGATGCTGTTGCGCTGCCGCCGGTATACGTGTATGGTTAAACACGTCGCAGGGGGCACGAGGCCCCCGGCACCCCGACCAAGGAGACCGCCATGGACGACTACTGGGACCAGATCCGCATCACCGAGGCCATGCTGCGCCTGCACGAGCCCACCACCGCCCAGGGCGTCATCGACGTCCTGCACCAGTACGACCCCCACGGTCCCGGCTCTGTCGGCGACGCGTTCTACTCCGGCGCCAACGCCGACCACACCCTCTCCGGCGCGCTGGCCGATGCCGGATGGACCGTGAGCGAGTACGAAGCCCACTACGCCTACACCCTCACCAGCCCCGACGGCCGCGAGCGCCTGCGCTACATCGAGGGCGACGTCTACATCGCCTGACCCACCCCGGGCGGGCCGCCACCTGGCGGCCCGCCCGGCTGGAGGACGAGAAGGCTGAGGGCGCCGGCCCGGACGAGGCCCGCGACGCCGCCGATGACGTCTACCTGGAGATCCTCGAGCTGCACCCGGGCCTGCGAGAGATCACCTTCGGCCTGCCGGCGGATCTGGACCCGGCGATCCCGGGCGCGGACATGATCCGGGCCGCCGAGCACTTGCGCGCGCTGGCCCTGCGCCTGCCCGAGTGGGCGGTCCACCGGGCCTTCTGCATGCTCCACCGTCGGGCCACGGTCACCGCCACCGCTGCCGGCTTCGAGCTGCACCAGACCCTGGTCGGCGGCGACGACGTCCACGAGGAGACCACCACGACCGCGCGCGACCCGCGCGCCGACGCTACCGCCCTGCTGGAGGTCCTGGGCCTCTGAGCCGGCTTGCGCTCGCGGGCCGGGATCCTGGGGGGACGTGTCGCGGAGATTCGCTGCGCTTCAGTGTTGCACCCAACCCCCAGAATGTGTATGGTTAGACACATCGCAGGGGGCACGAGGCCCCCCGCACCCCGAGGCCAAGGAGGCCCCCGATGCCCCAGCTGCTCTACCGCCCCGCCACCCTCGCCCGCGCGCTCTACGCCGGCTCCCAGGCCGCCCGCGCGGCCGCCACGGACACGGACCCCGACGCCGGCGGCGTGGGCCTGGTCCTCCAGCCAGACGGCTCCCTGCGGATCTACTCCGCGGCAGGGGAGAGCTTCTCCCGCGCCTACGCCGACCCGGCCCCGCGCACGGACACCGGCGACGAGGCCCTGCTCGCAGTGCTCTCGCTCCACGGCACCCAGACCCTGCTGGCCCGCCTGGCCGAACTCGACGACACCTACGAGACCGTGGAGCTGCGCGCCGACGCCGTCGGCATCTACCTGGTGCGCGACCTCTGGGTGATCTTCGCCTCCGCCAGCAACAAGGCCGACACGCTCTCCCCGGTGGACACGCTCACCGTTCGTCCGCGCGACATGGCCGGCCCGGTGCCCCCGAGCACCCCGGACGGCGCCGTCCCCGGCCCCCTGTGGGGGCTCCACGCCGGCCTGTGCCTGGACCTGCTCACGGGCGGGCCGGCCATGGGCCCCGAGGACAGCCTCGACGCCTGGGCCGTCCGCGAGCGCGACGATCTGCTGGCCTGGCACCTGGGCGACTGGGCGCTGGGCCGCACGCACGCCGCCCACGTGAGCCCGCGCGGCTAACCGGCACCCGTCCCCGCCGGCCTCGCGCCGGCGGGGACGGGGGGGACGTGTCGCGGAGATGAGCTGCCGGCTGCATCGAGCTGCCGCCGGCTGCCGGGGACCGCGACACGTCCCCGCCCGCTCCGCGTCACCACCAGGGGCGTGCCGATCCGCGCTCGCGGATGATGTTGTGCAACCGCCGTTGTATGTGTATGGTTGGACACGTCGCAGGGGGCATGAGGCCCCCAGCACCCCTTCCTAGGAGGAGCCCCATGGGCATCATCACCACCGCCGACCACCTGTACCGAGCCCTGGACCTGGCCGCCTGGCCCACCCGCCTGCCCGCCTCCCACACCCCCGGCACCCCGACGCCCGCGGTGATCCTGCGCGCCCGTCAGCAGTGCCCGGAGCTGACCGGCTCCGATGGCACCCACACCTCCCGCGCCGGCGCCCGCGCCCTCGACGTCAGCACCGGCCCCCTCGAGTCCGGGGCCATGCTGCGCGCCGACCAGGCCCACCACCTCATCAAGACCCTGCGCGCACTGCCCGAGCGCACCCTGCACCCGGTGGCCGTGGAGGCCGACGACGAGCTGGTCTACCTCCATCTGGCCGACTCGACCCTGCGCCTGCCCAACATCGCCGCCACCGTCCGCCCGCCCGTGGTGGACCCCGCGCTGATCGACCCGGACGTGCTGATCACCTGCCGGTGCCTGGACACCCACGTCCCCGCCGGAGTCCTCGCCGAGCTGACCCGCACCGCCCACCGCCACCGCAGCCTCGGCCCCCTACGCCTGCTCGCCGGTGGCCGCCCCGGCTACCTCGGATGGGACCTCAGCGGCTGGGCCCACGGCATGATGCGCCAGGACCCCGCCGAGGCCGTCAGCACCCACCAGCCCCCCTTCCACCTGCCCGAGTCCATCCTGAACCCCGCCCGCTGACCCCTACCCGCCCGCGAGCGCGGGGCCCACCCTGACCCCGCGCTCGCGGCACGCCGGGGACGTGTCGCGGAGATGCGGGGCCGGCTGCATCCGTGGCACAGCCGGCGGCTGATGCGATGCAGGGTGTTGCACATCTGCCTGCGTATGTGTATGGTTAGACACATCAGCAGGGATCACCCGGATCCCCGCACCCCATAGAAGGGACAGCCATCATGGCCAACGCAATCCTGATCACCCCCACCGGCGACGTCACCGAGGAGCAGGTCAACGGCCTGGAGGACTTCCAGCAGCACGTCGGCGGCTACGTGGAGGCCCTGTCCTCCGACGATGGCGACCACACCATCTGGCTCAACGAGGAGGGCAAGATCGCCGGCCTGCCGGTCAACTCCAAGGGTCACCGGATCGTCCACGAGCTGACCATCCTCGCCCCGGACGACGTCATCGTCGGCCCGGTGCTGATCACCGGCGACCTGGCCGACGACGGGGAGACCTACCTGCCCCCCACCAAGGCTCTGCGCGAGCGGCTCGGCCTCGACGACTGAGCCCCACGGGCGGGCGGGCCCCGCGGCCCGCCCGCCCCGGCCGCGCCGGGGCCACCCACGAATCCCACGCCCCTGTTGCGCTGCCACTCTTGCGCGTGTATGGTTATACACATCAGCAGGGGTCACCCGGACCCCCGCACCCCCGACGAAAGGGACTCCGATGACCAAGGCCACGATGATCCACCCCGACGGCTCCACCGCCGACGTCGAGCTCCACACCATCCCCGCCGACGTCGACCGCCTGCTGGGCGCCACCGCTGAGGTCTACAACCCCGGCGACTACGACGGCATGGACGGCGACTGGTCGCTCTGGGCCGACGCCCGCCACAGTTCCTCCCGCCCGTTCAACTCCACGGCCACCGAGATGATCCACGACGCCGGCTTCGACGCCCGCGAGATCATCACCGGCCCCGTCCTGGTGATCCGCTGATCCTCCCCCGCCCTCCCGCCACACCGGCGGGAGGGCGGGCAGGATGACCATCACGACCTCCACGCCCCCAGGAGACCCCATGCCCCTGAGCGCCCGCTCCCGCATCCTGATCACCCCCCACGGCTCCGAGGAGTCCTTCGAGGGCACCGTCGGCGGCCTGATCCGCCATGTCCGCCACGCCGACCCGTCCGCGATCACCGCGCTGGAGCAGTCCCTGCACCGCGCCTGCCGCCTCCCCGACACTGGCGACGTCCGCGAGGCGAGCCTGGAGCACAACGTCGCGGTCCTCACCGCGGCCGACCTCGAGCGTTTGGAGCCCGGGGCCACCATCACCATCCTGGACGCCTGATCCGCCCCGCACCGAAGGAGACCCCCCTGATGCGCACCCGCCCCCTGATCCTGCTCCCCCTGGCCCTGGCCGGCCTCGCCCTCCAGGGGTGCACCGCCACACCTGCTCCTGCCCCGTCGACGAGCGCGAGCGCGGCCCCCACGGCAGCCGCGAGCAGCACCACGGCACCCACTGCGGCCGCCAGCTCGGCCACCCCCACGGCACGTCCCTCCAGCTCGGCCCCCGCCAAGCCCGTGGACGTGCAGATCCGCATCCAGTGGATCCCCCGCGACGGCACCACCACCACGGCAGCCCGCGGCGGCGTGAACCTCTTCGTGGGCGGCACCGGCGCGGACACCCACACCAAAGAGACCATCCCCGCCGAGCCCGCCGGCACCACCCCCCTGACCCTGCGCACCCAGGCCAAGCCCGGTGAAAAGATCCAGGTGATCGCCAACGTCCCGCAGCTGCCCGCCGCCGGCGACCTGCACTGCGAGATCATCGCCGACGGCACCACCGCCCCCCTGGACGCCCAGACCGGCGACCCCAAGGGCATGCCCATGGTCCAGTGCGAGGCCACCGTCCCCGAGCCCACCAGCTGAGCATCCCGCGGACACCGCGACACGTCCCCGCAGCACCTCCACGACACCCGCAGCTGTCACGAGCACTGGCTGGCGTCTAGGAAGAACCGGGGACCAGCCCAGATCCCTACGACAGCTCAACCCAGGAGCCGTGAATGCCCCTGGGAGTCTGGCTCATCCCTGCGCGGGCGGAGCTTCCCGGTATTCGATCCGATTCAAGGCCGCCATCTGGGGCTCATCCCTGCGTGCACGGGGTCGCCCAGGTCCACGAGGGCGAGCGCAACACGTTCGTGGGCTCATCCCTGCGTGCGCGGGGCTTCCCTGTTCCACCCTCTAACGGGGGAGGGGTGCAAGGGCTCATCCCTGCGTGCGTGGGGCTTCCGCTTGGGCGAGCTGCATGATCTGGCTGACGTAGGGCTCATCCCTGCGTGCGCGGGGCTTCCACTACCTGGCTAGGTGTTGTGGGTCATGAGGTTCTTGGCACGAGGCCCGGGCTGAGATGAGACGAGCGGGCCCCGCCCGGCAGGATGGAAGTTCCTCAACAACCCACCTGCCAGAAGAGACCCGCTCATGACTCACGCTAA
>NZ_JAPVLT010000018.1:0-5080 GCF_027158145.1 Micrococcus sp. H39-S4
TGCCGACTCACCACCGTCAGCAACACGGGAAGCGAGGTGAACCCCGACACCGCGCCCGCCCTCGAGTTCAGCGCCTGACAACCCCAACGAAGGAATCAGCCGCTACACCACTTCATGGGGCTTGACCACCACGCGCGCAGGTCTCCGCTCCTGTGGGGAGCGGACTTCGTTGAGGCCCGCAGGCGCGGCCCCAGGCATTGCCTCTTCCTGGTCTCCGCTCCTGTGGGGAGCGGACTTCGTTGAGGCGGCAACGGCGGCATCGACTGGCAGCCCGCGGTCTGGGTCTCCGCTCCTGTGGGGAGCGGACTTCGTTGAGGCCTCGAGGCGGGCCGCATCCTCGGCGAGGACGTGGGTCTCCGCTCCTGTGGGGAGCGGACTTCGTTGAGGCTCGAACATCGAGCAGGACTGGCTCGGATTCATCCGGTCTCCGCTCCTTTGGGGAGCGGACTTCGTTGAGGCTGGCACGAGTACCACGGCGAGCGGTACCTGCGCCGCGTCTCCGCTCCTTTGGGGAGCGGACTTCGTTGAGGCAGCCGGTCCGTCCCCTCGCCCACCTCGTGGGCCCCGGTCTCCGCTCCTTTGGGGAGCGGACTTCGTTGAGGCGTGAGGATGTAGCCGGGGTCGTCATCCTGCTTGCCGTCTCCGCTCCTTCGGGAACGGACTTCGTTAGCGATCCAGGTCCGAGGCGGGGTAGGGCTCAGACCGTGTTCCTCCCTGGTCAATTCGCTCGACTCTGTCGAGGGCGAGGCGCCTCGACGGGGTCGAATCACGCACGTGACGTCCGCGCCCGTCGTCACGCGTTCGCGAGGTCTTGGGCGTGGCTCCATGGAGTGAGCATCAGTAGCGAATCTGTTGGCTCGCAGCCAAGGCTGAAGGCGAGTCGGGGAAAGGCCATGCCCTGGGCCAATGCCCGGCGCATGGCGTCACGTGCTGTCCCGCGTTGAAGTTCATCCGGCATCTCCCCTACCCGCATGCGCGACCGGCGCGCAGCCAGCTGCAGCAAAATTTCGGCGACGAGCGCGGTCTATATCAACGCGGCCGTCTAGCCCGCGGGAAGCAGTCGGCCCCGTCTCGCCCCCTCACACCACCAGGGACAGGAACGCGCCGAGCGCGAAGCCGACCACGGTGAGGAGCCCGGCCCTCTCCCCGCCCTTCTCGCGGGCCTCGGGGATCATCGTGTCGATCAGCATGACCAGCAGGGCGCCGGCCGCGAAGCCCTGGATGCCGCCGGTCAGGGCGGGGGAGGCGACGTCGGCGATCAGCCCGCCGCCCCACGTCGCCAGAGCGCAGACCACCGCCACGAGCGACCACTGGATCAGCAGGTGGCGCCGCGTCTTGCCGCCGTCGAGGGAGTCGGCCGTGGCGGCGATGGACTCGGGCAGGTTGGACATGAAGATCGCCACGAGCAGCGCGAGGGACACGCCCTCGCCCGCGGCCAGCCCGATGCCCAGCACGATCTGTTCCGGGATGCCGTCCAGCAGCGCGCCCACGGTCAGCGCCGCGCCCGAGGACGAGCCGCCGGACCTCGCGGCGGAGCGCTCCACTGCACGATCTCCGAGGAAGTAGGCGGCCGCGCCGAGCGTCAGCCCGATGCCGACGGCGGCAGGTCCGGCCGCCTGCACGCCCGCCTCCGCGAGCTCGAAGGACACGGACGCGATCAGGGCGCCGGCGCCGAAGGCGAGCACGAGTCCGATCGTGCCCATGTGCCAGCGGCGCAGGGTCGCCAGGACGGCGCCCACGAGCAGGGAGGACGCGGCGACTGCGCCCCACATCAGGGTCATCACGGCAGCCAGGCTACGCGCTGACCGGGGACGACGCCGGGCCGCCGCCTCAGCTCAGCGCACGACCTCGTCCGCCTCGCCCGTGAGACCGAGCTTCTCGGCCACGTAGTCCACGTCCTTGTCCCCGCGGCCGGAGAGGTTGACGAGGATCCGCTCGTCCCGAGTTCGAAGCGAGGTGCTGCGCTACCCAGCACGACAACCAGGCCCTGGTTTAAATCACATGACGAGTGCCTTCACCACGCCCAGAGCGGCTCAGGATCCGGTATCGCCCGTCCCCGCCTGCGGAGACGCAATATCCATGAGGTTCTCAGGTGAGGGGGGAGAGTTCCCTGACGGGTGTTTCGGGGCGGCCGGTCTTGCTCCAGGCCAGCACATTGCGGGCCTGGATCATGGGGTACTCGACGAACGTGCGATCGGAGAGAAAGCCGATGTGTGGAGTGACGACGACCCGGGGGTGACGCACCAACGGGTGGTCCGGTCCGGCAGGCTCCTCCGAGAGCACGTCGAGGGCGGCACCGCGCACGCGACCTGATCTCAGACTGCGCAGCAGGGCGTCTTCATCAATCAATTCCCCCCTGGAGACATTGACCACGACGGCCTGGTCCGGGAGCAGATCCAGCATGGCTTCGTCGAGGAAGTGGCGGGTGTCTTGGGTCAGTGGCATGTGCAACGAGAGCACGTCTGCTTGGGCGAGAACCTCTTCCACACCAGCAAGTTCAATGCCGGCCGCTCTCTCCTTGTCCGTCAGCTCTGTGACTAAGGGATCGTAGGCCAGAACTTTGTCGAACACTGCGGCAGCCAGTGCACCGAACGCCCTGCCAATCTTGCCGTAACCCAGTACACCCACACGGGTTTCGTGCAGGCCCTTGGGAAGGGCCGAGGACAGCAGGCTCCACTGACCCTGGCGCACGCCCGATCCGAAGGAGGAAACCTGCCGACAGAGGTTCAACGCCAGGGCCAAGGCGTGGGCCGCTACCTCTCGAGTGGCGACACCGGGGACGTTGGCCACCCAGACTCGCGAGTCAGTGGCGGCGTCGACATCGACGTTGTCTACGCCCATCGACAGCAAGGCGATGATCTTGAGCCTGGGCAGCGCGCGGATGAGATCTGCGTCGATGCGTGCGTAACCGACCATCAGGGCGTCGGCGTCCTGAGCGCCCTCGAGTATCTCTCGGCTGTCTCTGGTCCCCAGCACGCGCACGGTCCAGCCATGGCTTTCCAGCAGTTGACGTCCGGGGGTGATATCGAGTTCGTCGTAATCGGTGTACACGGCAATGGGTGATGCCTTCATGCGTGATCCTTTCAACGGGTTGGGTGATTCGCCGCGGCTGGTTTCCCGCTCGGCAGCGGAGGGTGAGATTCCGCATTGACGCCGGAGGTGAAATAGGTCCGCCGTGCGTAGTCCTCCTTGACGGAGCGCAGGTGAAACCAGGAGTGGAGTTCCGCAACGCCCCTGAGTTCCCTGATCGAGTCCAGGGCTCGGTCGATGTCCCGCGGCGTGGACCCGCGCACGGTGACGAGGGCGTCGAAGCGGCCCACGGTGGCCGCGGCGAACTCCACGTCCGTGGACTCAGCAATGCGGTGCAATGTGTCCAGGGTGTCCCCTCGCAAACTCAGCCCGACACCGGCGGTGACGATTCCTCCGCTGTATCCACGCTGTTGAACCACGAAGATTTGAGCGATGCCAGCCTCCAGTATGCGATGGGCCCGGTTACGCACCACCGAGGGTGATCTATCCACTCGCTCAGAGAGCTCTTTCCAACTCAACCGCCCGTTTTGTTCCAGATGGGCCAGGAGTTGACGGTCGATGTCATCGATATCCATGGTCTCGAAGGAGCGGTGCTCGATGTTGCCCTTGACAATGTCGGTATAAATCGCGGTGTTAACGCGGATGACCTGGGGGTTACCACGTAACCGCGTCAGTAGGTGCTGCATCTCTACCTGGTCGTGTACTCGTACTTCGGCGATGAAGTCGAACTCGCCGGCCGTGACCGAGACCAGAACGCACTCCTCCCAGGCCGCAACCATGGCAGCGATGTCCTGCACGGGCCCGCTGGTGGACACCGAAAGGTGGCCGATGAAGTCCAACCCCATGAATGCCGGATGCACCGTCGCGACTACCCGCACCACCTGGGAGGCCAGCAACCGCCGCAGTCGTTGCGCCACCACGGAGCGTGGCATGAGCAGTCGGTCTGCCAGCTTGACCGCGCTGGCGCGTGGATCCTCCCGGAGGGCACTGATGAGCTGCTCGTCGAGCTTGTCGAACGGGTCCATGACATCCTCAGAACAATCGGTACGGGCTTCGATCAGAGCTGATGCTAAACCCCCACATCTCCCACTGAACCGTCGTCGCAGTGCATTCAAGGGCCAACAGAACAGTGGAATCGGTTCGAGTCTGCAGTAGATCTGGTTCGCCAAGTGATGAATCTCACTATACGCTGTCGGTCACCTCACATCCCCAACGCAAGTGCCTACCCCAGGCGGTGGGCGCCCGTGCGGCTCAGAAGTCAGGCGGTCTACGCATGAGCACCTCACCGAACCCCAGGCAGCAGTTCACCCACAAGAAGGCGGTACGCGCCGGGATGGCCTCGTTCATGGGGACGACCATTGAGTTCTACGACTTTTATGTCTACGCCACGGCCGCTGCCATTGTCTTCGGTCCCTTGTTCTTCCCGGACGCCGATCCCATCCTCGGGGTGCTCTACTCCTTCGCTACTTATGCCGTCGGATTCTTCTTCCGCCCCCTGGGAGCCGTCCTCTTTGGCCACATCGGTGACCGTCATGGTCGCCGGGTCTCGCTGGTGCTGACCCTCGTGCTGATGGGGGTGGCCACCACCCTGGTTGGGCTGCTGCCGACGTATGAAACGGCGGGCGCCCTCGCCCCGGTGTTGCTGATCATCCTGCGCGCCATGCAGGGCCTGGCGGTCGGTGGGGAATGGGGCGGGGCCGTGCTGATGTCCACGGAGAGCGCCCCGGAGAAGTTCAAGGGCTTCTATGGGGCCTTTCCCCAGCTCGGCAACCCGATGGGGGCCCTGCTGGCCTCGCTGATCTTCTCGGCGCTGACCGTCAATGGCAATGAGTTCCTGCTGAACGGTGGTTGGCGGATCCCGTTCTTGCTCTCGGTGGTGCTGATCGGCATCGGGTTCTGGGTCCGTTACCGCGTGGAGGAAACGGGCGTGTCAGATGGTCTGTGTAAGCCGTACCGAGAGGAACGGTAAGAATCATGACCATGATCGACGAGAAGAACCCAGGCGAGCCCTCGGGCCAGGACCTGGTCGAGCAGCTGAAAGCCTCAGGGC
>NZ_JAPVLT010000019.1:0-4631 GCF_027158145.1 Micrococcus sp. H39-S4
GCGTGAGGCCCTGGCCGTGTGGGTGAACCACTACAACTACCATCGGCCTCATACCTCCTGCGGGAACGCCCCGCCGGCCTCGTTGGCCCCGGCCCGAGTCAACAACGTCATGACCTCCTACAGCTAGAGCCAACGCTGACGGCGGAAGACGGCGTACAGGCCCGCGGAGATGATGACCATTGCCAGAATCGATAGCGGGTAGCCAAAATCCCAGGTAAGTTCCGGAATTGACTCAAAATTCATCCCGTATATCGCTCCGACAAGGCTCGGAGTGAATAGGATGGCGGCCCACCCTGAAATGCGCTTCATGTCCTCGTTCTGTTTCTGGGCCACTAGGGCCAAGTAAACCGTAACGAGCTGTGTCAGCCGTGCGTGGATGCCGGACACTCTGGACAGAAGGTCATCTGCGTCCTCGGCGAAGGCCGCAGCAGCGGCTGACCAGTCTGAGTTCTTCGACGCCCCTGGCGCGGGGATTCGATCGATGAACCGGCACAGGGAAGCAAGAGAGGAGCGGACCTTGCTGGCATCGGAGCCGAGCCGATAAACGCTCTCGATGTCCTTCTCGAATTCCCCGAAAATACTCGACTCGCAGTCCGCAGTGCCGTCCTCCAGGGAAAGTGCGGCAGAGTCATAGGAATCGATCGCGGCCTCGACGATGAGCGTTAGCGTCAGTTCCGCCTCATCTGCGGCAAAGTATCGCCCTGAGTTGTCTTCCGCCGGATGCCAGGCGGTCCCGATTCCGTCGACATCTTCAAAGACCACCAGCCAGTCGTCATGAAAGACAATGTGTAGTGATTCTATTCGTAGATCTTCTTGCCCTGCTTTTGCGATCCGGTTTATTCGCAGAAGGAAGGAGGGGCCGAATACATCCAGGCGAGGGCGACCGGCTCCTTCACGCAGGATTTCTCGCATGTTCTCCGGGAACTCGAATTCAGTTCCAAGTTGGTCAACCGTGTGCTCGCGCCCACATTGGCAGTCGACGACCTCGCCTCGATCCGTGATCAATGATCGGAGATCCGCAATCGGCTGCTGTTGCTTTGGTCGGACCTGCGGTCGCATCGCGTGTGCGGTGCCACCGGAGCATCCAAGGTGTTCAGTCATCCGGCGAGTGTAGTGGCGCAGAGGGGAGATGCGAGAGCCAGAGCCGCTCACGATGCCGGCCAGGACGCTGTAGCGCGCTGGGTCTCCTTCCCGAGTCTCACGAAGGAGGGCGCTTGACCCCTGATCTTGGACACGCTGATTCCAGCACGATGCTGGGGAAGCGAGAATCCAAGGGATGGCTAGGAAGAACTACACGGACGAGTTCCGGCAGCGCGCGGTGGACTTGTATGAGTCCACGCCGGGTTCGACGCTCAAGGGCATCGCCGGGGATCTCGGGATCTCTCGGGGTGCGCTGAAAGAGTGGGTCGACAAGTTCGGCTCCGGGGTCACGGTTGCCGCTGCGTCGCCGCCGGGGGCGACGGGGCGACCGGAGTCGCAGGCGGCGAAGGTCCTCCGGTTGGAGGCCGACCTCGCGGCCTTGCAGGCCGAGGCCCGCAAGCTCGAGACGGAGCGGGACATCCTCCGTCAGGCGGCGAAGTATTTCGCCGGGGAGACGAACTGGTGAACCGCTTCCAGTTTGTTGAGGATCACAAGGACGCCTACGGCGTGAAGCGGTTGTGTGAGGTCGTCGAGGTCGCCCGCTCGTCGTTCTACGCCTGGCTGGACTCCGCCGGGCGGCGAGCCGCGAAGGCGACAGACGACGCGGTGTTGGCGGCGCGGATCCGGGTGCTGCAAGACCCCGCTCAGGGTGGCGACCGCGCCTACGGGGCGCCCAGGATCACCGCCGACCTCAACGACGGTGTGCCCGTGGCGGAGCGGGTGAATCACAAGCGCGTCGCGCGGGTAATGCGTGAGCACCGTCTCGCGGGGATCCGGTTGCGACGACGGGTGAAGACCACGATCCCGGACCAGTCCGCCAGGCGCTTCCCCGACCTGATCGGACGGGACTTCTCCGTCGGCGACCCCGGCCGCCGCTACGTGGGCGACATCACCTACCTGCCTATCGCCGACGGCACGAACCTCTACCTCGCGTCCTGCATCGATCTCGGCTCCCGGAAGCTCGCGGGCTGGCAAGTCGCCGACCACATGCGCACCGAACTCGTCGAAGACGCCCTCCGTGCCGCGCACCACGACCGCGGGTCGCTGGTCGGCGCGATCTTCCACTCCGACCACGGCAGCGTCTACACCTCGAAGGCCTACGCCGCGCTCTGCGAGCAGCTGGGCGTGACCCAGTCCACGGGCGCGGTCGGCACGAGTGCCGACAACTCACTCGCGGAAAGCTTCAACGCCACGCTCAAGCGCGAACTCCTCGCCGGCCGGTCAGCGTTCCCGGACCAGGCCACCGCCTACCGGGCCGTGTTCCGGTGGGCGAACCGCTACAACACTCGCCGGCGCCACTCCGCGATCGGCAACATCAGCCCGAACGCCTACGAAGCCGCACGCTCCGCTACGCTTGCGGAAGCGGCATAACCGAACCGACACCGTGTCCACGATCAAGGGCCAAGGCCCGACGGGTCCTCGACCGCGGTGGACAAGGTGATGGTGCTGTACGACGGGGCGAAAACGTCCGCCAAGATGACACGGGATCCTGCGCTGGTCGAGCTGGCCGCCGACATGGCCTGCGAAGTTGTTCATGGGCACGGTTCGACTCGCAGGCCGATAGCTCGGAAGGGATGAGCCCTGTTGACACCTGGCGACGACGATTCCGGACCATGATGCGTCCGGAAGCACGTGAGGTGGCGCACGAAGCCGACGAGGTCGTCCCGACGCGCCTGTGCGCGCGAGTTCCGCAGGTGGCCCGGGGAAAGGGTTGCGGCACAGACAACGCGGAAGACGGGGTGTGCGTACCACGCTGCGTCGGTGGGAAACCGCGGGTTGCCGGTGCAGAACCAGGTGCTGCATGAGCATGGAACCGTGGGTTCCTTTTCAAGTCCGAGTGATATCTACAAGAAAAAACGAGGAGACAAGAAAATGATGACGAAGAACACTTCCACCACGGGGATCGAGCAGATGGGGAATTCGGTACTGCGCTATTCCCTGGTGACGAACCTCGTCTGGATCGGTTCCCTGAAATTCCAGGACTACGAGATGGAGAACATCAGGCCCCTGGTCACCTCCAGCCCCTTGTTCTCCGGGGTGCTCAAGAAGCTGGGGGAGAAGAAGACAGCGCAGCTGATCGGGGTGGCCGAGATCGGTATGGGAGCTCTCATCGCCGCCAAGCCCCTCGCCCCGCGCGCTTCGGCCCTGGGCAGCCTCGGGGCGGTAGGGATGTTCGTCACCACGCTCAGTTTCATGGCCACGACCCCGGGAGTGCAGCAGGAGAACCACGGGAAAACCAAGTTGTCCATGGTGGGGCAGTTCCTGCTCAAGGACACCGTGCTTCTGGGGGCATCCATCCTCACGGCTGCCGAGTCGCTGCAGCACGCCCGCCGCCGGTAGCCCGGAAACGACCGTTGCCGTGACCCGGAACGAGCCGGGACGGGAACTGCTGGTGCGGTACCCCGTCCCGGCCCATGTTCTCTGCCCCGGTGACCTGGGGGCCGGTTGGTCAGCGCGCCGGCGGCGGCGAAGCCCTGGAGCCGGCGCGCTGAGGGTTCAGCCGGTGGGCGGCCACTCAGTCGGAGGAAATCAGTTTCATGGAGATCGAGTTGATGCAGAACCGCTGATCGGTGGGGGTCTGGAAACCTTCACCTTCGAAGAGGTGCCCCAGGTGGGAGTCGCATCGGGAACAGCGCACTTCGATGCGCTCCATCCCCAAGGACCGATCACGTAGGTAACGCACCCTGTCCTCGGCCAGGGGAGCCCAGAACGAGGGCCACCCGCAGTGCGAGTCGAACTTATCAGTGCTGGTGAACAGCTCTTGGCCACACGCCCGGCACTGATAGACACCGGTGGTGTGCGCGTCGTAGTACTGGCCCGTGTACGGCCTCTCGGTGCCCGCCTTCCGGAGTACCTGGAACTCCTGCGGCGTCAGTTCCTCACGCCACTGCTCCTCACTCTTGTGCACCTCGGGCCGGTAGTTGTCGTATCCAGTGTTCATGACGGCTTCAACGGTCCCCGGCCCCTGCGTGTCAGGGTGAGTTGAGTCCAGTGGTTCACAGCAAGTCCGCCTGACGCAGGGCGAGATTCAGGATCGATCACCATGAGTAGTTCCACGTTCGCCCCGCCGTTGTCCGCGATCGCCGATGATGGACAGATGAGTGACGCTCACCCTCGTGCTGGTGGCCCGGCTCGGCGCCGGAGCTTCACCCCGGAGCAGAAGCTGGCGCATCTGGCCGCCTACGAACAGGCCTGCCAGGAGCAGCAGGGTGGGGCCTACCTTCGCCGGGAGGGCCTGTACTCCTCGCTGATCAGCGAATGGCGCCGGATGCGCGATGCTGGCGTGCTCGAAGGCAAGGCGGCCGATGAAGCCGTTGGCCGGCCGAGTGCGGAGCAGGCCGAAATCGCCCGGTTGCGCCGCCAGCGGGCGTGTCAACTTGTCTGTGTAAGCGGGGTGGTCACAGGTAGGGGTTGATCCGGTCGGGGTAGGCCGCGGCGAGCTGGGCGAGGGCCTGCTTCCAGTTCGTGACGGCCTGGCCTTCGACGAGCCG
>NZ_JAPVLT010000001.1:0-312292 GCF_027158145.1 Micrococcus sp. H39-S4
CCTGCCGGCCTCGCGCTCGTCGGGGATCCTCTCCCGGGTCAGCGCCACCTTCTCCGGATGGACGGCGGTGACCTGACACGAATCCAACGGCGTCACACTCATGCCACGACCATACACCTATGCAGATATCAGCAGCGGGAGCCACACACGAGAGGTCAGCAGGTTCTGTATGGTCAGCGCATGCTGACTATTGCTTCGCGGCTGGACGTGATGAACCGGCTGGGCCGGGCGATGGCCGACCCGACCCGCTCCCGCATCCTCATGACACTCCTCGAGGGCCCGAGCTACCCGGCGGTACTCGCCCGCGACCTAGGGCGTGTCTGAGAATGGATCCAGGGCCTTAGCCAAACCCTCGAAGCATTATCAGACACGCCCTAGGGCCAGGTAGTGCTGGAGATCGGCGATGGGCATTCCTGCCGTGCGCATGCGGGTGATGAAGACCAGGCGGCGGATGGCCGGCGAGTCATAGCGGCGGTGCCCGGCATCGTCTCGGGGGACGCTCACCATGCCGATGCGTCCGTAGTAGCGCAGCGTGTGGGCGGTGACGTTGAGGTGAGTGGCGGCCTCCGAGATGTCCCACCAGGTCGTCGGATCATCCCGAACGAGATCTTCCAATGCTTCCAGCGAGACGCCACCGGGAGGGTCCGTAGCCAGGCGCAGGGCTTGCTCCAGCTCTGGGTTCATGTCCGCGACGCTAGGGCTTCGCGTGCGCTCGAACGCAACACGTGCCCGGGTAGCACATCTAGGACCTAGGCTCTTGCCCGTGCTAGAGTCTCAAGCATCATGATCAGCCCGTTGCCGCAAGGCGCGGGCTGATTTTCTTTGTGTGGGAGAGACGCGTGGAGTACACGAAGAAGTGGTTGCCTCTCGAGGCGCAGGTAGAGCGGCTAGTTGTAGGAGGGCATGACGTTGTTGACTCGGGTCGGTGCCAGTGAGGCCGGAGGAGCGTCTCCGCAGGAGGTATGAGGCCGATGGTAGTTGTAGTGGTTCACCCACACCGCCAGGGCCTCACGCCGAGCTTGCTCTGAGGTGTAGGGGCGGGCGTAGATGACCTCATCGACCATCAGCCGGTTGTACCTCTCCACCTTCCCGTTGTGGCGCGGGGTGTAGGGCCGGATCCTGTGATGCCGGCCCCCAAGCGAGACGACCTTCATGGTGAACTCCGCGGCCCGATAATTGGCCCCGTTGTCCGTGATCACCCGGTCCACGGTGATGCCGTGCGCGGCGAAGAACGCCCTCGCCCGGCAGAAGAAGCTCACGGTCGTAGCTGCCCGCTCATCGGGCAAGGCTTCGGTGTAGGCCAGCCGGGTGAACCCGTCCACCGCCGAGTGCAGGTAGGTGTAGCCGACCCGGCGGCCAGGCCCGCGCTTGGCCGCTCGCGCGTTCTCGCAGTCCCGGCCGTGAGCACGCCAGCCTCCCCCGTCAGGGATGCGCCCGATTTTCTTCACGTCCAGGTGCACCATGTGCCCCGGGCCGCGGGCGGTGATCTTCTGTGGTCGTTGGCGCAGGTCCTCACCCGTGGGCGCGAGGTCTGGCAACCGGGAGATGCCCAGCCGGTGCAGCCACCTCCCCACCGTTCGGAGGCACAGCTGGTGGCCTTCGGAGACGAGGTGGTGATGGATGCGGCGGGCGGACCACTTCTGGTCCCGGCGCAGGGCCTCGATTTCGGCCAGGATCGCGATGTCGAGCTGGGCGGGGCAGTGGTGGGGCCGGCTCGAGCGGTCCTGCAGTCCTGCCTCGCCCTCGGCGCGGTAGCGGGCGACCCAGGTGGCCACCGTGGGCCGGCTCACCCGGAACTCGGCTGCCACGTGTGCCTGCGGGATCCCGTCGTGCAGGTGGCGGTGGACCATCCTGAGACGGCCGGTCGGGGTCAGGGGTGCGTTAGCGTGAGTCATGAGCGGGTCTCTTCTGGCAGGTGGGTTGTTGAGGAACTTCCATCCTGCGGCAGGGACCCGCTCGTCTCATCTCAGCCCGTACCCCGTGGCAAGAACCTCATGACCCACAACAGCTAGTCCAGCGCGGTCTGGAGGTCGATGACCTGACGCGGGCTCTCCGACTGCTCGAGTCCGTGGGCTACTACCGAGTAACCGGCTACCTGTACCCGTTCCTGGAGTCCGAGAAGCAGGTCGATGACCAAGGGCACACCAAGATCCGGGTGCTGAATAGGTACCAACCGGGCACAGCCCTGCATCATGCCGAGGAGATCATCGACTTCGATCGGCAACTGCGCATGCTGGTCATGGAGGGTGTGGAGCGCATCGAGGTAGCAGTGCGTATGCGCATCGGCTACGTGTTGGGGCGGACCTCACCGTTCGCGCACGAGAACCCCACCTGCTTCGACGACTCGTTCACGCGGGCGAACACTGACAGTCGTGACCCACGCCCCAGCAAGCAGGTGTTGTGGCTGGAGCGGGTCAAGCAACGCCGGGACGGCTCGGACGAACAGTTCGTCGCCCACTTCCGGCAGAAGTACGACGACCACATGCCGGTCTGGGCGTTGACCGAGCTGCTGGAGCTGGGACACCTGTCGAACCTCTACCAGGGCATGCTTCAGAAGGATGCCGAGGAAGTCGCCACGGCCTTTGGGATCCCCCAGAAGAAGATGATGGGCAGTTGGCTGGCCAGCTTGAACTACGTGCGCAACGTGGCCGCGCATCATGCTCGGCTCTTCAACCGCAAGCTCCAGAACGCCCCGTCCCGGCCGGCGGCAGGCATGGTGCCCCTCCTCGACCATCTGCGGGAACCCGCCGCCCCCAAAGGGGACTTCGGCACCTACAACGCCTTGGCGATCATCGCCTACATGCTGCGGCCCATCGAGGCGGAGCGGTCCTGGGCGCCGCGCCTGGCCGAGCTGTTCCGCACCTTCCCCACATCGCATGCCCTCTCAGTCCAATCGATGGGTGTTCCGGAAGACTGGCACACGCTTGACCTGTGGCGGGGGTGAACTTCGGACGCGAGCTGAGGCCTTGGTAGCGGGTCGCAGTCGGTGGCGTGCATCGCTTCCGAATCTCCTCCGGCGGCCCGGGAGCGGGCCCATCCGGTTACGGGACAGGCCGACCCGGCGCCCTGAGAGGCTGTCTCGGATTTCGTGAAGGATGAGGGCAGTGATGAACTGTTCGGCTGTCAAGCTGGGTATGCCAGAAGCGACCCCCTGTCCCTCAGGGGATGGTGGGGGCGTTGTCCTGGTGTGAGGGCGAGGTCCTGATCCTTCAGAGGCGGCATGGCGGTCCGTCGTGCGGGGGTCAGATCAGCGGTGCGGCGCTCACGGACAGGTTGGTGCCCACACCCGTGGCGTTGAGGTAGACGACGGTGGTGCCGTAGCCGGAGACCGTGATGGACCGGTAGAGGGAGATGGCCGTGACGGCGGTCGAGCTGGCGCCCGTGGACCCGGCGACGCTGTAGGGGGACTGCCCCGTGGTGCCGCAGGCCTCAGTGCGGTCCAGGCCGAGCCGGCAGGTACCGTCGGTGCGTCCTACGGATCCGTTGGCCGGGACGGCGAGGCCGTTGGTCGCGTTGTAGGTCTTCCCGTTGTTCAAGGCGATCCGGGAGGTGCCGCCGTTGCTGGTGGAGGAGACGGATCCGGTGCGCACCCCGCAGGCCGCGGCCTCGTCGCTGAGGCGGAAGTCGAAATCGAGGGCCACCTGCTTGTTGGACAGCCTGCCGAGCGTCTCGTTGGTGATGCGCAGGTAGGTCAGGGTGAACGCCGAGGCTGGGAGGGGCTTGCCTGCGGTGTACCCCGCGCAGGAGGAGGCGGCCATGGCGGGCGCGGCCGTCGATGCGGCCACGGCCGGCACGGCCCAGGCGAGGCCGGTGGCTACTGAACGGCGGGAGATTTCCATGAGGGGTACTCCAGTTAGGGCACACAAAAGAATTCAGGTGCACACGATTAGGTTCGTGAAAGCAGGAGTGTTCGGCTACGGCCGTCGGTGCATCTGAGACTGCCGGGGTGCCGGGGTGTGGTCAGACCACCTGTCTCCTCAGAGTTCAGGTATGTTAAATCTCATGCATGCATCGCCATTGGAGCCTCGGATGACCGCCGGTGTGGATCGGCCGGCGGATGGCAAGGTCGCCGTGGAGAGGGTGGATCGCCCCGGTCGTCGGGGAATGCGGCTGCTGGGGCCGGCCTTCGTGGCGGCGGTGGCCTATGTGGACCCCGGCAATGTGGCTGCGAACCTGACGGCGGGGGCCCAGTACGGGTACCTGCTGGTCTGGGTGCTGGTCGCAGCGAACCTGATGGCCATGCTCGTGCAGTACCTCTCGGCGAAGCTCGGGCTCGTCACCGGCCGCTCGCTTCCGGAGCTGCTGGGGCACCGGTTGCCGCGCGGGCGGCGTTTGGCGTACTGGGTGCAGGCGGAGATCGTGGCCGCCGCCACGGATCTGGCCGAGGTGATCGGAGGGGCCATTGCCCTGCACATCCTCTTCGGTATCCCCCTGCTGGCCGGCGGGGTGATCGTCGGGGTGGTCTCGATGATCCTGTTGGGTGTGCAGTCCCGGCGCGGGCAGCAGCCCTTCGAGTTCGTCGTCGTGGGCCTGCTGGCCGTGATCACCCTCGGGTTCGTCTCGGGACTGTTCTACGGGCCCATCTCCTGGGGTGAGGCCGTGGCGGGCATGGTCCCCCGGTTCGAGGGAACCCAGACGGTGCTCCTGGCGGCCGGCATGTTGGGGGCCACGGTGATGCCCCACGCGATCTATGTGCACTCAGCTCTGGCGCGTGACCGCCATCAGGGGGCCCACGCTCATCCGGGCACCCTTGGCAGGCTGCTGCGGGCCACCCGGTGGGATGTGGGGCTGTCGCTTCTGGTGGCAGGGTCGGTGAACATCGCGATGCTGCTGCTGGCGGCGGCCAATCTCTCCGGGGTCTCCGGGACGGACAGCATCGAAGGCGCCCACGCGGCGATCACGACCGCACTGGGGCCGGCGGTGGGCGTGCTCTTCGGCGTCGGCCTGTTGGCCTCCGGGCTGGCCTCCACCGCGGTGGGCTCCTATGCGGGGTCGGAGATCATGGGCGGGCTGCTGCGCTGGCGCATCCCTCAGATGCTGCGGCGGGTGCTCACGCTGATCCCCGCGCTGCTGGTCATCGCCTCCGGGGTGGACCCCACCTGGGCGCTCGTCCTCTCCCAGGTGCTGCTCAGTATCGGCATCCCCTTTGCCATGATCCCCCTGGTCCGACTGACCGGTGCCCGGGCCGTGATGGGCCGACACGCGAACTCCACGCCCCTGCAGACGGTGGCATGGGTGGTCGTGGCTCTGATCGTGGCCCTGAACGCCGTGCTGCTGTGGCTGACGTTGACCGGGCAGGGGTGAAGGAGGTCCCGCTATCGTGCAGGCCATGAGCCTCGACGAGATCACTCCGGTGGCCCAGGACTACCTCAAGGCGATCTGGTCCGCCACGGAGTGGGGAGACGCGCCGCTGAGCACGAAGAGCCTGGCCGCACGCATGGGCACCACCGCGCCCAACGTCACCGAGACGGTCAAGCGCCTGGCAGCCCAGGGCCTGGTCGAGTACCAGCCCTACAAGCCCGTGACCCTCACCGGGAAGGGATGCGAGCACGCGATCGCGATGGTCCGCCGGCACCGGCTGCTGGAAAGCTTCCTCGCCGCGAGCCTAGGCTACTCCTGGGACGAGGTCCACGCGGAAGCCGAACGACTCGAGCACGCCGCCTCCGACGAGCTGATCGAGCGGATCGATCAGATGCTGGGCCACCCCACGCACGATCCCCACGGCGACCCCATCCCCACTCCCGTAGGGCAGCGGGAGCGGCCGGCCCACGCGGTCCGCCTGGATGCAGCCGAGCCGGGGTTCTACCGGGTCCTACGCATCTCCGACGCCGACCCGCAGCGTCTGATCCGCTTCCAGCAGGCCGGAATCGTTCCCGACAGTGTCGTCGAGGTGGCCGAGGCCGGCCACTTCCGACTGCGCGTGGTCGCAGTCGGGCCCGTGGAACTCATCGAGACGGATGCGGCTGCCATCTGGCTGGTGCCGAGCTCGACTCGAGGATGAATCGTCCCCACCTTCATTGCGCAGCGGTGCCGCCCCGTCGAGAAGCAGGCTGTCCAAGGGGGTATACCCACTAGGCGCATGTGTCAGAGCCAGTTGGGTGCTGCTGGACAGAGGTGCCAGGGTGCGATCTTGCTTGACAGGGTTGCCCATCATCGCGCTCGACGGATTCGTCGATCCGGCCTTCTCCAACCGCGCGCTGGCTCGCTTACCCGTTGGGCTTGGCCTCGGATTCATGGACGTCATTCTGGAGTAGCGCGATGATCTGCTTTGCGGTTTCACTCCGGTGGTCCTGTGAGATGGGCCTGCTTCCGATCAGGTCGTTGACCCAGAGCCCGTCAGCAGCGAGCAGGGCGAGCGAGGTCATCTGGTCGCGCTCAGCTTCGTCTCGTTCGCTACGTCCGGTCCATCGGTCGATGAGGTCTTCCCAGATCGCCTTGTGCTGGGTGTGCTGGCTGTCGAGAATCATCTGGAACTCGGCGTGGGAGGCGGCTGTCGAACAAGTGAGTATGTAGGCGGTCAGGCGCTCCATCGGCGTTGCCTCAGCGGTCGGCTTTCCACAGGCGATCTCTAACTGCCGCTCCCAGCGATCAGCGAGTCTCTGGTGGATCGCAGCGATCAAGTCGTCTCGTGACGGGAAGTGGTAGATGATCCCGGCCCTGGTGATCCCTGCAGCGGCCGCGACAGAGTCAAACGTGACTGCTGTGATCCCGTCTTCCTCGATCACTTGGATCGCGGCGTCGAGGATCATGGTCTTCTTGCTCTCACGCACCATCATGCGCCCCTCCGATTGGTTCAGTGGTTTTCGGCGTACTCCATTGCCTCGCTGCCGCGCCCGTAAGCGCGGAGCAGCCGATTGGTCAGAGCGGCTCCACTAGCCAGCATGACAGCGAGGACGATCATCGTGACCAAATAGGCCGTGTCGTAGGCGGAGGTGGCGGCTGCGATCACGTCGAGATCTCCGTCGGCGATCCCGAGGGCATCGGCAATGCTCTCCCCCGCTGCGGCGGGAGTGCCATCCGGGAGTCGGACGACTGTGGCGTAGACGAAGGTCAGGAGGCTCCCGAGGAGTGCTACAGCCGAGAGGGAGCCCATCTCATAGGAGACTTCTTCGATCGAGGCCGCCATGCCGGCCTTTCGCGGAGGCGCGTTGCCCATAATGGCGGCGGAAGCGACGGCGAAGGTGCCGCCCAGGCCGAAGCCGGTCACGATGAAGCTGACGACCAGCAGGGGTAGTGATCCGTTCGCAGAGGCCAGCACGGCGAGAGCTAGTCCTAGGGCGGCGATGGCGAGGCTGCCGGAGATAATGATCCGCAGGCCCACGATGTGCAGGATCGCGGCCCCTAGGACACCTGAGGGCAGGGCGCCAAGCGCGCTGGCTGCGACTAGCAGGCCTGCTTGCAGGGGGGTGAAGCCCTCGACGAGCTGGAAGCGCTGTGTGGTCGCGAGCTGGGCGCCAGCGATGGTGAACATCGCGAAGAAGGCTGCCAGAGAGCCGCCAGCGAAGGCGCGGTTGCGGAAGATGGAGAACTCGATGAGTGGTTCTTCCAATCGGCCCTGGCGTCGCACGAAGAGGACGAACCCGATGACTGCTGACGCCAGCGCCCCTGCGATCAGAACCCAGTTCTGTGGAATATGGGCCAGTTCCTTGATGACGAGCACGGTGCCCACCAGCCCGACCATCGCATAGAGGGATGAGACGAGATCCCACTTCTTCGACGGATCGGGATGGTTGTGCGGCGCGATGATTGCGGTCGCCACAAGTGCGATGACAACAACGGGGACATTGATGAGGAAAACAGATCCCCACCAGAACCGTTCGAGAAGGGCGCCGCCGAGAATGGGTCCGAGCGCTGCCCCCGCGATCGACAGGCTCCCCCAGATGGCGATGGCAATGTTGCGCTCACGAGGATCGTTGAACGCGAGGCGGATCAGAGCAAGCGTGGCGGGCATCATCGCTGCGGCCCCCACAGCGAGGAGTGCCCTGGCGCCGATCAGGAAGGCAGGGGTGGGCGAGAATGCCGCTGCCAGTGATGCGGCACCGAAGATCCACAGGCCGACGACGAACATTCGGCGGTGGCCGATGCGATCGCCCAGTGTGCCTGCTCCCAAGAGGAGGCCAGCCATGACCAAGGGGTAGGCGTTGATGATCCACAGTGTCGAGGATCCGGACGCGCCGAGGTCTGCGGTCAACGTAGGCAAGGCGGTGTAGAGGATCGAATTGTCGAGGGTGATGAGTAGCAGGCCGGCACCCACGGTCATGAGCAGCCACCACCGCCGCGGCGATGATCCAACGTCGTTCACTGTTGTACCCCTGTCCTCTGCCTGTAGTCGCATCAACGAAACTATACTAACAGGTTAGTTAAGTAAACGTCAGCGCTCCGACAGTGGGATGCCCCACGATCCAGCGGGGTGGCCATTGCCCCATCCCGGCGTCAAGCCGGGTATACCCCTTTACACACCCCCCGGCCCTACGAGATCATCACGTCAGAGTGGGTTCAGTTCGGACCCGTTGGACACATCTGACGGAGGGTCTTAGACGTGGTTGGACAGACGGTGGCCTATGTGCGGGTGAGCTCGGCCGAGCAGAACCTGGATCGTCAGCTCGAGGCGGTGGGGGAGTGCGACCGGATCTTCGAAGACAAGATCTCCGGCAGCTCACGTGCGAAGCGCGCGGGCCTGGCCGAGCTGATCGGGTACGTGCGGGAGGGGGACCTGGTGAAGGTCGCCTCCATGGATCGCCTGGGCCGGGACACCCGGGACTTGTACGCGATCGTGGACGAGCTCACGGACAAGGGATGTGCGGTGCAATTCGTGTCCGAGCGGATCACCGTGGACAAGTCCGGCACCTCCCCGGTGGACGGGCTCATGCTGGGGATCCTGGCGGCGTTCGCTGAGTTCGAGCGCCGACGGATCAAGGAACGTCAGGCCGAGGGCATCGCCCTGGCCAAGGCCCGCGGCAAGTACGTGCAGGCCCCGAAGCTCTCGGGCGCGGACGTGGAGCAGGCACGCGTGATGATCGACATGGGCATCCCGAAGGCCGAGGTGGCGCGCACGTTCGGGGTCAGCCGGCAGACGCTCTACACGTCGTTGTCTCGTGGTGCTGGAGCTGAGGGGTGAGCCCGACCGCACGGGGTTGCGATTTTTTCGTTTGAAGTCTCATACTGCGTGCATGGAGACCAAGCCCAACGCCACGCGCACGGTGCTGCCGCCTGCAGACCTGGAGGAGATGCTCGATCTGAGCAGGTTCCTGGGGGCCCTGACGCAGCCGGCCGCGTTGCTCGGTCCGGACGGGCAGACTGTTCCCCTTCCCTTAGAGGCGTTCAACGTCCTGCGGGAGGTGGTCGAGGCCATGCAGGTGGGCAAGGCCATCACCGTGGCCCCGGTGGATCAGATGCTCACCACCCAGGAGGCGGCGAACTTCTTGGGCATCAGCCGCCCCACGCTCGTGAAGCTGCTCGAGGGCGGCGAGCTTGCCCATGAGCTGACCTCCGGTGGCCGCCACCGGCGGGTGCGCCTGCAGGATGTGGTGCAGTACCAAGAGGCCAAGCGTCGGGACCGCCGCGCCGCCCTGGAAGACCTGACCGGTTCGGCCTCCGAGGCGGGTCTCTACGACGAGGACGCGGATCGGTACCGGCAGGCTCTGCGTCAGGCCCGCCGCGACCTGGGGCGGCAGGCCCGGTAGTGGCCCGCTTCAGTGCCGTGCTCGATGCATGCGTGCTGGTGCCCATCGCGCAGGCGGACACCCTGCTCTACATGGCCGAGGCCGGCCTCTACCGGCCCTTGTGGAGTGAGCGGATCCTCGAGGAGACCATCCGTGCGTTGGAGACCATCCACCCGGACATGCGGGAGACCGGGGCGGCCCGACGCCGGGCCGCGGTGATGAACCAGGCCTTCGACGACGCGTGCGTGTAAGGGTGGGAGCAGCTCGTTGGGGCCATCGATCTTCCCGACCCGGATGATCGGCATGTGGTGGCCGCCGCGGTCCAGGGGCGGGCGGATCTGATCGTGACGGCCAACCTCAAGGACTTCCCTGCCGAGGTGCTCGGCCGGTTCAACCTGCAGGCCCAGGATCCGGACGAGTTCTTCATGAACCAGCTCGACCTGGACCCGGCCCAGGTGATGCGCTCTGTTCAGGTGCAGGCGGCGGCCACCCGTAATCCGCCTCTCACGGTGGCCGCCGTCCTGGCGAGCCTGGAGCGGTGCGGGGCGGGAATGTTCGCCGAGGCAGCCCGCGGCCAGACCTGGCGGCTGTAGAACGGGCGGGCGGAAGGAAGCTGCACGGGCATGTCGTCGCACGCGGACGCAGAAGGGGGCTATGTCATCCGACTGATGCCCCCGTTGGCTGGCCGGACGCCACCGTCCTAGCGTCGAGGTTTAGCTTGGACAGCGCTACTTCAGTCTTGGCAAGTTTTTATGCACCCCGACTTGAGTTGTAGCCGTGATCGAGCATCTGTGCTTTACTGTGTGAGTGGATCGAGCCGAAGAAGCAGCCCAGAGGGCGTTGCATACTGTCGTCAACGAGTGCGCCGAGAGCGGCCTGACCGATGCCTTGCGGGGGCTGGTGCAGGAGGTCTATACGACCAACCTTGACCGTTACGAGCCCGACGAGCTCGGTGACACCCCTAGGTCCTTCGGTTTTCAGTGCTACGAGAACCTGAAGGAGAGGGCGCCTCGTCGAGCTCACCATGATGTGCGCGAACATTCCGATGCGCATTGGCGTATCTCGGGGCTCCACGTGGCGACCCCAGGAGGCGTCCTCACCTTCGAGTTCGCGGGCGCACGCTTCGTAACGATGAAGGTTCCCTACGGGCAAGGGCGCAATCCGAACTGGGGTGGGGGCGTCGACTGGGCTCATCAAGATAGCCAGGTCAGGGCGGCAATCGCCGCAGAGAACTCCGAGGTTCTGCAGTATCGGACCCCTGCCGCCGGAGCTGCGTCGCTCTTCGCGCACCCAGGGTCGCCCGGAACTGTACAGAACTTCATGCTCCTGTGGGGCGGGGAAGCCAAGACTCCACTGACCGCGGGCTGGCTGGCCGTTCCCGTGCTCGGTGAGAGGCCCTTCATCGCCCACGAGAGGCTCTGGTGGGATGCCGACCGTGACGCGCAGGTCACGCAGACGCCCATGCCTGATCGTGGCCCGAACTTCGACGAGAGGCCCGCGGCAGCCCTCTCGATGGCTCTGAAGCAGCGGCCCCAGGAAGGTCAGGCGTGACCCGCATTTCACCTCTCTCGGCTGCGGGCACGGACTTCGATGGCACTCGGCTCACCGTGGCCAGGAGGCTGCGCCGAAAGACCAAGGCCACCCTCGCCCGAGAAGTAGGAGTCACCCCGACCGCCATCGCGCAGTTTGAGAAGAACCTCTCGAAGCCGACTCAAAGTGTCCTGGCCCGACTTTGCTTGCAGCTGGGCTTGCCTCGAGAATTCTTCGGCGCCGGACGACCTCTTGCGCTCTTGCCTGCGTCCGGGGCGCACTTCCGCTCGTTGCGCTCTACGTCCGCTACCTCCAGGGAGCAGGCGCTGGCCTACGGCGAGTTGTGCCTGGAGCTGGTTGATCTGATCGGTGCCTACGTCGATCTTCCCCCGGTGTCGCTGCCCGAGCTGGAGCTGCCCGAGGAGCTGACCGATGAGGCCATCGTTGAGGCGGCTCGGCTTACTCGTTCGACCTGGGGCATCGCGCCAGGTCCTCTGCCCTCAGTGGTCCAGACGCTGGAAGCCCACGGGATCATCGCGTTGCGCCTGCCGGTGGAGACGGACGCGGCTGTAGACGCGTTCTCGACGTACTCCGGAGCACGGCCACTGGTTTTTCTCTCCCCAACCAAGGATGACAAAGCGCGTAGCCGGTTCGACGCGGCCCATGAGTTGGGCCACCTGGTTCTGCACCCCGACACCGAACCGGGGTCGAAGCTAGTGGAGCAGCAGGCCCACCAGTTCGCCGCTGAGTTCCTCATGCCTCGAGACGAGATCATTGAAGACCTGCCCCGGCGCATTAACTGGCCGGCGTTCCATGAGCTCAAGCGCCACTGGGGGGTCAGTCTGCGTGCCCTGGTTTACCGTGCCCACTCACTGGGACGGCTCTCCGAGGCCTCGTACAGGCGCGCCAATCAGCAACTATCCGCCTGGGGGCATCCGGAGCCCGGGCCCCTTGGCCCGGCGGAATCGCCACAGGTGCTCGGGATTGCTCGTCAGTTGATCACCGATGGCGGATACGACTTCGAGGGCATCATGGCCGCTGGCCGTATCGCTCCCGAGGTGGCCGAAGCGGTCATGGATGCCGCCTCGACCGTCCGACCGAAGCTGCGGTTCGTCATCTGACACGGTCCGATCTCTGCCACCAGTGCCGGTGCTTCTACGCCTTCTCCATATGGCGCGCTGCTACGAAGTCAGCTGGGCATAACGGGCGAAGAGTAGCTCCTGACGCTCCAGCTCGGTGCGGCACCGGCGGGGTGCTCCCATGATCTTGTCCATCACCGCGTCCAGCCCGTCGTGGGCCTTGACCAGGGCCGGGTCCATGCCCAGCGGGGCGTAGTGCTGGGCAAGGGACCGCCTGGGATGTAGGGCTCGGGCTTCGAGGACCTTCTCGGCGGCGCGGGCCAGGGCGGCGCGGTCCTTGTCGGTCAGGGCGGGCAGGGGGAAGCCGTTCCAGGTGATTGTGCTGGAGAAGGACAGGTCGGACTTCATGCGTCCTCCGACGGTCTTCATCCAGGTGATGAACATCGAGGAGGAGGCCACAGCGAACACGATGCCATCGGGGTCCAGGGCGCCGTAGACCTTGTTGGAGATGATGACGTCGGGTTCGAAGTGAGCCACGGGCAGGTAGGCGCGTGCTTCGCTGCTGACCTCGGGGATACCGACGAACGGCACGTCGGAGACGAGGCCCCGCTGACGGAACAGGTGGGGGAAACGTGCCCAGTCCCGGGTGGAGGCGGCCTTGGACTTGGCCCGTTCGGCGGCGACACCCTCGAGGCGGCGCTTGAGCTCGGGGGAGTGGGAGGGCGCATCCGGGTCCATGTCGGCCAGCCAGAGGCACCAGCGCTGCTGGCCGCGGATCAACTCGACCGCGCCGACGTAAGGGCGCACGTAGGGGGCCATGACCGGATCGGCCATCACGGCCTGGTACTGCTCTGCGGTGACCACGAGGTTGCCGGCATCGGCAGGCTTGGATCCGTAGGTGACCTCCGGAAGGTCGGGGGCGAGGGGGGTGCTTCGCTTGTCCACGAGGACGTTGGGTCCGTCCACGAGGTAGGCGTTGATGGTCTTCACCCCGGGCACCTCGCGGGCCTCGCCTCGTGCATGCTCGTACTTGAACAGGCGCGCCTTGGTGCCGGGGTCGCGGGTGAAGCCGATGATCACGCAGTGCACCGCGGCCTTGCCGGGGGCCTGGGAGTCCCACGCGAAGGTGCGGTGGGCGAACTTGATGCGCCAGCCGGCGGCGAAGATCGGGGCGAACAGGCGGGCGGGCTGGTCGCCCTGGACGATGGAGTTCGTGGTCACGAACGCCCACTCCCCATCCCGCTCGGCCAGGAGACGCAGGGTAAGCGCGTGCCAGGAGGTCACGAAGTCCAAGCGCGAG
Organism: Micrococcus sp. H39-S4; assembly: GCF_027158145.1. NCBI lineage: Bacteria > Bacillati > Actinomycetota > Actinomycetes > Micrococcales > Micrococcaceae > Micrococcus > Micrococcus sp. H39-S4. The sequence goes on from NZ_JAPVLT010000001.1 coordinate 13,572, forward strand.
AGCTGCTTGCCTTCACCCCAGGCCGCCTGCATCAGCGCCAGCTGGGCAGCCGTGCGGGTGTGGTCACCCAGGAACGGGGGGTTGCCGAACACGAACGTGCGCCCGGCCGGTTTCGGCAGTGCCTGAGACCAGTCGAGGGTCAGCGCGTCGTGCTGGTAGATCGTTGCGGTGATCTTGATCGGCAGACGCACCGGGGCCTGGCCGAGCGCGGCGGCCAGCTGCCGGTTGGCCTGGTGGTCCACGAGGAACATGGCGGTCTCGGCGATCTTGGCCGGCCACCAGTTGATCTCGATTCCGTAGAACCGGTCGATGTGGATCCGCTGATCCAAGCTCACGTCTAGGGAGAGGTCCTGAGATCCGGTGCGGCGGCGCTGGTCGGCCAGCAGGTCCGTCTCGATCTCGCGCAGCTTGGCGTAGGCCAGGTTCAAGAAGTTGCCGGCCCCGCAGGCCGGGTCGACGTAGATGTTGGCGGCCATCTCCTCGATCAGGCCGATCACCTCACGCCGGGTGGTGGTCTTGTTCTGGATGAGTCGGTCCGCTCGGGCGCGGTACTCGTCCAGGAAGAGCGGGCCGATGGTCTTGAGGATGTTCTCCTCGGAGGTGTAGTGCTCTCCGTCCCCGCGGCGGGCCTGCTTGGACTTGACCAGTTGGAACATGGAGCCGAATACGGCCGGGGAGATCTGGGTCCACCGGAACCGGCAGGCGGCCACGAGCGCGTCCCGGAAGTCGTTGGTGAGGAAGCCGGCCGTGGAGGTGCCGTCGAAGATGCCGCCGTTGACGTAGGGGAAGCGGGCCAGAGAGTCCGGCACGCCGCGGCGCCGGTTCTCTGGGGTGTTGAGCACGCGGAAGAGCGCGTCGAGCTGGGGGCCGAGGTTGTCGGCGGTGGTGTCCCACTCCACCCAACGCTGGAACAGGTCGGCCTCCCACAGGCCGGCGTCGTCTCCGTAGAGCAGGAACAGCAGCCGGGTGAGCAGGATCGAGGCCTGCTGGGTGGCGAACTCCTCCTCTTCGGCGTCCTCGGGGGCCTCCTCGCCCACGGGTACGTCCACCTCGTCCCCGACGAGGGCGGTGAACATGGAGGCCATCAGCTGCGCGGCCGCGATGGAGGCCTCTTGTTCCTCGGTCTTGGTCACGGTGTCCCGGCCGGCCAAAAACATCAGCTCGTCCACGTGATCGGCGGCGTCCTGCACCGCGAACTCGGACACCCAGCCGGCCTCGCCCAGACGTTCGACACGGATGCGGGCGAAGTCGGTGACCAGCACGTACTTGGGCCACTCGTGCTGACCGATGGATCCGCCAGCCAGGTAGTCCAGGGCCTGGTCGTGGGCGACGTCGAGGTCAGAGCCCAGGGACTTGGCCTCGCCCAGGGCGACACCGGACCAGAAGAAGTCGATGTAGCCGGCCCCACCGGTGGAGGCGCGCGCGGCCCCGCGCTCGAACAGGTCGATGCGCTCGGGGATCACCTCGAAGGTGCGCAGCAGGTCGGACCAGAACTGCTGGGCGAAGGACTTCTCCGTGTGGGTTTGTCCATCGGCGCGCCAGCGGGCGATGCGTTGACCCCAGGCATGTCCGAAGTCGTCCAGGGCTGCGCGGATGACGCCGCGATCTGCAAGTTGCTCCACAGGCACAACGTACACGGGGCCCTGCCGTTCTAAACCTAAGAATCGGGGCCGAGAGGGTCAGCTGGAAACGGGCGGTTTCTCTACGTGGGTGTCGATGAGGAAGCCGGCGATGGCGAACCCCGCGTTGACCGCGAGCTTGGCATGGCGAGGTGCCGGCCCCACAGAGCGCTTGCCTCGACCGTGGGCGTCGCTGAGGGCATTCCTCATCGCGGCCAGTCCTCCAACAAGCGTTGCCGCCCCACTGAGGATCTGCTTGATGATCTGTTCGCTGTGCTGATCCGGTGCCACCTGCATCGCACTTGAGGTGGCCTTGTAGAGCCGAGCGAGATCCCACCCGTCTTCGTACTTCACTCCGCGTTCATCGCAGATGTGCTTGCACACGCTCTCGATGGTGGTGCGGGTCGCGGTGATAGCTCCGTCGGGGTCGTCCTGGACTTTGGTCAGCGCGGCCTGCCAGGACCTGTTGACGGCCTCCCAGTCCTCGAGCTTCTGCAGGGACTCCTGTGCTGCGTGCGCGCCGGGGGTGCCGGCGGAGAGGAGCATGCCCCGTAGCCGGGTGAGCTCCCCTTCAGGGGGGCGGCCGTTTTTGAACTCGCCGTCGTAGGAACACAACTCCAGTAGCACGGCGCGTTGTTGAGGCAGCGGAAGAGAATGCAACCCGGTCTGGAAGATCTGCCATCGGGAGGGGCTCCCGTTCCACCGATAGGGGCCCAGCATGTCGGTGTAACGAGCGAAGAAGTCATGGAGATGGGGGCCGCTGAAGCCTGTCTCCTTGGCGAAGAGCGAGGTGGCTAGAGAATCGATCCGGAACGGCAAAAGCGTTGGAGAGGTAGAGGCCATATACGCTCCTAGGGCGTGTCTGACAAACAGTCTAGGGGCCCACTGGCACCTTGGAAGGCATGTCCCGTTTCCAGATGCTCTCCGATGCCCAGTGGGAGCTGATCGCCCCGATGCTGCCTACTCACACGGGCCGGCCCGGCAGGCCCTTCTCGGATGCGCGGATGATGATCGAGGCCATCATCTACCGGTACCGGTGCGGGATCGCCTAGCGCGATCTGCCCAAGGTCTTCTGGCCGCGGCAGAGAAGTGTGGACCTGGTATCGACGCATGGCCGAAGAAGGCACCTGGGATCGGGTGCTTCAGATGCTGATCGCCGCAGCGGACGCGGGCGGTGCTCGCGTAATCCAAACGATTGTCAGACACGCCCTAGTGGCTGTGCTCACCCTCCTGGCCACCATCGTGCTCAGCTGGGTCGGTCTGGGAAGTTAGGCAGCCGCCGACGCCTGAAACGCCGGTAGCGTCGGCCGCGCGGGACACGAGGTACCCCTAACGACCAGCAACTGGGCTCATGTTGGGGACCTTGGCGGCATCCTAAGGCGCCCCCCCTGAAGAGGGTCGCCTTGTGCACCACCACAACGCTGACCGTGACGCGGTACTGACCTGACAGGTCCCATCGGTGCCCGGGGTCTGCCATGAGTTTGCTTGACACGAGTTATCAGGCGGCGGCAGCCGCCTGGACTGATTGAACCATCTCGAACTCGACAGGGGTGAGCTTCCTGAGACGGGCCTGCCTACGACGGCGGTGATAGGTCCGCTCGATCCAGCTCACGATCGCGAGCCGGAGCTGGTCGAAGGACTGCCAGCGACGCCGGTTCAGCACGTTCTTCTGCAACAGCGCGAAGAAGGATTCCATTGCCGCGTTGTCCCCAGCAGCACCGACCCTGCCCATCGACCCGACCAGGCCGTTGACCCGGAGCGTCTCCACGAACCGCCTGGCTCGAAATTGCGATCCTCGGTCCGAATGCACCCGGCAACCCTGCACCTCGGCCTTGCCTCCACGCCGGGCCAGAGCCATCTGCAGGGCGTCCACGGCCAGCTGCGAGCTCATCCGCCGATTGATCGAGTAGCCCACGATCCGGTTCGAGAACACGTCCTTGACCGCGCAGAGATAGAGCTTGGAATCCCCGGCCCAATGCTCTGAGATGTCCGTGAGCCACAGCTGGTTCGGCTTCTCAGCGCGGAACTCACGACGAACCAGATCATCATGAACGGCAGGGCCAGGACGCTTGCCCGAGCCGCGACGGATCGAGTGGCAGCAGCGGACCTTCACGAGCCGACAGGCCTTCAACACCTGATGGTCCGACACGGCCAGGCCACGGCCGCGGAGCTCATCAGCCAGGAACCGGTATCCGAACTCCGGGTCATCGGCATGGGCATCGAGGACGGCGTTGGCGGCATGCGCGTCGGACCATTCCCGCTCGCTGACAGGTTCGGCCAGCCACTGGTAGTAGGCCTGACGGGAGAACCCGAGGACCCGGCAGGAGAGTTTCACGGGAATCCCGTCGCGGGCCAGGTCCTTCACGACGGGATAGGTCATTTTGGGGACTGACCCAATTTCAGGTTCGCCTGGGACAGATACGCGGCCGCACGCCGTAGGACCTCGTTCTCCATCTCCAACTCGCGGTTGCGGCGCTTGAGAGCCTTCAGCTCCTCGTTCTCAGCCTTGGTGATGCCGGGCCGGATCCCGGCCTCGACATCATCCTGGGCCAGCCAGCGCCGTAGGCAGGACTCGGCGATGCCGAAGTCCTTCGCGACCTGCGCGATCGGCATCTGACCCTTACGGGCGATCGCGACCACGTCCTGGCGGAACTCTCGGGGGTATGCAGCGGGCATGGGGTCATCCTTCCAGCAGTCCCTCCCGGGACCACAGATCAGATGTCAACCAAACTCACGGCAGACCCCTCTCCTCCGGACGCAGATCGTCCGACTGTTCCGTGCGTGGCTAACATGCGACCATGGTTGAATCCTCTTCGTTCGTGCCGCCGAAGCTCTCCGTGCAGCCTGACGTTCGCGTTCTCGGCGCCCGCGAAAACAATCTGCAGGATGTCGACCTCACGGTGCCGCGCGATGCAACGGTCGTCTTCACCGGTGTGTCCGGCTCGGGAAAGTCCTCGCTGGCGTTCGGGACGCTGTACGCCGAGTCTCAGCGACGCTATCTGGAATCGGTCGCACCGTACGCCCGCCGCCTGATCGATCAGGCGGGAGTGCCCGATGTCGACTCGATCACGGGGATGCCGCCGGCGGTCGCCCTGCAGCAGCAGCGGGGTTCCGGGAACGCCCGATCGACCGTGGGCAGCATCACCACATTGTCGAGCTTGGTACGAATGCTGTACTCCAGGGCCGGGGACTACCCGGAGGGACAGCCGATGCTGTATGCGGAGGACTTCTCCGCGAACACGGTCCAAGGGGCCTGCTCGGAATGCCACGGCATCGGCCGCGTGTATGAGGTGAACGAGCAGCAGATGGTCCCTGACCCCTCGCTCACCATCCGCGAACGCGCCATCGCTTCCTGGCCGACCGCGTGGCACGGCCATCAGCTGCGCGACGTGCTGGTCGCTCTCGGTTACGACGTCGATGTGCCGTGGCGGGACCTTCCGAAGAAGGACCGGGACTGGATCCTGTATACCGATGAGACCCCCTTCGTACCGGTCCACTCCCGGCTCACGCTCTCCGAGTCCAAAGCTGCGATCGAAGCAGGCGTGGAGCCGAGCTACTCGGGCACATTCGTCGGGGCTCGCCGGTACATCCTGGACACGTTCGCGAACACGAAGAGCGCCTCGATGAAACGGCGCGTCGCGCAGTTCCTCACCGCTGCGATCTGCCCGACCTGCAATGGCAAACGGCTGAAGCCCGAGGCGCTGTCTGTCACGTTCGAAGGATTCGACATCGCCGAATTCTCCCAACTGCCGCTCCGGGAACTTGCCACGATCCTCTCGGGAGTCGTCGCACGCGAGGAGGACCACGAGGCCGCCTCTTCCGATGTGCGACCCACCGCAAGCCGAACACCAGAGAAGCGTGCTGCCGCGGTCCAGCTCGCGTCAGGGGTGCTGCAACGGCTTCGTCCACTGGTCGATCTGGGACTGGGCTACTTGTCATTGAGTCGGACGACGCCAACGCTGTCGGGCGGCGAGCTGCAGCGACTCCGGCTCGCGACGCAGCTCAGCTCTGATCTCTTCGGGGTCGTCTACGTCCTCGACGAACCATCGGCGGGGCTGCATCCGCAGGACGTGGCGGCGCTCCTCGAGATTTTGGATGGACTTAAGGGGCGAGGGAACAGCCTGTTCATCGTCGAACACTCCGTGGCTGTGATGCGGCACGCGGACTGGCTGGTCGACATTGGCCCCGGTGCCGGTGAACACGGCGGCCGCGTGCTCTACAGCGGCCCGCCCGACGGTCTCGCCGGTGTCACGGAGTCCGTGACACGCGGATACCTCTTCGGCGGCCGCGGTCTCCCTCTTCGCACACCCCGTGAGGCACGCAGTTGGCTGCGCCTGGAGAACGTGACGCGGAACAACCTGCACGACCTCACCGTCGATATCCCTCTGGGTGTCTTCACCGCGGTGACGGGCGTGTCCGGGTCCGGCAAGTCGAGTCTGGTCAGCCAGGCCCTTCCGTCGCTGCTCGGCGATCGCCTTGGCCTGGCTGCCCGGGCCGATGACGAGCCGGTCAGCGACGAGTCACTCCTCGCGGATGCGCCGGAACATCTCGAGGGGCGCGTCGCCGGGCCCGTCACCGGTGTACAGCGGCTGGTCGTCATCGACCAGCGGCCCATCGGCCGGACCCCGCGGTCGAACGTCGCCACCTATACCGGGCTGTTCGATCACGTGCGTCGTCGATTCGCAGACACCCCGGAAGCTCGTTCCCGTGGGTACAAGCCTGGCCGATTCTCCTTCAATGTCGCCGGCGGGCGCTGCCCGACCTGCGAGGGCGAGGGATCGGTGATGGTCGAGCTCCTCTTCCTGCCTTCCGTGTACACCGAATGCCCCGACTGCCACGGCACGCGATACAAGGCATCAACGCTCGAGGTCACGTGGCGGGGGCGCACGATCGCCGACGTGTTGTCGATGAGCGTCGAGGAGGCGAACCTGTTCTTCGTGGGGGATGAGGAGATCACTCGATCGCTGGCAGCCTTGTCGGACGTGGGACTCGAGTACCTCCGGCTGGGTCAACCGGCAACCGAGCTCTCCGGGGGTGAGGCGCAGCGTGTCAAGCTCGCAACCGAGTTGCAGCGCGCGCAGCGCGGAGACACGCTGTACGTCTTGGACGAGCCGACGTCCGGGCTCCACTGCGCCGACACGGATCGTCTCGTCGCGCACCTGCAGACGCTGGTCGATGCGGGCAACACGGTCGTCGCGGCGGAGCTGGACATGCGCGTTGTCGCGGTGGCCGATCACGTGATCGATCTTGGACCCGGCGCGGGCGACGCCGGTGGGACCGTGGTTGCAGCTGGTACGCCCGCCCACGTTGCGGATCAGGGCGTCGGTGCTTCCGCGGGCTACCTCGCCGCCGCACTGCAGGCAGCCACCAACGTGACCCCGTCGTGACGAGCGTGCCGCTGTGCGATATGAGAATCGCACAGCGGCACGCTCGACGGGGTCGTGGTCTCAGGCGGGGAGCTTAGAGGCCAGGACGTCCAACTTCTCGATCGTCGGCTCGCTGAACAGCTTGCCGGTCTGCTCGCCGAGAGCCTTCGCAACTGCGCCGGACAGGTGCGCGTCGCGGCCGGCGTCATCGGGGAACACGTCGAAGATCCCGAAGGACGACGGGCCGAGGCGGATCGCGAACCACGCGACGGTGGCCGGCTCCTCCTCCACGAGCCCTCGCCCGATGCCGAGGAATTCCTGGACCTCGTCCTCCTTGCCGGGCAGGGCCTCCAGCCTGACAAGCAGTCCCTTCGTCACGCTCATGCCATCACCTCTTCCTGGGTCGAATTGCTCGCAGATTACGCCACGATCGTATCGCAGAACACAGTCAGGTCATCGGGTGAGCGGCTGGTGATCAGGTTCCGTCCACCACGACGTCCTGGCCGACGACGTCCGCACCGGCGTCACGCAGGTCCGTGCGGATGCTCGGGAAGGACGTCAAGGTGCGACCTTCGACCACACCGGCCTCGATCAGCGTCCACGGCCCGCGACAGAGGCGTCCGCGACCAACCCGTCACCGGGGAACGTGCCTGCTGCATCCAGATCGTTCTCACGCGCCTGGATCTCACCGTCAGGGATCGACAGCACATCGGTCTGTGCGCCAGCCCACTCCAGAAGCGCCGAACAGGCCCTGGCTGACCGACATCAGGGAGCACTTCACGGGTGAGGAGGAGCTCTACCCCTGCGCGGACAAGGCCGTCACACGCGCGGCGGTGCAGCCGTGGTGGCCAGGTGCTTGGTGGACGCGGACCAGGGCTCGCAGTTCCGATCTGGCCTTCTTCAGGACGCGCTCACCCGTCATGGGCTGATCGGCACGATGGGCCAGGTCGGCCCAGCCGGGGACAACGCGGCCATGGAGTCCTTCTTCGCCCTCCTCCAGAAGAGCGTGATCGACCGAGGGCGATGGGCCACCCGGGACGAGTCGATCATGGACCCCACGCCCGCTCACGCGGCGTGACGACGGCTGTCACCGACACGTGCATCAGTCCCTTCCGTAGCATGGCCGTTCGTGGCGGGGCAGGCCTGGGATCTGCCCGGCTTCGGTAGGTGCGCGTCGCTGTGGAGGGAGCTGCGTCGATGACGGTCTTCGGGATCATCTGACTCAGTGTGCTCACCCACCTGCCGTCCGGAATCGACCCGTTCCGGGCCGTGGGCCTGCATCTGGGGGCAGCCGCGCTCAGCGGCTTCATCCTCCACGTGCTGACGGGCGGTTCTGCCGACCGGGCGGCATGCACCACCCCCGCGAGCGCCGTCTCGCGTCCCGCACTCTGATGCGCCCGCCCGCGCCCTCACTCCGCCAGGAACTCCAGCAGGATCCGGTTGAACTCCTCGGAGTGGCTGATGCTGAATCCGTGCGGGGCGTCCTTGACCAGTTCGACGCGGCTGCCGTCGATCGCCTTGTGCGTCCGCTTGCCGGAGCCCTTGAACGGCACGATCTGGTCGGCGTCGCCGTGCAGGACCAGGGCCGGCACGGTCACCGCCGGCAGGTCGCGGCGGAAGTCGGTGGCCCCGAACGCGTCCATGCAGGCCAGCGCCGCCGTCTGGTCGGACTGCAGCGCCATCCGGATGGCCTCCTGGCGCTGCTCCTCGGTGACCTTGAGGCTGCTGGTCAGACCGGCCAGCTTGGGGGTGGAGAAGAACGTCGTCGTGAAGTCGTCGAAGAACGACTCGCGGTCCTTCTCGAGGCCCGCGCGCATCTCGGCGGCCTGCTTCTCGGTCAGCGGGCCGTCGGGGTTGTCGTCGGTCTTCAGCAGGTACGGGGGCACCGCGCCGGCGAACACCACCGAGTGGATCCGGTCCGCGCCGAACCGGGACATGTAGCGCGCCACCTCGCCACCGCCCATCGAGAAGCCCACGAGCGTCACGTCACGCAGGTCGAGCTCGGTGAGCAGACCGTGCAGGTCGGCGGTCATCGTGTCGTAGTCGTACCCGCCGGTGGGCTTCTCCGAGACGCCGAAGCCCCGCCGGTCATAGGTGATCACGCGGTAGTGCGGGGACACGGCTGCGACCTGGTCCTTCCACGAGTCGAGGGTCAGCGGCCAGCCGTGGATGAGGACCACGGGACGCCCGTGGCCGGCCTCCTCCACGTTCAGTCCGATCGTGCCGTGGTCCGTGGGGATCTGCATGAGGGTCATGTGCGTCTGCCTTCCTGTGCTCTCGGGGGACGACGGCGGCGCTCGGCCGCCGCTTCCTCCTCACGCTAGGCACGCGCTCGGCACGTGTCAGGCTTCGGTCTCCGCCATCCTGCGCAGCGTCAGCGCGTTGAACGCGGCGTGGCCGTGGTTGTCGTTGTTGAAGTAGACGTAGGCGGGGCGCGCGCCCGCCGCGTCCCCGGCCGGGCCGCCGTCGTCCGCGCCCGTCAGCTCCCGCAGCCGCCCCACCCAGGGTGCGAGCTCGGCATCGGAGAACGATCCGCCGTAGCGCCAGTCCGGGTCCGCGTTGTGGAAGCGCACGTAGGCGAGACGCCCGGTCGCGCGCAGCACCGGCTCCCGCCCGGCGATCACCGAGACCACGAACCCCGCCCCGTGCCGGTCGAGGAGGTCGAACACGTCCTCATCCAGCCAGGACTCGTGCTGGACCTCCACCGCCACGCGCACCCGCTCGGGCAGCAGGCCGAGGAACCCGGCGAGCCGGCCGTCGTCGCGGTGCAGGTGGGCCGGCAGCTGCAGCAGCAGCGGCCCGGCGTGGTCGCCGAGCAGGTCCAGCGTGTGCACGATGCGCTCCACCCAGTCCTGCGGCTCGTTCAGCTTGCGGTAGTGGGTCAGGTAGCGGGAGGCCTTGACGGCCATCTCGAAGCCGGCGGGCAGGCGCTCGCGCCAGGCCTCGACGGTGCTGTCCGCCGGCCAGCGGTAGTGGGAGCCGTTGAGCTCGACCGTCCGGAAGCGCTCCGTGTAGTGGTCGAGCTGATCGGCGATCCGCAGCCCCTGCGGGTAGAAGGTCCCGCGCCAGTGCCTGTAGGTCCAGCCGGAGGTCCCGATCCGCACGTCCATCCCCCGACGATAGCCCTGGCCCGGGCCCCCGGGTCTTGCCCTCACCCTCCGTCGCCCGCGTAGCGTCCCGCTGATCATCGCGGTGGCTCAGAGGTACGACCGGAAGATGGGCATCGGCTCCCTGATCGCCACGATGCTCCCGTCCTCGATCGCCTTCCTGCCCGCGTGCACCGGCATGGTCATCGGCTGGAGGTGGCTGGGCCTGCCGCTGGGCCCGATTGCCCCGGTCCAGTGAACGCCGTGACCGGCCCGGCGCCCGCCCGCGACCCGGGCGCCCGCCCACTACTGTGCCAGGAATGGACATGACGCGATTCGACGACGACCTGCGCGCGATGCTCGACGAGGTGGAGTCCGACCGTCGCGGTGAGCCCTCCGACTACCTCGAGGACGTCGCCGGCCAGCATGTGGACGGCCTCGCCGTGGCGGTGTGCACGGTGGACGGTCACCAGGCCGCCGCCGGGGAGACCGAGCACGCCTTCGCGCTGCAGTCGGTCTCCAAGGCCCTCACCTACGCGGTGGTGCTGCAGGAGATCGGCCTGGACCACGTGCTGGAGGACGTGGGCGTCGAGCCCTCCGGTGAGTCGTTCAACCACCTGTCCCTGCACGACGACGGCCGGCCGTACAACCCGCTGATCAACGCCGGCGCCATCCTGGTCCACGCCCTCCTGCCCGCCGGGGACGAGGATGAGCGGACGGCCCTGCTACTGCGCCGCTACAGCGCGATGGCCGGCGTCGAGCTGGAGGTCTGCGAGGACGTCCTCGACGCCGAGCGCACCCGCGCCGACCGCAACCTGGGCCTGGCCCACCTGCTCGCCGACGCCGGCCGGCTGCCCATCTCGGCCCGCGAGGCCGTGGCCGGGTACCTCGCGCAGTGCTCGGTCCTGGTCACCGCACCCCAGCTGGCCGTCATGGGCGCCACCCTCGCCGCTGGTGGCACGAACCCCGTGACGGGGGAGCGGGTGCTGGACGAGTGGGTGGCGCAGCAGGCGATGTCCGTGATGCTCACCTGCGGCATGTACGACGCCAGCGGCCAGTGGGTGGCCGAGGTCGGCGTGCCCGCGAAGTCCGGCGTCTCGGGCGCGCTGCTCGGCGCCGTGCCCGGGGCCCTGGGCCTCGCCACGTGGTCGCCGCGCCTGGATGAGCAAGGTAACTCCCGGCGTGGCATCGGGTTGTTCGAGGGGCTCAGCGCGCGCTGGGACCTGCACGTGCTCCAGCACCGTGGCGCCCTGCGCGGCCTCAGCGGGCCCCGCTGACGCCTGGCCGCCGCCGCGCCGCCGTCGCGAGGGCCACGCCGACGACGCCGCGCCCCGTCCCTTGTCACCCTCTGACGCGCGCCGCGTAGCATCCGGCCCATGACCACTCCAGAGAAGAAGGACGACGCCCCCGCGATCCCCGTGCAGGACTCCCAGCTGGCCCATGACGACCCGCGCACCCGCCACCCGAAGCTCCATATCACCAAGCAGCGCCAGCCCGAGCCGGGCCTGGACGTGAAGACGGATCCCGTCCCGGACATCGGTCTGGACTCGTACCGGGGCGCGGGCCGGCTGACCGGCCGCAAGGCCCTGATCACCGGCGGCGACTCCGGCATCGGTGCCGCGGTCGCCATCGCCTACGCCCGTGAGGGCGCGGACGTCGCCATCGCCTACCTGCCTCAGGAGCAGCCCGACGCCGACCGCGTCCTGGCGGCGATCGAGGCGGCCGGGCGCACCGCCGTCGCGTTGCCGGGCGACCTGATGGACGCCGACTACCGCGCCTCCCTCGTGGACGAGGCCGCGCAGCGCCTCGGTGGCCTGGACATCCTCGTGAACAACGCGGGCAAGCAGTTCATCTCCGATGACCTGGCCGATCTCACGGACGAGCAGGTCCACGAGACGTTCCAGATCAACATCATGTCCATGTTCACGCTCAGCCGCGCCGCGCTGAAGCACATGGGCCCGGGCAGCACGATCGTGAACACCACCTCGGTGCAGGCCTACAACCCCAACCCGAGGCTCCTCGACTACGCGGCCACCAAGGGCGCCATCAACAACTTCACCAAGGGCCTGGCCGAGCAGCTCGGCCCGAAGGGCATCCGTGTCAACGCGGTGGCGCCCGGGCCCATCTGGACGGTGCAGCACGTGTCCTACGGTGAGCCCGAGGAGAAGCTGCCCGAGTTCGGCCACAGCACCCCCATCGGCCGCGCCGGCCAGCCCGTGGAGATGGCGCCCGCCTACGTGTTCCTTGCCTCGGGCGAGTCCAGCTACGTCAACGGCGAGACCCTCAACGCCAACGGCGGCACGCCCACCCCGTGACCGCCCGCCTCCTCGCCGACGTCGACACCGGCATCGACGACGCCTGCGCCCTGCTCCACCTCGTGGGCGCCCACCGCCTGGGTGTCGGCCCCGAGCTCGCGGCCGTCACCACCACGGGCGGCAACGCGACCGCCCGGGACTGCGCCTTGAACACGGCCGCGGTGCTGGACCTGGCCGGTCGGGCCGACGTCGAGGTGGCCGTCGGCGCCGAGACCCCGCTGCGCCGGCCCGCGGCCACCACTCCGGAGACCCACGGCGACGGCGGTCTCGGCCATGCCCGGATCGATCGGCGCCCTGAGCGGCTCGCGCCCCGGCCCGCCGTGGAGGTGTGGCTGGACGAGCTGCGGGCCCACCCCGGGGAGACGACGATCCTCTGCACCGCGCCGCTGACGAACCTGGCCCTCGCTCTGCGCGCCGAGCCGCGCCTGCCGTTCCTCGCCCGCGGCGTCGTGATCATGGGCGGCTCCTTCTATCATCCGGGCAACACCACGCCCACCGCCGAGTGGAACACCTGGGTGGACCCGGACGCCGCGAAGGAGGTGTTCGCGGCCGTCGAGGGCCTGCCCGAGGATCGCCTGCCGGTGGTCTGCGCGCTCGAGACCACGGAGCGGATCGAGTACACGCCCGCCCTGCTGGACGGCCTCCTGGCCGACGCCGGCGCCCACCCCGTCGGCTGGTCCGCGGACCGACCGCGGGTCGCCGGACCGGACGCCGCGACCGGCAGCCCCGTCCTGGACGTGCTCGCCGACGCGCTGCGCTTCTACTTCGAGTTCCACCACGACTACGACCAGGGCTACATCGCGCACCTGCACGACCTCTTCGCCGCCCAGGTGGCCGCGGGCCAGGCCCGCATCGCCACGCGGGCCACCGTCGTCGACGTCGAGGCGGACTCGGAGCTGCTGCGCGGCACCACCGTCCACGACACGCGGGACATCTGGGGCCGGCGCCCCAACGCCCGGCTCGTCACGGCCAACGACCCCGCTGAGGTGTTCGCGGCCTTCGCCCGCGCGGTGGGCGCCGTCGTCGCGGGGGAGCGGACGCCCGACGGCGGCGCCCCGGCCCGGTGACCGCCGTCGGGAATGCCCCCCGTCCGCGTGCGGTTGCACCCGAGGCATCCGCCCGACCCCGACCCTCCAGGAGCTCCCTCATGACCGACGTTCCCACCGTCCCCTTCCACGACGGCCAGCAGATCCCGCAGCTCGGGCTCGGCGTGTGGCAGGTCGAGGACGACGTCGCGGCCGACGTCGTCGAGCAGGCGATCCGCGCCGGCTACCGCCACATCGACACCGCCGCGATCTACGGGAACGAGGAGGGCGTGGGCCGCGGCATCGCCGCGTCCGGCGTCGCCCGCGAGGAGCTGTTCCTCACCACCAAGGTGTGGAACTCGGACCAGGGCTACGAGGAGGCGCTCGCCGCCCTCGACGTCTCGCTCGACAAGCTCGGCACCGACTACGTCGACCTCTACCTCATCCACTGGGCCAAGCCGGCGCAGGGGAAGTACCTGGACACCTGGAAGGCCCTGATCGAGGCGCAGAAGCAGGGCAAGGTGCGCTCGATCGGCGTCTCCAACTTCCCGGCCGCCCAGCTCGAGGAGATCATCGAGGCCACCGGCGTGGTGCCCGTGATCCACCAGGTCGAGACCCACCCGTACTGGCAGCAGCGCGAGCTGCGCGAGGTCGAGGGCCGCCACGGCATCGTCCACGAGTCCTGGTCCCCGCTCGGTCAGGGCGGCGACCTCCTCGCCGACCCCGTGGTCACGGAGATCGCCGAGGCCCGCGGCGCGACGCCGGCCCAGGTGGTCATCGCGTGGCACCTCGCCCACGGCTTCGTGGTCATCCCCAAGTCCGTGACGCCCGAGCGCATCGTCTCGAACCTCGAGGCCGCGGGGGTGGAGCTGACCGACGACGACGTCGCCCGGATCGACGCCCTCGACCGCGAGGACGGCCGTCTCGGCCCCGACCCGGCGGTCATCGACTTCTGATCCAGCCGCCATCGCGCGCACCCGGCCCGTCCCCCTGGGGGCGGGCCGGTGATAGCTTTGCTCGAGAATGCCCGGCGACCGCCGCGCCGCCCGGGCGCATCTGTCCAGGCACTCCACGGAAGGCATGCACCATGTCCCACCAGGCTCCCCCCGCCGATGCGTCGAAGGTCCGCGCGCCGCGGACCGCCGTCCCGGTGACCCCGCAGACCCGCGCGAGCTCGCTGACCGACCTGCTCGGCGCCGTCGTGCGCCTGTTGCCCCTGCAGATGAAGGACGAGCTCGAGCTCGCCAAGAGGCACGTGGCCGCGAAGGGCAAGAAGGCCGGCATCGGCGCCGGCATCGCGGTGGTGGGCCTGTTCTTCCTCGCACTCATGGTGGTCGCCCTCGTGGTGACCCTGATCGGCGCCTTCGCCGACCCGACCTTCTGGTTCCCGGCGCTGATGGTGGCGCTGGCGTTCCTCGTGCTCGGCCTGATCTTCGCCGGCGTCGGCCTCATGATGGTCAAGGGCGCCATGCCGCTCGTGCCGCAGGAGATCGTGCGCAACCTCGAGTACGACCTCGGCTACCTCAAGGAGGGCAACGCCTTCGATCCGGCCGAGTACGACCGCCTCAAGGCGGAGCGCGCCGAGGCCAAGCGTGTCGAGGCCGCCCGCGAGGCCGAGCGGAAGAAGGTGGAGAAGGAGGAGAACAAGAAGGCCCGCAAGAACGGCGAGGCCGCTCCCCATCCGGACCGCGCCGACGCCAGCGAGGCGGAGATCCGTCGCCGTGCCGACCTGCGCCGCCGCCACCTGGGCGACATCCGCTCCGGCCTGGACGAGAAGACCAGCGTGAAGGGCCAGCTCGCGGCCTTCGCCGCGCAGCGCAAGGGTCGCGGCGTCACCCCCGAGACCGCACACGCCACCGAGCAGACCGCGCCGTTCACCGGTGCCGCCCGCGCGGGGGAGCGGACCGCCGAGGCCGAGGACTACGTGAAGGACAACTGGCAGCCGCTCGCGCTGCTCGGCGCCTCCTCCGCCGCGTTCGTGGCGCTCGCCGGCCGCCTGCGCCGCCGCTGACCCGGGGGGGGTGCCCGCCCTCCCCGGCCCCTGAGGCCCCGATCCCCACGGATCGGGGCCTCGTCGTCTGCGGGGAGGGGCGACGGCGTCGGTAGGCTGGGCGTGTGGGGCGCCCGGCGGGGGCGTCCGCCCGCGGACCCTGGAGGAGCGACCCATGCGTGTGATCGACGTCGGCCTGCGCGAGGGCCACGAGTACCGCGTCCGCGACACCTGGCTGACCGTGCCGAACCTCATCACCCTGGCCCGCTTCGCCCTGGTCCCGGTGTTCGTGTGGCTCACCGTCGACGGCCGGCACCTGGACGCGTTCGTGATCCTGGCGGTGCTCTCCGGCACGGACTGGGTGGACGGCTACGTGGCGCGCCGGTTCGACATGATCTCCACGGTCGGGCGGTGGCTCGACCCGGTGGCGGACCGCCTCTCCCTGCTGGTGGTGGCCGTGACGTTCGTGGCCACCGGTATCGCCCCGCTCTGGCTCGCCCTGGCCATCGCGATCCCGGACCTCGTGCTCGCCGCCGTGTGCCTGTGGCTGTTCGGCGGCAGCCCGGACCTGCCGGTCACGGTCCTGGGCAAGGTGCGCACCGCGCTGCTGCTGGTGGGCACGCCCCTGCTGCTGCTCGCCCGTGTGCCGGGGGTCGACGGCGGCCCGTGGAGCGGCGTGGCCCTGGCTCTGGTCGGCGCCGGTTGCCTGCTGCACATCCTCGCCGCGGGGGACTACCTCGTGCGCGCGGTGGGCAAGGCCCGCGGCCTGCGGGCGGACGGTCAGGACCCGCGCGAGCACCCGTCCCGCCGGGGCTGACCCCCTCGCGCATCCTCGTGCCGGCGCCGACGGTTGCTACCGTGGGACGCGCGCCGTGCCCGCGGCCGATCCTCACGGCACGGGCCGGGCGCCGTCGTGCCATCGCCACCACAGAGAGGGACCGCCGTGTCCGACCGTCCCGGGATCGCCGCCGACCGCCCCCTGAAGGTGCTGATCGCCGCAGACACCTATCCGCCGCACGTCAACGGGGCCGCCACCTTCGGCCACCGCCTCGCCACGGCGCTGCACGCGCGCGGCCACGAGGTCCACGTCGTGATGCCGCGCAGTGACGCCGGCCCGGACACCGTGGAGCACCGGCCGGAGGCCACCGTGCACCTGCTGCGCTCCCTGCCGGCGCCGACGCACGAGTACTACCGTGTGGTGCTCCCGCGGCATGCCAAGATCTCCTTCCGCCGCATCTACCGCGAGGTCCAGCCGGACGTCGTGCACGCCCAGTGCCACTACATGATCGGCGAGGCCGCCATCAACGAGGCCGAGCGGCGCCGCATCCGGATCGTCTCCACGAACCACTTCATGCCGGAGAACCTCGAGCCGTTCCTGCCGTTCCCGCAGTGGTTCCTGGACATCGTCTCCCGGGTGTCGTGGAAGGACATGGGTCGACTCATGGGCAAGGGCGCGGTGGTCACCACCCCCACGGCCCTCGCCGCGCAGGCCATGGCCGAGCACGCTGGCCTGGACAACGTTCTCCCGGTCTCCAACGGCATCGACGCGAGCGCCTACGAGCTGCAGCCGGGGGAGAGGGTGGACCATCCCGGCCATCCGGTCGTGCTCTTCGTGGGGCGGCTGGCCGTGGAGAAGAACGTGGAGGTGCTGATCCGTGCGATCGCGCACCTGGCCCGCACCCGCCCCGACCTGGACGTGCACGCCGAGATCGTCGGCGACGGCGAGCAGCGCGACCGCATCCGTGCCACGGTGGACGAGGAGGGGGTGGCCGACCGCGTCCTGCTGCGCGGCCACGTCTCCGAGGAGGAGCTGCGGGCGGCCTACCTGCGCGCCGACGTGTTCTGCCAGCCGGGCACGGCGGAGCTGCAGTCCCTCGTGACCCTCGAGGCGCTCAGCGCGTCCACCCCGGTGGTCCTCGCGGACGCCCTCGCGTTGCCCCACCTCGTGGACGAGGGCGTCAACGGCCACCTCTTCCCGCCCGGGGACCACGTGGCCCTGGCCGATCGGATCGCCCGGATCCTCGACCTCTCGGACGCGGACCGCGCCGCCATGGGCGAGGCGTCCCACGCGAAGGCCCTGCATCATTCCGCCCAGAAGACGGTGGACATCTTCGAGCGCCTCTACCGCGGCGCGACGGCCGCCGAGGTCCGCGCGATGCTCTGAGACCCGTCGGTAGGATGGGCGGGTCCCGCGCGATGCCGCGGGGGAGGGGCGTTAGCTCAGTCGGTCAGAGCAGGGGACTCATAATCCCTGGGTCGCGGGTTCAAGTCCCGCACGCCCTACAGAAAACGGCCCCCGGCCGCGCGGTATGGCGCGGGCCGGGGGCCGTCGTCGTGCCGGTGCTCAGTAGCGGGCGGCCACCGCGAGCATGTCGGACTTCATGATCGTCGTGGAGGTGAACACTAGGCCCGCGTCCTCGTTGAGGGCGTGGGCGAGCTGGCCGCCGCCCATGTACATGGCCGTGTGGTAGATGCGGCCGGTGGACTGGTTCGCATAGAACACGAGGTCGCCGGGCTGGGCCTGGGAGATCGGCACGTAGGACTTCGCGGCGAGGTACTGGTCGCCGGCGCGGCGCGGGATGGAGATGCCGGCCCGGGCCATGGCCTGCTGGGTGAGGCCGGAGCAGTCGAAGCCGGAGGGGCCGTTGCCGCCCCACACGTAATAGGAGGACGGGTTCCGGACGGCGGAGCGCACGTAGTCGACGGCAGCCTGCTTGGACGCGGGCGCCGGCGCAGGGGCAGGGGCGCTGGAGGTGGAGACCGAGGTGGTCTTCAGGACCATTCCCGGGTGGAGCATGGTCGAGGAGGTCATGCCGTTGATGGACTGTAGGACCGAGGCGGACACGCCCGTGCGGTAGGAGATGATCCACCAGCCGTCGCCGGCCAGCACGGTGTAGGTCGAGCCCGAGGTGGACGGCGCCGGGGCCGGGGCCGGGGTGGCGGTGCCGGAGGTCTTGAGGACCATGCCGGGGTGCAGCACGGTCGCGGCGGTCATGCCGTTGAGCGACTGCAGCGTGGACATGGAGACGCCGGTGCGCTGGGCGATGATCCACCAGCCGTCGCCGGAGCGGACGGTGTAGGTGGTCTCGGCGGCCTGGGCGGTCTCGGCGACGGACACGGTGCCGACGCCGGTCAGGGCGGCGGCGCCCAGGGCGAGCGCCACGGAGGCGGCGGCGGTGCGGGGGGCGCGACGCGCGGCGGCGTGCGGGGAGGTCACAGACATCAGATCTTCTTCCCGGACAGGACCTGCGGCCCGTGAGGGTGGTGCCTCGGGGCGGTGCCCGGAACGAGGCCGGACCGCGGGTGCGAGTTGACGAGCAGTGCGGATGACCGGGTACGCGCGGATGCGGAGGAAGCCCCGGTGTGGCGGACCGGTCGTAACCGATCCGTGATCAAGATACACGATCGTTATCGAAACGCAATCAGAAATTCGGATGTCGTCCAGGTGGCCGCTCGGTGCTCGACACCCCCCGCTCGACACCCTCCGCGCGCGGCTGTCCCCGCCCCGCTCCGGCGCGGCGCTAGCGTGGTCCGGGTGAGCCCCTCCCGCCCCCTGCGCCTGCTGATGGACGCCCGCTACACCCGCACCGACTTCCACGACGGCATCTCCCGCTACGGCGCGAGCCTCCTCGAGGCGGTCGCCCGCCGGGCCGCCGCACCGGGCCCGGCGGGGGCTGACGTCGAGGTCGCGATGCTGATCTCGGACGAACGACAGCTGGCCCTGCTCCCGGACGGCGTGCCGTGGCACCTCGTCTCCGGCCCCACCTCCCCACGCGAGCCGTTCGTGGCCCGTCAGGTCGCGCGTCTGCGACCGGACGTCGTCTTCTCGCCCATGCAGACCATGGGGTCGTGGGGGCGGGACTACGCCCTGATCCTCACGCTCCACGACCTCATCTACTACGAGCACCGCACCCCGCCGCGGAACCTGTCCGAGCCGATCCGCTGGCTCTGGCGGGCCTATCACCTGACCAAGATCCCGCAGCGGCTCCTGCTCGACCGCGCGGACGCGGTCGCCACGGTCTCCCGGACGACGGCGGAGCTCATCGCCCGGCACCGCCTCACCCGGCGTCCGGTCCACGTCGTCGCGAACGCGGCGCAGGCGGTCCCGGAGCCGCGGGACCCGGACGAGACCCCGGAGCGCACGCTGCTCTACATGGGCTCGTTCATGGACTACAAGGACGTCGAGTCCCTCGTGGCCGCCGCGCCGCTGCTGCCGGGCTACACGCTGCACCTGCTCTCCCGCATCAGCCCGGAGCGCCGCGGGCAGCTCGAGGACCGGTTGGCCGAGCGTCGCGCCGTCGCAGGGGCCGACGGCGCAGACGTGGTGTTCCACGACGGCACCGACGAGGCCGAGTACGTGCGCCTGCTCCGCCGGGCCACCGCGGCCGTCACCCTCTCCCGCGCCGAGGGCTTCGGCCTGCCCGTGGCCGAGGCGATGGCCCATGGCACGCCGGTGGTGTGCTCGGACCTGCCGATCTTCCGCGAGATCGCCGGCGCGGGCACCCCGTCCTTCCGGGGTGTCCCGCTCGAGGGGGACCGGGCGGCCGCGCTCGCCGCCCGCGTGCGGGAGCTCGAGGATCCCGCCGAGTTCGCCGTGGCCTCCCGGGCGAGCGTCGCCCAGGCGGCCCGGTTCAGCTGGGACGAGTCCGCCCGCCGGCTCCTGGACCTCACGGCCGCGCTGGGTGTGGCGCGGCGTGCGGCCAGAGCACGGACGGGCCGCTCCACCCGATGAGCACCAGCGGGTCGAGGTAGCGGTCGAAGGCCGCCTCCCCCACACGCCAGCCGTCGGGCTCCCGCACGCCCCAGTGCACGCACGCGCGCGTGCAGTGCGGTGGCGCCCCGGCCAGTCGCCCCACCGGGTCGCCCGCGGCGACGACGGCCCCCACGGCGACATCCGCCTCCACCGGCTCGAGCGAGCTGCGGGTCCCGTCCTCGTGCTCCAGGGTCAGCACGGGGCGGTCGACCACGACCCCGGCGAACACGACCCGGCCCGCCGCCGGCGCCTGGATCGGAGCCCCGGTCTGCACGGCGAGGTCCACGCCCCGGTGCCCCCGACTCCACGGTCGCTCGGGTGCGACGAACGCGCGGAGCACGTCATCCGGGGCGGCGCCGGCGACGGGCGGGTGCCACGCGACCGGCGCGGCCGTCGCGCCCGGACCTGCCGGGGACGCCGCGACGAGGAGCAGCGCGTCACGCGTGGACGGTGCGGGCGTGGCCCGGGACACGGGGCCGAGGTCGCCCATCCCCAGGGCGAGGACGAGCCAGGCGAGCAGGGCTGCCGCGACGCACCCCGCGATGCGCGGACGCGGGAGCGGACGGGGGAGGAGCGTGCGAGGGGTCATGGCGTCAGCCTGGCGTTCCGGGCGGCCGCGTGGCAGGCCCGCAGTCCCATCGTGGAGAGCGCCCGCCGCACCGGCCCCTGTGCAGGAGTCGGCGATGGGAGCGGGCGCCCACCTGGGGTAGGATTCACCTCAGCGGTGTCCTGTGGCCGGCCCTGTGCTGTGCCCCGGACGCCGACTCCGCGCATCGCGGTGGGTCGCTTCAGCGGCCCAGCCCCCACGCTCGGTCCCGTCCCCGCCGTCCTCCTGGAGAGGACGTCGGCGCGGGTGCTCGTGGGGCCCGGCAGCCCGCCGTCGTGGTGCCAGGGGCCGCCCGACCGGGCCGGCCGCCAACCGTCAAGAAATCGACCGGCAGACCGCCCGCGCGTGAAGCGCGGGGTGCCACGGCTGCCACAGAAGGGAACGTCATGCCCGTCGTGACCATGCGCCAGCTCCTCGACTCCGGTGTCCACTTCGGCCACCAGACCCGCCGCTGGAACCCCAAGATGAAGCGCTTCATCTTCACCGAGCGCAACGGCATCTACATCATCGACCTCCAGCAGTCGCTGTCCTACATCGACCGCGCCTACGAGTTCGTCAAGGAGACCGTCGCCCACGGCGGCACCATCCTGTTCGTCGGCACCAAGAAGCAGGCCCAGGAGGCCATCGCGGAGCAGGCCGGTCGCGTGGGCATGCCCTACGTGAACCACCGCTGGCTCGGCGGCATGCTGACCAACTTCTCCACCGTCTCCAAGCGCGTGCAGCGCATGAAGGAGCTCGAGGAGATCGACTTCGAGGACGTGGCCGGCTCGCAGTTCACCAAGAAGGAGCTGCTGCTGCTCAACCGTGAGCTCGAGAAGCTGCAGGCCAACCTCGGCGGCATCCGCAACATGGCCAAGACCCCCTCCGCCGTGTGGGTCGTGGACACCAAGAAGGAGCACCTGGCCGTCGACGAGGCCCAGAAGCTCGGCATCCCGGTCGTCGCCATCCTGGACACCAACTGCGATCCGGACGAGGTCGCCTACCCGATCCCGGGCAACGACGACGCCATCCGCTCCGTGAACCTGCTGACCCGCGTGGTCGCGGACGCGGTCGCCGAGGGCCTGATCGCCCGCCAGGGCGGCAAGTCCGGCCAGGCGGCCGCCGAGCCGATGGCCGAGTGGGAGCGCGAGCTGCTCGAGCAGCACAACGCCCAGCAGGCCGAGCAGGCCGAGGCCCCCGCCGCCGAGGCACCGGCCGAGCAGGCCGAGGCCCCCGCTGCCGAGGCGCCGGCCGAGCGGGCCGAGGCCCCCGCCGCCGAGGCCGCCCCGCAGGGCGAGTGATCCCGGCCGGTCCGTCGGCCCGGCCTCACCCGGCGGGGCCGACGGACCGGATCAGACCCCGAACATCCCGCACAACCCACACCACGGGAAGGACCGAACGAGCATGGCGAACTACACCGCTGCTGACATCAAGGCCCTGCGCGAGCGCACCGGCGCCGGCATGATGGACGTGAAGAAGGCTCTGGACGAGGCCGACGGCGACGCCGAGAAGGCCATCGAGATCATCCGCGTGAAGGGCCTCAAGGGCGCCACCAAGCGCGAGGGCCGCTCGGCCGCCGAGGGCCTCGTGGCCGCGACCGTCGAGAACGGCGTCGGCGTCATGATCGAGCTCAACTGCGAGACCGACTTCGTGGCCAAGGCCGACAAGTTCATCGCCCTGGGCGACGTGGTGCTGCGCGCCGCCGTCGCCTCCGGCGCCACCGACGTCGACGGCCTGCTGGCCTCCGAGCACGAGGGCCGCACCCTGGGCGACTACGTGACCGAGGAGGGCGCCCTGCTGGGCGAGAAGGTGGCCGTGCGCCGCCTGGCCCGCGTGGAGGGCGCCTACGTGGACGCCTACCTGCACAAGACCTCCAAGGACCTGCCGGCCCAGGTGGGCGTGCTCCTCGCCGTGGACGCCGACTCCGCCGAGGCCAAGACCGCCGCGCACGACATCGCCGTGCACGTCGCGGCCTACTCGCCCACGTACCTCACCCGTGAGGACGTGCCGGCCGAGACCGTCGAGAACGAGCGTCGCATCGCCGATGAGACCGCCCGTGCCGAGGGCAAGCCGGAGCAGGCCCTGCCGAAGATCGTGGAGGGCCGCCTGACCGGCTTCTTCAAGGAGATCGTGCTCGTGGACCAGCCGTTCGCGAAGGACCCGAAGCAGACCGTCGGCAAGGTCGCCTCCGACGCCGG
The DNA here is from genome assembly GCF_027158145.1 of Micrococcus sp. H39-S4. NCBI lineage: Bacteria > Bacillati > Actinomycetota > Actinomycetes > Micrococcales > Micrococcaceae > Micrococcus > Micrococcus sp. H39-S4. The sequence continues at coordinate 36,510 of NZ_JAPVLT010000001.1, forward strand.
CACCAACGTCACCGGGTTCGCCCGCTTCCGCGTCGGCAACTGACCGCCGCACCCGGACCGGCCGCTCCCGGTCCACGCCCCGCGGGGGCGTAGGATCGGGAGCGACCCGAGGTCCACTCCGGCGCCGGATGGCGCCGACGACCATCGCATGACGGGGTGGCCGCCCCGACCGGGCGGCCACCCCGTCCGCGTGTCCGCCCCCGGGACGGCCGTCCCCGGCCCGACCCCCCACCGACCAGGAGATGCTTCCCATGGAGACGAACCGCGCCCCCGAGGACCCGACCACCGCCCACGCCCCGCAGACCTCGGACGACACCGGCCGCCGTCGCGTGCTCCTCAAGCTCTCGGGCGAGGTGTTCGGCGGCGGCAAGATCGGCGTGGACCCGGAGACCGTCCGCGGCATCGCCGAGCAGATCGCCGCCGCGGCGGACCAGGTGGAGATCGCGATCGTCGTCGGCGGCGGCAACTTCTTCCGTGGCGCCGAGCTGTCCGAGAACGGGATGGACCGCCGTCGGGCCGACTACATGGGCATGCTCGGCACCGTGATGAACTGCCTGGCCCTGCAGGACTTCCTCATCCAGGCCGGGGTCACCACGCGCGTGCAGTCCGCCATCCACATGGAGCAGGTGGCGGAGTCCTACATCCCGCTGCGCGCCATCCGCCACATGCAGAAGGGCCGCGTCGTGATCTTCGGCGCAGGCACCGGCCTGCCCTACTTCTCCACGGACACCGTGGCGGCCCAGCGTGCCCTCGAGGTCGGGGCGGACGAGGTCCTGATGGCCAAGTCCGGCGTGGACGGCGTCTACACCGCGGACCCCAAGAAGGACCCCACCGCCGAGCGTCTCACGCACCTGACCTACGACGAGGCGCTGCTGCGGAACATCCGCGTGATGGACCTGACCGCCATGACCATGTGCAAGGACAACGACCTGGACATGCGCGTGTTCGGCATGGAGGGCCCAGGCAACGTGACCCGCGCCCTGCTCGGCGAGCCGATCGGCACCACCGTCACCGTCTGAGGCGCGCCGCGTAGGATGGCGGCAGACCTGTTCCACCACACCGAGGAGACACCGTGATCCAGGAGACCCTGCAGTCCGCCGAAGAGCAGATGGACCGCACCATCGAGGCCACGCGTGAGGACTTCGCCTCCGTGCGCACGGGCCGCGCCAACCCGGGCCTCTACTCCAAGGTGATGGTCGACTACTACGGCTCGTTCACCCCGCTGCAGCAGCTGGCGTCCTTCACCACCACGGACGCCCGCACGCTGCTCATCACCCCGTTCGACCAGTCGGCCCTGCGCAACATCGAGAAGGCGCTGTCCGAGTCCGAGGTCGGCGCGAACCCGTCCAACGACGGCAAGGTCATCCGCATCGTGATGCCGGAGCTGACCGAGGAGCGCCGCAAGGAGTACGTGAAGCTGGTCAAGTCCAAGGCGGAGGAGCACAAGATCTCCGTGCGCAATGCCCGCCGCAAGGCCAAGGAGGCCATGGACAAGGCCGTCAAGGACGGCGAGGTCGGCGAGGACGAGGGCGCCCGCGGCGAGAAGGAGCTGGACGCGCTCACCAAGCGCCACGTCGAGCTCATCGACGAGATGGCCAAGAACAAGGAGCAGGAGCTGCTGGAGGTCTGAGCCTCCCGCCGTCCGCGCTCGTCCCATGACCTCCGCCGTGCCCACCTCGCCCGCACCCCCGCGCGGCGGCCGCGACCTCAAGTCCGCCGTCCTCGTGGGGGTGGGGCTGCTGGCGACGGCCCTGGTCGGCCTCTTCTGGCTCGACTGGCTGCTGGTCGTGCTCGTGGTCGCCCTGCTGGTCGGCGCGGTGTCCGAGATCGCGACGGCGGTACGCGGCATCGGCCTGGACGTGCCGCGGCCCCCGCTCTGGGTGGCCGCGGCGGCCCTGCCGCTCACCGCGTGGCGGTGGGGGGTGCCCGCGCTGTTCATCGCCCTGGTGGCATGCCTGGCGCTGGTGGCCGTGTGGACGGCGCTGACGCGCCGGCGCCCGGCGGGCCAGTTCATGCTCGCGGGCGTGTTCATCGTGCTGTGGGCGCCGTTCCTGCTCTCCTTCGCCGCTGCGCTCCTGGACGAGCCGCTGGGGCACCGCATGGTGGCGATCCTGCTGCTGATGGTGGTCTCCAACGACACGTTCGGCTACATCGTGGGCTACCGCCTCGGCCGCACCCCGATCGCCCCGCGCATCAGCCCCAAGAAGTCCTGGGAGGGCCTGGCCGGCTCCCTGGCGGGCTCGGTGCTGGTGGGCGTCGTCGCCGTCCCCCTGCTGGTCGGCCAGCCGTGGTGGATCGGCGCCGTCCTCGGCGTGACCACCGTCGCCGCCGCCACCGCGGGGGACTTCTCCGAGTCCATGGTCAAGCGTGAGCTCGGCATCAAGGACATGTCCTCCGCCCTGCCCGGCCACGGCGGCGTGATGGACCGCCTGGACTCCCTCGTGTTCGCCTCGCCGGTGGCCTACACCGTGCTGGCGCTGCCCCTGACCTGATCCACCCCTCGACCCGGCACGTCCGGGACCCGCACCGCAGGAGACGCCCATGACCCCCCGCACCACCCCGGACGCCGAGCCGGTCTTCGAGCTCGTCGAGCAGGACGAGATCGGCTACGAGACCACCCACGTGGACGCCTTCATGGCGCGTGCCCGTGAGGCACGCGACGGCGGTGCCCCGCTGACGGCGGAGGAGGTGCGCCAGGCCCGCTTCGCGACCGTCAACGGCGGCTACGCCACGGACGAGGTGGACGACGAGCTGGACCGCCTCGAAGAGGAGCTGGCCGCCGCCGAGCGTCAGGCCTTCGTCGCCGAGCGCGGGGACGAGGACTGGGCCGCAGACCTCGAGGAGCGCGTGGCCGAGCTCGTGGCCCGTGCCGACCGGGCCCCGGCGGAGCGCTTCCGCCGCCCCTCCCGCGCGGACGCCGTGAGCTACGACGTGGACCAGGTGGACGCGCTCGTGGACCGCCTGCGCGTCACCCTGGCCGGTGCGGAGGACTCGACGGATCCCGACGCCGAAGGCGGGCTGACCGCGGACGACGTGCGCCGCGCGGCGTTCAGCGAGGCCGAGGGTGCCGCCGGCTACGAGGAGGGCCAGGTCGACGCCTACCTTGACGCCGCCGTCGACGTGCTGCTGCGCCGCGCCTGACACCCGGCCCTCGCGCGGCGGCCCCGGGAGAGTGGCGCAGATCACACTGAAGTGATTACAATCACACCACCGAGACGCCGCGCGCTCCACCCCTGTTCGCGCATGCGTACAGCTCCCTCGCCCCGCACCGTGGGCGTCGATCGGAAGGCAGTGCAGTGACCCTCGTGGACCACACCCGTCCCACCGGCGGCCGATCCGCCGGCTCTCCGCCCCCGGCGGGCCCGGCCGAGGCCGTGGCGCTCCAGGTGCTCGACGCGGAGGGCCGCCGCCGTCCACAGCCGGAGCTCGACCCGTGGATCGAGGACGTCGACGCCGACGCCCTCGCCGCGCTGTACCGTCAGATGGCCGTGGTCCGGCGCCTCGACGTCGAGGCCACGCACCTGCAGCGTCAGGGCGAGCTGGCCCTGTGGCCCCCGCTGTTGGGCCAGGAGGCCGCCCAGGTGGGCTCCGCCGTCGCGCTGCGACCGGACGACTTCGTCTTCCCGTCCTACCGCGAGAACGGCGTGGCCCTGCTGCGCGGCGTCCCCGCGCTGGACCTGCTGCGGGTGTGGCGCGGCTCCACGTTCTCGAGCTGGGACCCGAACGAGGCGCGGGTGGCCACCCAGCAGATCATCATCGGCGCGCAGGCCCTGCACGCCGTCGGCTATGCGATGGGCGTCCAGCGGGACCAGGCGGACGTGGCCACGATCGTCTACTTCGGCGACGGCGCCACGAGCCAGGGGGACGTCAACGAAGCCATGGTCTTCAGCGCCTCGTACCAGTCGCCCGTGGTGTTCTTCTGCCAGAACAACCACTGGGCCATCTCCGAGCCCGTGCGCCTGCAGACCCGCCGCAGCATCGCGGACCGCCCGTGGGGCTTCGGCATCCCGTCGATGCGCGTGGACGGCAACGACGTCCTGGCCGTGCTCGCCGCGACCCGCGCCGCCGTCGAGCGCGCGGCCGACGGGGGCGGTCCCACCTTCATCGAGGCCGTCACCTACCGCATGGGCCCGCACACCACCGCGGACGACCCCACCCGCTACCGGGACGACGCCGAGCTCGAGGCCTGGAAGGCCCGTGACCCGCTGACCCGCGTGGAGGCGCACCTGCGCACCCTCGATGTGGACGTGGACGCCGTGCTCGCACAGGCCCAGGCCGAGGCCGACGAGCTGGCGGCCGAGGTCCGCCGCGCCCTCGAGGCGCTCGAGGAGGACGGCGCGGACAGGCTCTTCGACGAGATCTACGCCGAGCCCCACCAGGAGCTCGAGCGGCAGCGCCGCGAGCACGCCCTCTACCTGCAGCAGTTCGACGACGAGGAGGCGGGCGCGTGAGCGAGCGCATGACCTTCAGCCGGGCGATCAACCGCGGCCTGCACCGTGCCCTGGCCGACGACCCCAAGGTCCTGCTCATGGGCGAGGACATCGGCGCCCTCGGCGGCGTGTTCCGCATCACCGACGGCCTGCAGGCCGAGTTCGGCGAGGACCGGGTGCTCGACACCCCGCTGGCCGAGTCCGGCATCGTGGGCACGGCCATCGGCCTGGCCATGCGCGGCTACCGGCCCGTCGTCGAGATCCAGTTCGACGGCTTCGTGTACCCGGCGTTCGACCAGATCGTGGCGAACCTGGCCAAGCTGCGCGCCCGCACCCGCGGCGCCGTGCCGATGCCGGTGACCATCCGCATCCCCTTCGGCGGCGGCATCGGCTCCCCGGAGCACCACTCCGAGTCGCCCGAGGCCTACTTCCTGCACACCGCGGGCCTGCGGGTGGTCTCCCCGTCCTCCCCACAGGAGGGGTACGACCTCATCCGCGCCGCGATCGCCTCGGAGGACCCGGTGGTCTACCTCGAGCCCAAGCGTCGCTACCACGACAAGGGCGACGTGGACCTGGACGTCGCGATCCCCCCGATGAGCCCCGCCCGCATCCTGCGCGAGGGCCGGGACGCCACGCTCGTGGCCTACGGCCCGCTCGTGAAGACCGCCCTGCAGGCCGCGGAGGTGGCGGCCGAGGAGGGCGTCGAGGTCGAGGTGGTCGACCTGCGCAGCCTGTCTCCGCTGGACACCGGCCTCGTCGAGTCCTCGGTGCGGCGCACCGGCCGGCTCGTCGTGGCGCACGAAGCGTCCCGCACCGGCGGCCTCGGCGCCGAGCTCGTGGCCACGGTGGCCGAGCGCGCGTTCCACTGGCTCGAGGCCCCGCCGGTGCGCGTCACCGGCATGGACGTGCCCTACCCGCCGTCCAAGCTCGAGCATCTGCACCTGCCGGACCTCGACCGCATCCTCGACGGCCTGGACCGTGCTCTGGGCCGGCCGAATTCGCTGGACTCCGTGGACGCGTTCGCCGCCCCCGAGACCGCCGAGCAGTTCCTCGCCGCCCAGAACGCCGGGGAGGAGACCCGATGAGCCAGAAGACCTTCCGCCTGCCCGACCTCGGCGAGGGCCTGACCGAGTCCGAGATCGTGACGTGGCGCGTGGCCGAGGGCGATGCGGTGACCGTGAACCAGGTGCTCGCCGATGTCGAGACGGCCAAGGCCGTGGTCGAGGTCTCGAGCCCGTTCGCGGGCGTCGTCGCGGCCCTGCACGGCGCCGAGGGTGAGACCCTCGAGGTCGGTGCGCCCCTGGTGACCTTCACCCTCGAGGGCGCCGAGTCCGACGTCGGCGGGCCCGCCGAGGGTGACGGCCGCGTGCCCACCCTCGTCGGCTACGGCGCCGCGCCGGACACCGGCAAGCCCGGCCGCCGTGCGCGGCGCGGCTCCGCGGCCCCGGCGACGTCGGCCGCCCCGGCGGGCGAGCCCGCCCGCGGACAGGCGCCGTCCACGTCGGAGGCGGCCCCCGCCGGCGCCGGGCGCCCGCAGCCCGAGGCCGCCGAGCCGGACCGCGCGGACGCGGCCCACGAGCCGGCCCCGGGCGAGCGACCCCGGTGCACTCCGCCCGTGCGCCTGTACGCGCGCCGCGCGGGCGTGGATCTGGAGCAGGTCACCGGCACGGGTGTGGGCGGGGTCATCACCCGCGCGGACGTCGAGGCGTTCCTGGCCGGGGGCGGGCAGCCCGCGGCCGCGGCGGCGCCGCCGCAGTCCGGCGCCGAGTCGGGCTCGACCGGGGGCGTCCGCACCCTGGGCGGCCGCCCGCGCACGGAGGCCGTGCCGGTCAAGGGCGTGCGCAAGGCGACCGCGGCGGCCATGGTGCAGTCCGCGTTCACCGCCCCGCACGTGACCGAGTTCCTGCAGGTGGACGTCACCGAGACCATGGAGCTGCTCGCCGAGCTCAAGGCCTCCCGCGAGTTCCGGGACGTCAAGCTCACGCCCATGACGCTCGCCGCCAAGGCGTGCCTCGTGGCGATGGAGCGCACCCCGGACGTCAACGCCCGGTGGGACGAGGCCGCCGGGACGATCGTCCAGCAGAACTTCGTGAACCTCGGTTTCGCCGCCGCCACCCCCCGCGGGCTGATGGTGCCGAACGTCAAGGACGCCCAGGCGATGAGCCTGAGGGAGCTGGCCGACGCCATCCGCGATCTCACGGGCCTCGCCCGCGAGGGGCGGCTGTCCCCGGCGGATCTGGCCGGCGGCACCTTCACGCTCACGAACGTCGGGGTGTTCGGCGTGGACGCGGGCACCCCGATCATCAACCCGGGTGAGGGGGCGATCATCGCGATCGGCCAGGTCCGGAGGATGCCGTGGGAGCACCGCGGCGAGATCGCCCTGCGGGACGTCATGACGCTGTCCCTCTCGTTCGACCACCGCTTCGTGGACGGCGAGCAGGGCTCGCGCTTCCTCGCGGACGTCGGCGCGATCCTGCGCCGCCCGGGTCTGACCCTGACCATGGTCTGACGGCCCCGGACGCGCCGCGGCCCCGCCACCCGGGCACCGGGAGGCGGGGCCGTCGTCGTGGCAGGCCGGTGCGGCCGCCGGCACGGCGTGGGCCGCGCTCAGTCGGCGGCGGGCAGCTCCATCACGAGCTCGGTGATGACCTCGGCACGGGCGTTGGAGAAGACCTTCTCCTCGCCGACGGTCTCGAAGCCGCGGCGGGAGAGCACCTTCACGGAGCCCACATTGTCCTCGGGGACGTGCGCCCGCAGCGGGCGGGCGGTGTGCTCCTCCAGGAACCGGTCCACGGCCGCGGTCGTCAGGCCCAGGCCCCAGTAGTCCTGCGCGGTCCAGAAGGACAGCTCGCCCACGCCGTCCTGCTGGGTGCACACGAGCGCACCCACGGCGCGGCCCTCGTGCTCGATGGTCCGCACGACGGTGTCCTCGTCCCCGAGCAGGTGGGCCCAGTGGTAGTCGAAGACACCGCGGTCCCGGGGGTTGCGGGGGGCGAAGGCGGACATCAGGTTGGCCTGCTCGTCCTGCTGGTGGAGGAAGAACTCGTCCAGATCCTCGGGTCGGACGTCACGAAGAAGCACGGCGGTGGACCTCTCGGGGCGGGGTTCGACGGCGTCCGCCGTCGCGGGTACCGGCCACCGTATCACCGGGCACGACGCCGGCCCGCCGGGCCGGTGCCGCCCGCTCAGTCCCCGCCGGGCAGCGGCCCGGGGGCCGTGGCCGCGGCCCAGGCCATGGCCACGAGGGTCGCGCGGCGAGCCGCGCGGTCGGCCGCGGTGCGCCGCACCGAGCGGGGGGTGGAGTTGAGCAGGCCCAGCACGGCCTGGGCGCGGAACACGGCGGTGGCCTGGTCCTCGTGGGGGTGGACGACCTGCAGCTGGCGCGCCCACACGTCGATGTAGGCGCGCTGGGTGCGCGTGATGGCCGTGCGCGCGCCGTCGGGCAGGGCGGACATGTCGCGGTCCTGCACACGGATCACGTCGCGCTGGGCGAGGGCGAAGTCCGCCTGGAAGCCGATGAGGGCCCGCAGGGTCTCCGCCCCCGGCGCGTGCTGCGCCTCGGCGGCCAGCCCGCCGTCCAGCAGGTCCTGTGAGGCCGTGTCGAGGATCGCCGTGAGCACGGCGGCCTTGCCGGCGAAGTGGCGGTAGATGGCGGGGCCGCTGATCCCGACGGCGGCGCCGATGTCCTCGAGGCGGACCGCGTCGAAGCCCCGGGCCGCGAACAGTCGCGCCGCGGCCGCGAGCAGGTCCACCCGGCGTCGGGCCTTGGCGGCCTCCCGGGCGGTCGGCGGGGTCGCCGGGGCGGCGGGGGACGCGGGATCGACGGCGGGCATGGGTTCCACTGTAGGACGAGACGAGGCGCGCCGGGCGCCCGGTCGACGTCCGTGACGATCGTCACTACACTGAGGCTCGGTTCAGTTAGTCGTCATTCACTGAAGGGGGTCTCATGACCGCCAGCACCCCGGCCCCGGCCGCGCAGTCCGCGCCCACCGTGGCCGAGCGCAACGCGGCCGGCCACGCTCGGCTCGAGCAGGAGCTCGCCGACCTCGTCGCCCGCACGTCGCTCGGCGGGCCCGAGCGCTCGCGCGAGCGCCACACCGGCCGCGGCAAGCTGCTGGTGCGGGACCGCATCGACGCGCTGCTCGACGAGGGCTCGCCCTTCCTCGAGGTCGGCGCGCTGGCCGCGCACGGCCTGTACGGCGGGGACAGCCCCGCCGCCGGCGTCGTGGCGGGCATCGGCCTGGTCCACGGCCGCCTCGTGATGGTGGTGGGCAACGACGCCACCGTGAAGGGCGGCACCTACTACCCCATGACGGTGAAGAAGCACCTGCGGGCCCAGGAGATCGCCCTGGAGAACCGCCTGCCGTGCATCTACCTCGTGGACTCCGGCGGCGCGTTCCTGCCCCGCCAGGACGAGGTCTTCCCGGACCGCGAGCACTTCGGCCGCATCTTCCGGAACCAGGCGCTGCTCTCCTCGCAGCGCATCCCGCAGCTGGCCGCGGTGTGCGGCTCCTCCACGGCGGGCGGCGCGTACGTGCCGGCCATGTCGGACGAGACCGTGATCGTGCGCGAGCAGGGCACCATCTTCCTCGGCGGCCCCCCGCTCGTGAAGGCCGCGATCGGGGAGGACGTCTCGCCCGAGGACCTCGGCGGCGGCCGGCTGCACGCCGAGCGCTCCGGCGTCGCGGACCACCTGGCGGACGACGACCTGCACGCCATGCAGATCCTCCGGGACATCGTGGCCACCCTGCCCCCGGCCGAGGCGCCGGCCTGGGAGGTCGCCCCCGCCGCGGAGCCCGCCAAGGACCCGGCCGAACTGACCAGCGTCGTGCCCGTGGACGTGAACACCCCCTACGACGTGCGCGAGGTGATCGACCGCCTCGTGGACGGCGGCTCCGTCCACGAGTTCAAGCCCCTCCACGGCACCACCCTGGTCACCGCGTTCGCGCGGATCGACGGCCACCCCGTGGGCGTCCTCGCCAACAACGGCATCCTGTTCGGAGACTCCGCCCGCAAGGGCGCGCACTTCATCGAACTGTGCGACCAGCGCGGCATCCCGCTGCTGTTCCTGCAGAACATCTCCGGCTTCATGGTGGGTCGGGACGCGGAGGCCGGCGGCATCGCGCGCGACGGCGCCAAGATGGTCACCGCCGTCGCGACCGCCCGCGTGCCCAAGCTGACCGTGGTGATCGGCGGCTCGTTCGGCGCCGGCAACTACGCGATGTGCGGCCGCGCCTACTCACCCCGCTTCCTGTGGATGTGGCCGAACGCGCGCATCTCCGTGATGGGCGGCCCGCAGGCCTCCTCCGTGCTCACGCAGATCAAGCAGGACCAGCGGGCCGCCGCGGGGGAGGAGCCGATGTCCCCCGAGGAGGTCGAGGCCTTCCAGGCGCCGGTCCGCCGGCAGTACGAGGACCAGGGCAGCCCCCTGTACTCCACCGCCCGCCTCTGGGACGACGGAGTGATCACCCCCGGCCAGACCCGCCGGGTGCTCTCCCTGGCCCTCGACGTCATCTCCCGTTCCCCGCTGCCGGACTCCCGGTTCGGCCTGTTCCGCATGTGAGGCACCCGTGACCGAGAACCACGCCCAGGGGACGCCCCTGTTCGACACCGTGCTGGTGGCCAACCGCGGCGAGATCGCCGTGCGCGTCATCCGCACCCTGCGCCGCCTCGGCATCCGCTCGGTGGCCGTGCACTCCGACGCCGACGCCGACGCGCGGCACGTCCGGGAGGCGGACACGGCGGTCCGCCTCGGCCCGGCTCCGGCCCGCGAGTCCTACCTGGACATCGACGCCGTCGTCGACGCCGCGCGCCGCACCGGCGCCCAGGCCGTGCACCCCGGCTACGGCTTCCTGTCCGAGAACGCCGACTTCGCCCGCGCGCTGGAGGCGGCCGGCATCGTGTTCGTGGGCCCTCCCGTGGGCTCGCTCGACGCGATGGCGGACAAGATCCGGGCGAAGGAGACCGTGGCCGCGTACGACGTGCCGGTGGTCCCCGGCATCCAGGACCCCACGCTCACCGACGAGCAGATCACGACCGAGGCCGAGCACGTCGGCTTCCCGCTGCTGATCAAGCCCTCCGCGGGAGGCGGCGGCAAGGGCATGGTGGCCGTGCGCGCCGCCGAGGAGCTGCCCGGCGCCCTCGCCTCGGCCCGGCGCACGGCGCGCTCGGCGTTCGGCGACGACACCCTGCTGCTCGAGCGGCTCATCACCGCGCCCCGGCACATCGAGGTGCAGGTGTTCGCGGACGCCCACGGCGCCACCGTGCACCTGGGTGAGCGCGAGTGCTCCCTGCAGCGCCGCCACCAGAAGGTGATCGAGGAGGCCCCCGCGCCCCTGCTGACCGGGCTGGCGCACGGGGCCGAGCTCCGCGAGCGCCTGGGCCGGGCCGCCGTGGACGCGGCCGTGTCCGTGGGCTACCGCGGCGCCGGCACCGTCGAGTTCCTCGTCTCGGACGAGAACCCGGACGAGTTCTACTTCATGGAGATGAACACCCGCCTGCAGGTGGAGCACCCGGTCTCCGAGGAGGTCGTCCGGGTGCGCGGACAACGCCTGGACTTCGTGGAGCTGCAGCTGCGCATCGCGGCGGGGGAGCCGCTCGGCTTCGCCCAGGCGGACGTGAGCCTCGACGGCGCCGCCGTCGAGGCCCGCGTCTACGCGGAGGACCCCGCGAACGGCTTCCTGCCCTCCACCGGGCCGGTGCTGCGCTGGCGCGAGCCCGCCGGCGAGGGCGTCCGCGTCGACACGCTCCTGCTGCCCTCCCGGCCGTCCGAGGAGCGCGCGTTCGGCTCCGGGCCGCAGGCGCGGCCCGCCACCGCCGTCGGCGCCGTGGACCCCGTGGACGTCGACGGCGCACAGCCCGAGATCACCGGCTTCTACGACCCGATGATCGCCAAGCTCATCACCCGTGGCGCCGACCGCGCCGAGGCCCTCGAGCGGCTCGACGCCGCGCTCGCGGACACCGTGCTGTTCGGCGTCCGCTCCAACCTGGGCTGGCTGCGCGAGCTCGCCGCCCGCACGGATGTGCGGACCGGCCGGCTCACCACCGAGCTGATCGACGGCCTCGAGGCGTGGACCGCCCCCGCGCTGCCCGAGGACCTCGCCGCCCTCGCGGCCGAGGCCCTGGCCGACGTGTCCGAGGACGCGGCCGCCGCCGAGCAGCGCGCGGCCGGCACCGCGTGGGCCCGGGCGGACGGCTGGCGCGGCGCGGGCGCCCCGCAGCCCGGGATGCGCGTGCGGGTCGGGGACGAGGACCGCATCCTCACCGCCCCCGCCGCCGACGCCGAGGTGGACGAGGACGCCGGAGCCCTGGCGGGCGTCAACCTCCTGGCCGGTGACCCGCGGGACCCGCGCTCGGCGTGGCTGCACCGCGACGGCGCCGCGTGGCAGGTCCGCCGCCTCACCCGGGCCGAGGTGGTCGAGGCCGCCCGCGCGGCCGCGGCCGCGCGCCGTGCCCCGGCCGGCGCAGCGTCCCCCGAGGCCCGCACGCCCATGCCGGGCACCGTCGTCGCCGTGTCCGTGGCCACCGGGGACACCGTGGCCGCGGGCCAGGAGCTGGCGGTGGTCGAGGCCATGAAGATGGAGCACCCCGTCACGGCCGCCGTCGCCGGCGTCGTGACCGTCCACGTCGCCGAGGGCGACCCCGTGGCCGCGCAGGCGTTGATCGCCGTCGTCGAGCCCGCCGAGCACGCAGCACCCGAAGAGAACGCCTGAGAACAGGAGAGGACCATGAGCACCAAGCACCGCACCCTGCCCGCCCTCGAGGAGGACTACCAGGTCCTCTCCGACACCGTCCGCGAGTTCGCCGACGAGGTCGTGGCCCCGGTCTCCGCCGAGCTGGACGCCAAGCACGAGTTCCCGTATGAGATCGTGGCCCAGATGGGCGAGATGGGCCTGTTCGGCCTGCCGTTCCCCGAGGAGTACGGCGGCATGGGCGGCGACTACTTCGCCCTGGCCCTGGCCCTCGAGCAGCTCGGCCGCGTCAACCAGTCCGTGGCCATCACCCTCGAGGCCGGCGTCTCCCTGGGCGCCATGCCGCTGCTGAAGTTCGGCACCGAGGAGCAGAAGCAGCGCTGGCTGCCGGACCTCGTGGCCGGCACGCACCTGGCCGGCTTCGGCCTCACCGAGCCGGGCGCGGGCTCCGACGCCGGCGGCACCCAGACCACCGCCGCGCTCGAGGACGGCCAGTGGCGCATCAACGGCGCCAAGGAGTTCATCACCAACTCCGGCACGGACATCACCTCGCTCGTCACCGTCACCGCCGTGACCGGCACCGTGGAGGGCAGGACCGGCCACGACGGCCGCCCCGCCAAGGAGATCTCCACGATCCTCGTGCCCGCCGGCACCGAGGGCTTCTCCGTGGCCAAGGCCTACGACAAGGTCGGCTGGAACTCCTCGGACACCCACGCCCTGCACTTCACGGACGCGCGCGTGCCGGAGGAGAACCTGCTGGGCGCCCGCGGCCGCGGCTTCGCCCACTTCCTCGAGATCCTCGACGAGGGCCGCATCGCCATCGCGGCCCTGGCCACCGGAGCGGCCCAGGGCTGCGTGGACGAGTCGGTCGCCTACGCCACGCAGCGGACCTCGTTCGGCCAGAAGATCGGGCAGTTCCAGGCCGTGTCCTTCAAGATCGCCCGCATGCAGGCCCGCGCGCACGCCGCCCGCCTGGCCTACTACGAGGCCGCCCAGAAGATGCTGGCCGGCAAGCCGTTCAAGACCGAGGCCGCCATGGCCAAGCTGATCGCCGGCGAGGCCGCCATGGACAACGCCCGGGACGCCACCCAGGTGTTCGGCGGCTACGGCTTCATGAACGAGACCCTCGTGGCCCGTCACTACCGCGACTCCAAGATCCTCGAGATCGGCGAGGGCACCACCGAGGTGCAGCTCATGCTGATCGCCCGCGAGCTGGGCCTCTGACGTGACGGAGCGCGTCGAGATCGAGCAGCGGGGCCGCTACGCGGACGAGCTGGCGGTCGGCCAGGTCTACCTGCACCGGCCCGGCCGCACGCTCACCGAGGCGGACAACGTCCTGTTCACCACCCTCACCATGAACCCGCAGGCCCTGCACCTGGACCACGCGTACGCGGCGGCCCAGCCGTTCGGCCGGCCGCTGGTCAACTCGATGCTGACGCTGTCCACCCTGGTGGGCCTCGCCGTCGGTCAGACCACGCAGGGCACGCTCGTGGCCCAGCTCGGCCTGGGGGAGATCGCGTTCCCGAAGCCGGTCTTCCACGGGGACACGCTCTACGGGCGCTCCGAGGTCACCGCGATCCGCGAGTCCTCCTCGCGACCGGGGCAGCGGGTCGTCACGTTCGCGATGACGGGGGAGAACCAGCACGGCGACGTCGTCGTCCGCGCCCAGCGCACGTGCCTGATGTGGACCGCGCGGGCACACGCGGAGGCCAAGGCGAAGGCCGCCGACGCCGCAGGCACGGGGGAGCGGGCATGAGCGCGCTGACCCTCGGGCCGGCCGTCATGTTCACTCCGGCGGACCGCCCCGAGCGGTACGCCACGGCGCTCGAGCGCGCGGACGCGGTGATCCTCGACCTCGAGGACGCCGTCATCCCGGAGGCCCGGCCCGCCGCGCGGGACGCCGTCGCGGCGGCCTGGGCGGGGCGGGCGACGGGCGGGGTCGACGGCGGCCCGCTGGACGAGGACCGCGTGGTGGTGCGCGTGAACCCCGCGGGCACCGCGGACCACGACGCCGACCTGGCCATGCTCGCCGGGACGGGCTGGCGCACGCTCATGCTCGCCAAGGCCGAGTCCGCCGCGCAGGTGGACGGGGTCGTCGCCGCCCTCGGACCGCAGACCCGCGTCGTCGCCCTGTGCGAGACCGCGGCCGGGATCCTCGCCGCCGCCGAACTGGCCGCCCACCCGCACGTGGGTGCGCTGATGTGGGGCGCCGAGGACCTCGTGGCGTCGATGGGCGGCAGCTCCTCCCGCACCCCCGAGGGCGCCTACCGCTCCGTGGTCCAGCACGCCCGCGCGACGGTGCTGCTGGCGGCGGCCGCCCACGGCGCGGCCGCATGGGACGCCGTCCACCTGGACCTCGGCGACGAGGCCGGGCTGGCCGCCGAGGCCGAGGACGCCGTCGCCCTGGGCTGCATCGCGACCGTGTGCCTGCACCCGCGCCAGGTGCCCGTCGTGCGCTCCGCCTACACGCCCGCCCCGGAGGCCGTCGAGCGCGCCCGGCGCGTCCTCGCCGCGGCCGAGGGCCGACACGGGGCCTTCGAGCTGGACGGGACGATGGTCGACGAGGTGGTCCTCGCCCAGGCCCGCGCGGTCCTGCGCCGCGCGGACGCGGCCCGGCCCGCGGGCGCCTGACCGGCTCCCGGGCGGCTCCGTGCCGTCGGGGCGCGGCCGTGTCCGCACGGCTGCGCACCGGGGCTGTCACAGGGGCGCACGGCCCAGGGGTGCGCTTGACGACGCACCCCTGGGCCCGACAGAGTGTGGTTGTCATCACAGTGATCTGTCTCACACTGATTCGTCCTACGCACCCCGGAGGGCCCATGTCATCCAGCGAGCCCACGGCGCCGGTCCCCACGGCCGCGCAGTTCCGCGCCGCGCAGCAGTCCGAGGAGTTCACCGAACTCCGGCGCACCCACCGATCCTTCGCCTTCCCCATGACCGTGGCGTTCTTCGTCTGGTACCTGGTGTTCGTGATCGTCGGCGCGTTCTTCCCCGAGTTCATGGCGATCCGCCTCGGCGGCAACATCACCCTCGGCCTGATCCTCGGCCTGCTCCAGTTCGTCACCACGTTCCTGATCACCTTCGCCTACGTCCGTTTCTCCAACCGGACCCTGGACCCCCGCGCCACCGCGCTGCGTGAGCGCCTCGAGCGCGAGGCCGCCGGCGCCCACGAGAACCCGGAGGCCACGCGATGAGCGCGCTCACCCCCCTGCTCCAGGCCGCCCCGCAGACGGTCGGCAACCCCGCCGTGAACATCGGCATCTTCGTCGCCTTCGTGGTGGTCACCCTCGTGATCGTGATCCGCGCGTCCAAGACGAACGCGTCCTCGGCCGACTACTACGCCGGCGGCCGCGGCTTCTCCGGCACCCAGAACGGCACGGCCATCGCGGGTGACTACCTCTCCGCGGCCTCGTTCCTGGGCATCGTGGGCGCGATCGCCCTCTACGGCTACGACGGCTTCCTCTACTCGATCGGCTTCCTCGTGGCGTGGCTCGTGGCCCTGCTGCTGGTGGCCGAGCTGCTGCGCAACACCGGCAAGTTCACCATGGCGGACGTGCTGTCCTTCCGCCTGCAGCAGCGTCCCGTGCGCATCGCCGCCGCCTTCGGCACCATGGCCGTCTGCCTCTTCTACCTCCTGGCCCAGATGGCCGGCGCCGGCGGCCTGGTGTCCCTGCTGCTGAACATCAACGACCGGGCCGGCCAGGCCCTCGTGATCGTGATCGTGGGCGTGCTGATGATCGTCTACGTGCTGATCGGCGGCATGAAGGGCACCACCTACGTGCAGATCATCAAGGCGATCCTGCTGATCGCCGGCGCGGGGATCATGACCGTGTGGTCACTGGCCCTGTTCGGCTTCGACTTCAACGCCATGCTGGGGGCCGCCGTCGAGATGCACCCGAAGGGCGAGGCGATCCTCGAGCCGGGCCTGCAGTACGGCGCCAGCGCGCTGACCCGCCTCGACTTCGTGTCCCTGGGCATCGCGCTCGTGCTCGGCACCGCCGGCCTGCCGCACGTGCTCATGCGGTTCTACACGGTGCCCACCGCCAAGGAGGCGCGCAAGTCCGTGGTGTGGGCCATCGTCCTCATCGGCGCGTTCTACCTGTTCACCCTCGTGCTGGGCTACGGCGCCGGCGCGCTGATCGGCCCCGAGCGCATCCTGGCCGCGCCCGGCGGGCAGAACTCCGCGGCCCCGCTCCTGGCGTTCGAGCTCGGCGGCTCCATCCTGCTGGGCCTGATCTCGGCGGTCGCGTTCGCCACCATCCTCGCGGTGGTCGCGGGCCTGGCCATCACGGCGGCGGCGTCCTTCGCCCACGACGTGTACGGCTCCGTGATCGCCAAGCACCCGCTCACCCCGCAGGAGGAGGTGCGGATCGGCAAGATCACCGTGGTGGTGATCGGCGTTCTGGCGATCGTCGGCGGCATCGCCGCCCAGGGCCAGAACGTGGCGTTCCTCGTGGCGCTCGCCTTCGCGGTGGCGGCCTCGGCGAACCTGCCGACCATCCTCTACTCCCTGTTCTGGCGGCGCTTCACCACCCGCGGCGCGGTGTGGTCGATGTACGGCGGACTGCTCTCCGCGATCATCCTGATCGTCCTGTCCCCGGTGATGTCCGGGACGCCGACCTCGATGATCCCGGGCGCGGACTTCGCGGTGTTCCCGCTGAAGAACCCGGGCATCGTCTCCATCCCGCTGGCCTTCTTCCTCGGCTGGCTCGGCTCGGTGACCTCGTCGCGCGCCGAGGACCCCGACAAGCAGGCCGAGATGGAGGTCCGCTCCCTCACCGGCATCGGCGCCGAGAAGCCGGTGCAGCACTGATCCGCGGCTGACCCGGTCCCACGGGGGCCGGCGGGGCGGGACGTCGGGGTGCGGCGTCCGTCCGGCCGGCCCCCCGTCCGTGTCCAGGCCCGACTGACATCATGGCGGGGTGACGCACGGATCCCTCACCGACTACACGCTGCCCGCCCCCGCCCCGGCGGACGACGACGGCGCCCCGCGCGCCGTCGCCCTGATCGGCTCCACGGGCTCGATCGGCACCCAGGGCCTCGACGTGATCGCCCAGGACCCCACCCGGCTCCGGGCCGTCGCGCTCGCGGGCGGGGCGAACACGACCCTGCTGGCCGAGCAGGCCGTGCGCTTCGAGGTCGAGGCGGTGGGCTCCGCCGCGGCGGGGGAGGAGGAGCTGCGCGCCGCCCTCGCCGACGCCGCCGCCCGCCTCGGGCGCCCGTCCCCCCGACCCGTGCTGTTCACCGGCCCGTGCGCCGCCGAGCAGATCGCCGCGTGGCCCGGCGCCGACACCGTGCTCAACGGGATCACGGGCTCGATCGGCCTGCGGCCCACCCTCGCCGCCCTGCACGCCGGCCACCGCCTGGCCCTGGCCAACAAGGAGTCGCTCATCGTCGGCGGGGCCCTCGTGAAGGCGGCCGCGGCGCCGGGCCAGCTCGTGCCGGTGGACTCCGAGCACTCCGCGCTCGCGCAGGCGCTGCGCGGGGGCACGGCGGACGAGGTCCGCCGCCTCGTGCTCACGGCCTCGGGCGGGCCGTTCCGCGGCCTGGACCGCGCCGCCCTGCACGCCGTCACGCCCGCCCAGGCCCTCGCCCACCCCACGTGGGACATGGGCCGCGTCGTCACCACCAACTCCGCCTCCCTCGTGAACAAGGCCCTCGAGGTGATCGAGGCCCACCTGCTGTTCGACGTGCCCCTGGACCGGATCGACGTCGTGGTCCACCCGCAGTCCGTGGTCCACTCGATGGTCGAGTTCGTCGACGGGTCCACGCTCGCCCAGGCCTCCCCGCCGGACATGCGCCTGCCCATCGCCCTGGGGCTGTGCTGGCCGCGCCGTCTCCCGGGCGCGGCCCCGGCCTGCGACTGGACGCGGGCGGCCACCTGGACGTTCGAGCCCCTCGACGAGGAGGCCTTCCCCGCGGTACGGGCCGCGAAGGAGGCGGCGGCCGCCTCGCCCACCCACATGGCCGTGTTCAACGCCGCCAACGAGGAGTCCGTGGACGCCTTCCACGCCGGCGCCCTGCCCTTCGACGGGATCGTGGACACGGTCCGCGCCGTCGTCGCCGACTATGCCCCCGAGCACGTGCTCGCCGCGGCCGGCCACGACCCCGCGCCGACGGGGCTCACCGTGGATGCCGTGCTCGCCGCCGAGGCCTGGGCGCGCCGTGCGGCGCGGGCCCGCTGGTGACCGTCGTGGAGATCCTCTGGTACGTCGCGGGCGTCCTCGCGGTCGCGCTGGGCCTGGCGGTCTCGATCGCCCTGCACGAGATCGGCCACCTCGTCCCGGCCAAGCTCTTCGGCGTGCGCGTCACGCAGTACATGATCGGCTTCGGCCCGACGCTCGTCTCGTGGCGCCGCGGCGAGACGGAGTACGGGTTCAAGGCCGTGCCGCTGGGCGGCTACGTCGCGATGATCGGGATGCTGCCCCCGCCGCGGCCCGGGCAGACGCCCCGCGCGGCGTCCACGGGCTTCGTCCAGCAGCTGGGCCGCATGGCCGACGACGCGCGGGCCCAGGCCGCCGAGGAGGTCCGCCCCGGCGACGAGCGCCGCCGCTTCCTCGCCCTGCCGGTGTGGAAGCGGGTGGTGATCATGCTCGGCGGGCCGTTCATGAACCTGCTCATCGCGCTGGGCGCCACCGCCCTGCTGGTCACCACGGTGGGCACCTCGCAGCCCAGCACCACCGTCGCCGAGGTCTACCGGTGCGTGGTCACGATGCAGGAGCAGCAGGCCCGCGCCGCCTCCGGCGGGACAGAGGACTGCCGCCCGGGCGATCCCGCCGCGCCCGCCCACGAGGCGGGACTGCGCCCCGGCGACACCGTGCTCGCCTTCGACGGGCGGCCGGTCTCCGACTGGGACGCCCTCTCCGCCGCGATCCGGGACCGCGCCGGACAGCCCACCCGGATCGAGTGGGAGCGCGACGGCGAGCGGATGAGCGCCACCCTGACCCCGCGCCTGACGGAACGGCCCGTGACGGACGCGCTGGGCCGGCCCGAGCGGGCCCCGGACGGGACCGTGGCGACCCACGAGGTCGGGTTCATCGGCATGGGCGCGCAGCTCGAGACGGTCCGCGGCACCCCGCTCGACGCCGGCCCGCTCGTGGCCCAGCAGGTGCGGGGCGTCGTCGACGTCGTCCTCGTGCTGCCGCAGCGGCTGTGGGACACCGCCGTCGCCGTGGTGACCCCGGCCGAGCGCGACCCGGACGGCCCGATGTCCGTGGTGGGAGTCGGCCGGATCGCCGGGGAGGCGGCGGCGCTCGAGGAGGCCACGCTGACGGACAAGGCCGCCCTGCTGCTGTCCCTGCTGGCGGGCGTGAACGTGGCGCTCATGGTGTTCAACCTCATCCCGCTGCTCCCGCTCGACGGCGGCCACGTGGCCGGCGCCCTGTGGGAGGCGGTGCGCCGCGGTTGGGCCCGGATCACGGGCCGCCCGGACCCGGGGCCGTTCGACCTGGCCCGCATGCTGCCGCTGACCTACGCGGTGGGCGCGGCGATGCTGCTCATGGGCGTCATCCTGATCGTGGCGGACATCGTGGAGCCGGTCCGGCTGTTCTGAGCCCGGCCCGTTCGCCGTGGGCGGTCGCCCCGCGCCCCGGGGCGCCCGCGCGCCTAGGATGGACCGGAGAACCCGGCGGCCCCGCGCCGTCGACCCCGAGAACCCATGAGGAGCGCCCCCGTGCCCGTCAGCCTTGGAATGCCGTCCGCCCCGCCGCCCGTGCTGGCCCCGCGCCGCACCACCCGGCAGATCCAGGTGGGCTCGGTGGGCGTCGGCTCGCAGCACCCCGTCTCGGTGCAGTCGATGACCACCACCAAGACGCACGACATCGGCGCGACCCTGCAGCAGATCGCCGAGCTCACGGCCGCCGGCTGCGACATCGTCCGCGTGGCCTGCCCCACGGACAAGGACGCCGAGGCCCTCAAGGTCATCGCCCAGCAGTCCACCATCCCCGTGATCGCGGACATCCACTTCCAGCCGAAGTACGTGTTCGCGGCGATCGAGGCCGGCTGCGGCGCCGTGCGCGTGAACCCGGGCAACATCAAGAAGTTCGACGACAAGGTCAAGGAGATCGCGCAGGCCGCCTCGGACCACGGCACCTCCCTCCGCATCGGCGTCAACGCCGGCTCCCTGGACCCGCGCCTGCTGCAGAAGTACGGCAAGGCCACCCCGGAGGCCCTCGTCGAGTCCGCCGTCTGGGAGGCCTCCCTCTTCGAGGAGCACGGCTTCAAGGACTTCAAGATCTCCGTCAAGCACAACGACCCGGTGATCATGGCCCGCGCCTACGAGCTGCTCGCCGAGCAGGGTGACTGGCCGCTGCACCTCGGGGTCACCGAGGCCGGCCCGGCCTTCCAGGGCACCATCAAGTCCGCTACCGCCTTCGGCTACCTGCTCGGCCAGGGCATCGGTGACACCATCCGCGTCTCCCTCTCCGCGCCGCCGGTCGAGGAGGTCAAGGTGGGCCTGCAGATCCTGCAGTCCCTGAACCTGCGTGAGCGCAAGCTCGAGATCGTCTCCTGCCCCTCGTGCGGCCGCGCCCAGGTGGACGTGTACACGCTGGCCGAGCAGGTCACCGAGGGCCTCCAGGACCTCGAGGTCCCGCTGCGGGTGGCCGTCATGGGCTGCGTCGTCAACGGGCCGGGCGAGGCCCGCGAGGCCGACCTCGGCGTCGCCTCCGGCAACGGCAAGGGCCAGATCTTCGTCAAGGGCGAGGTCATCCGCACCGTGCCCGAGGACCAGATCGTGGAGACCCTCATCGAGGAGGCCAACCGGATCGCCGGTGAGATGGACCTGGGGGAGGACG
Organism: Micrococcus sp. H39-S4; assembly: GCF_027158145.1. Lineage (NCBI taxonomy): Bacteria > Bacillati > Actinomycetota > Actinomycetes > Micrococcales > Micrococcaceae > Micrococcus > Micrococcus sp. H39-S4. The sequence continues at coordinate 57,423 of NZ_JAPVLT010000001.1, forward strand.
GCGGTGACCAGGCTGCCGCCGGTGCCCCGGTGGTCTCCGTCCACTGACCGGGAGGTCCGGGCCGCCACGGGTGACCGCGTCCGCCTGCTGACCGACGCGGACACCGCCGCGCTCGCGGCCCTGTCCGCCCGTGCCCCCGTGTCCAACGTGTTCGTGGACTCCCTGCTCGAGGCGGGCCGCCTGGCCGGCCCGCGCGGGGGAGCGGCGGGCACCCTGTTCCTCGGGATCGACGACGACGCCCCGGGCGCCGGGGGGCTGCGTGCGGCCGTCTGGATCGGCTCGAACGTGGTGCCGGTCGCCGCGTCCGAGGCCCCGGACGCCGGCTGGACGCCGGGCGACGCGGAGGCGCTCGGCGCGGCGGCCGCCGCGCTGCGCCGCCGGTACGGGTCGATCTACGGCCCGGCCGGTCCCGTGCTGGCCGCCGGCGAGGCCCTCGCCGCCGCGGGCCACCGGTCCCGGTCCGTGCGCCCCGACCAGCCGCTGCTCGTGCTGGGCACGGCCGGGGGGATCGACCCGAACCCGCACGTGGTGCAGGCGCAGCCACACGACTTCGCGCGCGTCCTGCCGGCCAGCGCGGCGATGTTCGAGGAGGAGCTCGGCTTCTCCCCGTTCGCCGGGGGCGCGGCCCAGTACCGGGACCGGGTCGAGCGGCTGATCCACACCGGACGCGTCTTCATCGACCCGGGACCGCGCGACGCGGGCGGCCCGCTGCGCTTCAAGGCGGACATCGGGCTGCTCTCCTCCCGGTGCGCCCAGATCCAGGGCGTGTGGATGGCCCCCGCCGCGCGGGGCCGAGGACTGGCGGCGTCGGCGATGGCCGCCGTCGTGGACTACGTGCGACTCCAGGCGCCCGTGGTCAGCCTCTATGTCAACGCGTACAACACCCCCGCGCTGCGCACGTACGAGCGCGTGGGGTTCGAGCGGCGCGGCACGTTCGCGACCGTCCTGTACTGACCCGGCGGGCCCTGCGCGGGCGATAGGATCGGCGGTCAGGACGCCGGGCACCCCGTGCCGGCGTCGTCCCGTCCCGCGCGCCGCCCCCGACCGCGCGAGCCCGTCCGAGGAGGCCCCGTCATGCCCCTGCGCATGTCCACCCTGTTCCTGCGCACCCTGCGCGACGACCCGGCGGAGGCCGAGGTGGCGAGCCACAGGCTCCTCGTCCGTGCCGGCTACATCCGTCGCGCGGCCCCGGGCATCTACTCGTGGCTGCCGCTGGGCCTGAAGGTGCTGGCCAAGGTGGAGCGGATCGTGCGCGAGGAGATGGACGCGATCGGCGCCCAGGAGGTGCACTTCCCGGCGCTGCTGCCGCGGGAGCCCTACGAGGCCACGGGGCGCTGGGAGGAGTACGGCGACGGGCTGTTCCGCCTGCAGGACCGCAGGGGCAACGACTACCTCCTGGCCCCCACGCACGAGGAGATGTTCACGCTCCTGGTGAAGGACCTGTACTCCTCGTACAAGGACCTGCCCGCGTACCTGTACCAGATCCAGACCAAGTACCGGGACGAGGCCCGCCCGCGGGCCGGCCTGCTGCGCGGGCGCGAGTTCATCATGAAGGACTCCTACTCCTTCACGGTGGACGACGCCGGCCTGGACGCCGCGTACGAGGCCCACCGGGCCGCCTACCTGCGGATCTTCGACCGCCTCGGCCTCGAGGTGGTGCCGGTGCGGGCCACCTCCGGCGCGATGGGCGGCTCCCGCTCCGAGGAGTTCCTGCACCCCACCGAGGTGGGCGAGGACACCTTCGTCGAGTCCGACGGCGGCTACCGGGCCAACGTCGAGGCCGTCACCACGGTGGCCCCCGCCCCGCTGGACGAGGCGGCCATGGCGGCCCTGCCCGCCGCCGAGGTCAAGGACACCCCGGTCTCCACCACCATCGCCGCGCTCGTGGACGTCGCCAACCGGCTGGCCCCGCGCGAGGGCGAGCCGTGGACCGCCGCGGACACGCTCAAGTGCGTCGTGGTCACCGCGGTGGTGGACGGCGGCGAGCGCCGCCCGTTCGTCGTGGGCGTGCCCGGCGACCGTGAGGTGGACCTCAAGCGTCTCGAGGCGTCCGTGGGCCCGGCGCTCGGCGTGGTCGGCGAGCCCACGCTCGAGGCCGCGACCGCCGCGGACCTGGCCGCGCACCCCGCCCTGGTCAAGGGCTACATCGGCCCCGCGGCCGCCGACGCGGTCGAGGGCACCCCGGTGCTCGGCGCGGAGGGCTCCGTCTCGGGACTGCCCTTCTTCGTGGACCCGCGCATCGCCCCCGGCACCGCGTGGATCACCGGCGCGAACGCGGACCAGCGCCACGTGTTCGGCCTCGTGGCCGGCCGCGACTTCACGTGGGACGGCGTGCTCGAGGCCACCGCGGTGCGTGAGGGCGACGAGGCCCCGGACGGCTCCGGCCCGCTGCACACCCGCCGCGGCATGGAGATGGGCCACATCTTCCAGCTCGGCCGCAAGTACGCCGAGGCCCTCGACCTGAAGGTCCTCGACGTCCACGGCAAGCAGGTCGTGGTGACCATGGGCTCCTACGGTATCGGCATCACGCGCGCCGTCGCCGCGATCGCCGAGCGCTACCACGACGACAAGGGCCTGGCGTGGCCGCGCGCGGTGGCCCCGGCGGACGCGCACGTCGTCGTCGCCACGAAGGGCGAGGACGGCCTCGCCGCCGCCGAGACCCTCGCCGCGGGCCTCGAGGCCGAGGGCCTGACCGTGCTCGTGGACGACCGTCCGAAGGTCAGCCCCGGCGTGAAGTTCAAGGACGCCGAGCTCATCGGCGTGCCCACCACCGTGGTGATCGGCCGCGGCCTGGCCGACGGCGAGCTCGAGCTCAAGGACCGTGCCACCGGTGAGGCGCGCCCCGTGCCCGTGGACGGGGCCGTCGCGGCGGTGCTCGCGGAGGTGCGCGACGGGCGCTGAGTGGTTCGGCGCCGTCGAGCTGACCGCCGGGCTGCTCGTCCTCGTGCTCGCCGCGGGCTTCGCGGCGGGCTGGATCGACGCCGTCGTGGGCGGGGGCGGGCTCCTGCAGCTGCCGGCCCTGCTGCTCGTGCCCGGGCTGAGCCCGATCCAGGCCCTGGCCACCAACAAGCTCGGCTCGGTGTTCGGCACGGCGACGTCGGCGCTCACCTACCGGCGGCGCCTGCGGCAGGATCTGTCCACCGCACTGCCGATGGCCGCCGTCGCCTTCGCGGCGGCCCTGGGCGGGGCCGTGGTCGCCGCGCATCTGCCGGCCGGCGTGATCCGGCCCGTGATCCTGGCGGCGTTGATCGCCGTCGCCGTGTTCACGGCCGTGCGCCCAGGCCTCGGACAGGTCGCCGGCGTGGGGCCGCGGCGGAGCACCGCGCTGGCCCGGGCCGTGGCGCTCGGCGCGGCGGTGGGCTTCTACGACGGCGTCCTCGGCCCCGGCACGGGCACGTTCCTCATCCTGGGGCTGGTCCTGCTGCTCAAGTTCGACTTCCTGCACGCCTCGGCACAGGCGAAGGTGGTCAACCTCGCGACCAACCTCGGCGCGCTCGCGTACTTCGTGCCCTCGGGGCACGCGGTGCTGGGCCTGGGGCTGCTGCTCGGCGCGGCCAACCTCATGGGCGGCTACGTGGGGGCCCGCATGGCGATCGCCCGCGGCACCGGCTTCATCCGCGTGGTGTACCTCATGGTGGTGACCGCGCTCATCGTCAAGGTCGGCGCGGACACCCTCGCCCCGCTGCTGCGCTGAGCTCGCCCCGTCCAACCCGGTCGGGAGCACTCGGCCCCGCCGTGGGCCGCCGGTAGGCTCGGCCCCGGATCCCGACCCCGGCCCCCGCCCGCGTGGCGCGGCGGCCCCGACCCGACGAGTGAGGCACCCCATGGACAGCACCGACCGCCGCGACGACCTCGCCGAGCTGCGCACCCGCGTCGAGGAGGCCCTGGCGGCCGACGACGTGGTGGTGGAGCAGGTGCGCGCCACGGGCACCGCCGAGCACCGCACCGTCGAGGTGGTCCTCGACCGCGCCTCGGGCACCCAGGGCCTGAGCCTGGACGACGTCGCCCGCCTCTCCGGCCGGGTCTCCGCCGCCCTCGACGCCCTGGGCGACCACGTGCCCGGCGTCGGCGCGGGGGAGTACCTGCTGGAGGTCACCACCGCGGGCGTGGACCGCCCGCTCACCGAGCCCCGCCACTTCGCCCGCAACGTCGGCCGTCTCGTCGAGGTCTCGGTCGACGGCGCCGCGCCCGTGACCGCCCGCCTGAAGGACGTGACGGACGACGACGTCGAGCTGGCCGTGGTGCGCCCGCCCGCGAAGAAGGGCATGAAGGCCAAGGAGCTGCCCGCCGAGCGGGTCGCCCTCGACCGCCTCGGTCCGGCGATCGTGCAGGTAGAGTGGAGCCCCGCTCAGCAGGCCGGCGACGCCGACGCCGCCGCGGGCGAGGACACGGCCGAGCACACGGAGGCATGAGTTGGACATCGACATGAGCGCGCTGCGCATGCTGGAGGCGGAGCGGGAGATCCCGATGGACCGCCTCATCCCCACCATCGAGCAGGCCCTGCTCATGGCGTACCACCGCACCCCGGGGGCCCTGAAGCGCGCCCGCGTGGAGATCGACCGCGCGACCGGCCACGTCACCGTGTGGGCCACGGAGCTGGACGAGGACGACACGCCCATCGGCGAGTTCGACGACACCCCGAACGGCTTCGGCCGGGTGGCCGCCTCCACGGCGCGCCAGGTGATGATCCAGCGCATGCGCGAGGAGGACGACGACAAGGTCCTCGGCGAGTTCAAGGACAAGGAGGGCGAGCTCGTCTCCGGCGTCATCCAGCAGGGCCTGAACCGCCACATGGTCCAGGTGAACCTCGGCACCCTCGAGGCCGTCCTCCCGCCGCCCGAGCAGGTGCCCGGCGAGGACTACGCCCACGGCCGCCGGATCCGCGCCTACGTGGTCTCCGCGACGCGCGGCGCCAAGGGCCCGTCCGTCACGGTGTCCCGCTCGCACCCCGGCCTCGTGCGCAAGCTCTTCGAGCTCGAGGTCCCGGAGATCGCGGACGGCTCGGTCGAGATCACGGCGCTGGCCCGCGAGGCCGGCCACCGCACCAAGATGGCCGTGCGCGCCACCCGCCCCGGGGTGAACGCCAAGGGCGCCTCCATCGGGGAGATGGGCAGCCGCGTGCGCGCCGTCATGACGGAGCTCAACGACGAGAAGATCGACATCGTCGACCACGTGGACGACCCCGCCGCGATGATCGCCAACGCCCTCTCGCCCGCCACGACCGTCTCGGTGGAGATCCTCGACGCGGACCAGCACTCGGCCCGCGCCGTGGTGCCGGAGTACCAGCTGTCCCTGGCCATCGGCAAGGAGGGCCAGAACGCCCGCCTCGCGGCCAAGCTCACGGGCTGGCGGATCGACATCGTCGGCGACGGGGTCACCACCTCCGCCCCGGGCCGCTGACCGTCCCCGGGAACAGATCCGGGCCCGGACGCGCTAGGATGGATGAGGTCCTTTCTCGATCCGACGCCCGTGAGGGGTGAACGCATGACGTCTCGGACGGTCGTGCGCACCTGCATCGGATGCCGATCGAGGGCGGACCAGCAAGAGCTGGTGCGCGTCGCCCTGGACTCCTCGACGGAACCCCCATCCGTCGTCTGGGACCCGGAACGACGCCGTCCCGGCCGGGGTGCGTGGCTGCATCCCGGCGAGGACTGCCTCCTCCTCGCCCTGCGCCGCCGCGCGTTCGGGCGGGCCTTCCGGTCCGCCGTCGACGCCGACGCGCTGGGCCGCACCGCGGAGGCACCGGCTGACAGACCGACAGATGAAGGCGGGTCAGAGATCTGATGCGTACCCGATGAGCACTGAAGCATGAGTGCCCAGCGATGAACTTCACCCCCTGCTATCAGGCAGGCCGTGGTGCGCGTGCCCTGGTGGCGCGCGCGACGGCCTGGAGCAACGTCAACGGTCCCAGGACGCGCTGAGACGGACAGCCCGAGCGGCTCCGTTCCGGCCCGTGGGGCCAGAACAGGAGAACCGTGGCCAAGGTCCGCGTCCATGAGCTCGCCAAGGAGCTCGGCATCACCTCGAAGGAGGCCTTGAGCACGCTCAAGGACCTCGGCGAGTTCGTCAGCTCGGCTTCGTCCACCATCGAGCCCCCGGTGGTCAAGAAGCTGCGCAACGCCTACCCGGGTGCCGGCAAGTCCGCCGCCAAGCCCGGTTCCACGCCCGCCGCCCCGGGCCGTTCCGCCGCGCCGAAGCCGGCGGCCGCCCCGTCGCCGCGCGCCGCGGCCCCCACGTCGAATGCCGGCGCCCCGGCGCCCGGTCCCGCCGCGGGCCGCACCGCCGCGCCCAAGCCGGGCGCCGCCCCGACCCCCGGCCCCGCCGCACCGACGCCGGCCGCCCCGGCCGAGCCGAAGGCCCCGCAGCCGCCGGCCACGCCGGGGTCGGCCGCGCCGAAGCCGGGCGCCGCCGCGCCCAAGCCGGGTGCCTCCGCGCCCAAGCCGGGCGCCCCGCGTCCCGGCAACAACCCGTTCAGCCCCAAGGGCGGTTCCGCCGGGTCTCGTCCGGGCGCCCGCCCGGGCGGCCGTGGCGGTGCTCCGCGCCCGGGCAACAACCCGTTCGCCCCCTCGCAGGGCATGCGCTCCGGTCGTGAGGACCGCGCGCCTCGTCCGGGCGGCCCCCGTCCGCCGGCCGGCGCCGGCGGCCCCCGTCCGGGCGGTCCGCGCCCGGCCGCGGGCGCCGGTGGCCCCCGCCCCGGTGGGCCGCGTCCGAACCCGGGCATGATGCCCAAGCAGATCACCCCGGCCCCGCAGCCGGCCCGCGGCCGTGGCCGTCCGGGCGGCGGCCCCGGCGGCGGTCCGGGTCGTCCCGGCGGCCCGGGCGGCCGTGGCGGTCGTGGCAACGCCCAGGGCGCCTTCGGGCGCGGCGGCGGCCCGCGCAAGGGACGCAAGTCGAAGCGCGCGAAGCGCCAGGAGTTCGAGCAGCAGCACACGCGTGAGATCGGCGGCGTCAAGGTCCCCAAGGGCGACGGCACCACGGTCCTGCGTCTGCGCCGCGGTGCGTCCCTGGCCGACTTCGCCGAGAAGATCCGCGCCGACGTCGCCGACCTGGTGAAGGTGCTCTTCACCCTCGGCGAGATGGCCTCGGCCAACCAGTCCCTCGACGAGGACACCTTCCAGCTGCTCGGCGACGAGCTGGGCTACAAGGTCCAGATCGTGTCCCCGGAGGACGAGGACAAGGAGCTGCTGGAGGCCTTCGACATCGACCTCGAGGCCGAGGAGGCCAACGAGGACGAGGCCGACCTCGAGCCGCGCCCCGCGGTCGTCACCGTCATGGGTCACGTGGACCACGGCAAGACGCGTCTGCTGGACGCCATCCGCTCCTCGAACGTCATCGAGGGCGAGGCCGGCGGCATCACCCAGCACATCGGCGCCTATCAGGTGCCCGTGGAGCACGAGGGCGAGCAGCGTCGCCTCACCTTCATCGACACCCCGGGTCACGAGGCGTTCACCGCCATGCGTGCCCGCGGTGCGAAGGTCACCGACATCGCCGTGCTGGTGGTGGCGGCCGACGACGGCGTCATGCCGCAGACCGTCGAGGCGCTCAACCACGCCCAGTCGGCCGGCGTGCCGATCGTGGTGGCGGTCAACAAGATCGACAAGGACACCGCCGCCCCAGACAAGATCCGCGGTCAGCTCACCGAATACGGCCTCGTGCCCGAGGAGTACGGCGGCGACACGATGTTCGTGGACGTCTCCGCGCGCAGCAACATCAACATCGACAAGCTGCTCGAGGCGATCCTGCTCACCGCGGACGCCGCCCTCGAGCTCAGGGCGAACCCGCACAAGGCCGCCCGCGGCGTGGCCATCGAGGCCAACCTCGACAAGGGCCGCGGCGCCGTCGTCACCGTGCTGGTGCAGACCGGCACGCTGCGCGTGGGCGACACCATGGTGGTGGGCTCCGCCCACGGCCGTGTGCGCGCCATGTTCGACGAGAACGGCAACGCCGTGGAGGCGGCCGATCCGTCGCGTCCCGTCCAGGTGCTCGGCCTGTCCGCGGTGCCGCGTGCCGGCGACTCGTTCCTCGTCACCGACGACGAGCGCACCGCCCGCCAGATCGCGGAGAAGCGCGAGGCCGCGGACCGCAACGCCCAGCTGGCCAAGCGCCGCAAGCGCATCACCCTGGAGGACTTCGACCAGGCCGTGGCCGAGGGCAAGCTGGACACGCTCAACCTCATCATCAAGGGCGACGCGTCCGGTGCCGTCGAGGCGCTCGAGGACTCGCTGCTCAAGATCGAGGTCGGCGAGGACGAGGTGCAGCTGCGCGTCATCCACCGCGGCGTCGGCGCCATCACGCAGAATGACGTGAACCTGGCGACCGTGGACAACGCCATCATCATCGGCTTCAACGTGCGCCCCGCCGAGCGGGTCGCCGACCTGGCCGACCGCGAGGGCGTGGACATGCGCTTCTACAGCGTGATCTACGACGCGATCGACGACATCGAGAACGCGCTCAAGGGCATGCTGAAGCCGGAGTACGAGGAGGTCGAGCTCGGCTCGGCCGAGGTCCGCGAGGTGTTCCGCTCCTCCAAGTGGGGCAACATCGCCGGTTCGCTCGTGCGCTCGGGCCTCATCCGCCGCAACGCCCAGGCCCGCCTGGTGCGCGACGGCGTGGTGGTCTCCGATCACCTCAAGATCGAGTCGCTGCGCCGCTTCAAAGACGACGCCACGGAGGTCCGCGAGGGCTACGAGTGCGGCATCGGCCTGGGCAGCTTCAACGACATCAAGGAGGGCGACGTGATCGAGACCTTCGAGATGCAGGAGAAGCCGCGCGTCTGACGGCCGGGGCGGGGGCCCGCACGGGCCCCCGCCTTCCGCGTCCCACCCTCTGAACCATCACCACCGGAAGGAACCGCACCATGGCCGATCCGGCACGCGCCGGCCGCCTGGCCCAGCGCATCAAGGTCCTCGTGGCCGAGGCGCTGCGCCGCGGCGTCAAGGACGATCGCGTGGAGCCCGTCACCGTGACGGAGGTCCGCGTGACCAACGACCTGCAGCACGCCACCGTCTACTACACCGTCCTGGGCGACGAGGCCACGGTGGCCGCCGCCCACGAGGGCATCCAGGACAACCGCGGCATCCTGCGCCGCGAGGTGGGCCGCGGGCTCACCATCCGCCTGGTGCCCACCCTCGAGTTCGTGGCGGACACCGTCCCCGAGGCGGCCGCACACCTGGAGGACGTCCTCCGCGCGGCCAAGGAGCGGGACGCCGAGCTGGCGAAGGCGCGCGAGGGCGCGTCGTACGCCGGTGACGCGGACCCGTACCGCACCGCGGAGCCGGACGCCGACGCCGACGACGCCCCGCGCGCCTGAGGCCCGCGGCACGGTGAGCGCACGCAGCACCGGGGGACAGGCCCCCGACGCGCCGGGAACGGAGGCGTCGGGGGTCGTCCTCGTGGACAAGCCGCAGGGGTGGACCTCGCACGACGTCGTCGGGCGGGTCCGCCGGCTGGCGGGCACCCGCAAGGTGGGCCACGCCGGCACCCTGGACCCCATGGCCACGGGCCTGCTCGTGGTCGGCGTCAACAAGGCCACGCGCCTGCTGACCGCCATCACGGGCACGGACAAGACGTACACGGCCACGATCCGGCTCGGGCAGTCGACCGTCACGGACGACGCGGAGGGCGAGGTCGTGCAGACCCGGCTGGCCAACGCCGTCACGCCCGAGCGCGTGGCCGAGCAGGTCGCCGCCCTCACGGGCGAGATCCTGCAGGCGCCCTCGGCCGTCTCCGCCGTCAAGGTGGCGGGCCGGCGCGCCTACGATCGCGTCCGCGCGGGAGAGGACGTCACCCTCGACGCCCGCCCCGTCACCGTGCACGAGTTCACGGTGCACGAGCTGCGCCGGCTCGACGGCGGCCGGCTGGTCGACCTCGACGTCACCGTGCGCTGCTCGTCCGGGACCTACATCCGGGCGCTCGCCCGCGACCTGGGCGAGGCCCTCGAGACCGGCGGGCACCTGACGGCGCTGCGCCGCACCGCCGTCGGCCCGTTCGACGTGGCCGACGCGCTCTCGCTCGAGGCCCTCGCGGAGCGGTTCGCGATGACCGAGCTCTCCGAGGCCGCCGCCGGGCTCTTCCCGGTGCGCGAGCTGACGGAGCACGAGGCCCACGAGCTTGCCTTCGGGCGGGTCGTGGCGCCCACCGGCACGGGTGAGACGCTCGTCGCCGGGCGCGCGCCGGACGGCCGCGTCATCGCCCTCGTCTCCGACGTGCGCCGCCGCGGCGCCGACGTCGCCAAGCCCCAGCTCGTGTTCGCCCCGGCCGAGGGGCCGGGACAGGGAAGGACCGCATGATCCTCGACGCCTGGTTCTGGACGGGACTGGTGATCGGTGCCGTCTCGTTCGTCGTCTGCGTGGTGATGACGGCGATCCGCCGCCACCCCGCGGACGCCTCGATCCTCTCGGTGGCCGCCGTCGAGCTGTTCACGCTCGTCTATGCGGCGGCCGCCGCCGTCCGCCAGCTCGGCGGGGACACCCTGAACGGCCCCGGCTGGGAGTTCTGGGGCTACATCCTCACCGCCCTGATCGTGCCGGTGATCGCCGTGGGCTGGGCCGTCACGGACAAGACCCGGTGGTCCAACCTCGTGCTGGCCGTGGTCGGGCCCACGATCGCCGTGATGCTGCACCGCATGCAGGTCATCTGGTTCGGGCAGTGGTGAGGAGGATGGACATGGCACCCAGCGACGGCGCCCCCGCGCGCAACCAGGGTCTCGGCCGGATCATCGTCATGGTCTACGCGGTGTTCGCCCTCTCGGCGAGCGCGCGCAGCCTCTTCCAGATCCTCACGCAGTTCGACGCCGCCCCCGTGGCGTACACGCTCTCCGCGGTCGCGGCGGTCGTGTACATCGTGGCGACGTTCGCGCTCGCCCGCTCCGGCGCGCGCGCCTGGGCCGTGGCGCTGGGCGCCGTGCTCGTGGAGCTGGCCGGCGTGGTGGGCGTGGGCCTGTGGACCGTCCTGGATCCGGGGATGTTCGCCCACGACACCGTGTGGTCCCGGTTCGGCGCGGGCTACGGCTACGTGCCGCTCGTGCTGCCGGTGGTCGGCCTGATCTGGCTGCTGACGCACCGCCCCGCCCGCCCGGCCGAGGCGGGGGCGCTCTGATGCGGGTCTGGAACAGCCTGGACGAGGTCCCCACGGACCTGCCGCGCACCGTGGTCACCCTGGGCAACTTCGACGGCGTGCACCGCGGCCACCGGGAGGTGCTGCGCCGGGTCGTCGAGCTGGCGCGGGCCCGCGACGCCCTGGCCGTGGCCGTGACCTTCACCCCGCACCCGCGCGCCGTGCACCATCCCGAGGTGCCCCACGTGGACATCATCAGCCCCGAGCAGCGGGTCGTCCTCCTGGACGAGGCGGGTCTGGACGCGGTGCTCCTGCAGCGCTACACCCTCGAGTTCGCGGACCAGTCCCCGGAGGAGTTCGTCCGCGGCATGCTCGTGCACGGGCTGCACGCCGCCGTCGTGGTCGTGGGGCACGACGTGCGCTTCGGCCGGGGCAACACCGGCGACGTCGCGGAGATGGTGCGCCTGGGGGCCCGCTACGGCTTCGAGGTCGAGGCCGTCGAGGAGTTCCCCGCCGAACACGGGGCCGAGCCGGAGCGCCGCTGCTCCTCGACCTGGGTGCGGGAGGCCCTGGCCGCGGGCGACGTCGCCCAGGCCGCGGCCGTGCTCGGCCGGCACCACGTGCTCGCCGGCGAGGTGGTGCACGGGTTCGCGCGCGGCCGCGAGCTCGGCTTCCCCACGGCGAACCTCGAGACGGATGTGCAGGGCATGATCCCGGCCGACGGCGTCTACGCCGGCTGGGTGCACGACGCGCACGGCGGGGTGTGGCCGGCCGCGATCTCCATCGGCTCGAACCCCACGTTCGAGGACGTCTCCCGCGTGGTGGAGGCACACGTGATCGACCGCCACGACGAGCGGGTGGAGGACTTCGACCTGTACGGCCAGCACATCGAGGTGGAGTTCGTGGCCCGGCTGCGCGGGATGGTCGCCTACGAGGGCGTCGAGAAGCTCGTGGCGCAGATCACGCAGGACGTGGACGAGGCCCGGGCGATCCTGGCCACGACCCCCTCCGACCGGTGAGCGCCCCGGAGCCGGGCGCTCCCCCCGCTGTGCCGAACCTGCCGGGGCGCCCGGCCCGGGCCCGTCGGGCCGGGCCCAACCCCTTCGAGACCGGCGGGGAGCACTACGACGCCGTCCGCCCCTCCTACCCGGCCGCCGCGGTGGACCGCGTCCTGGCGGGCACCGCCGACGGCGCGGACGTGGTGGAGCTCGGGGCCGGGACGGGACTGTTCACCCGGCTGCTCGCGGCCCGCCCGGCGGACCGGGTGCGGACGGTGACGGCCCTCGAGCCGTCGGCGTCGATGCGCGCCGTCCTGGAACGCGAGGTCGCGGCCGGCACGGGCGGGCGGGTGCGCGCCGTGCCGGGCACGGGCGAGGCCACGGGCCTGCCGGCGGCGAGCGCCGACGTCGTGGTGGCGGCCCAGGCATGGCACTGGATGGACCCGGCCGCGGCGAGCGCGGAGGCCGCACGGGTGCTGCGCCCGGGCGGGCGCCTGGCCGCGGTGTGGAACCAGCTCGACACGGCGGTGCCGTGGGTGCACCGTCTCACCCGGATCATGCACGCCGGGGACGTGCACGCCGCCCGGCCGGAGCAGCGCCGGTTCGCCGCCCCGTTCGGGGCGGAGGAGCACGCGCGCTGGGCGTGGACGCAGCCCATGACCGCGGCGGGGCTGCACGGGCTCATGGCCTCGCGCTCGTACTGGCTACGCGCGGACGAGCGGATCCGGTCCCGGATGACGGCCAACCTCGACTGGTACCTGCACGAGCACCTGGGCCATGCGGCGGACGCGGTCCTGCAGGTGCCCTACGTGACGGTGGCCTGGTGGGCGGCGCCGGTCAGGGGCGGGCGCCCACGGTGACCGGGACCGTCCGGGCGATCCCGGCCCGCCGCGCCTGCCAGAGCAGCAGCGCCGTGGCCACCGCGACCACCGCCACCGAGAGCAGCGTGGCCGCCGGGGAGCCGGCGGTCTCCGCGCCCACGTAGCTGTCCTCGACGGTGCCCACGAGCGTGCCGACGGCGATGATCACCACGTTGTTGACCACGTGGAGGGCGACGGCGGCCTCGAGCCCGCCCGTGCGCCACGTGAGCAGGACGGCGGCGACGGCGAACGCGGCGAGGTCCAGCAGGATCCACGGGTCGAGCGAGCCGTGGGCGAGCGAGAAGGTCGCCGCCGAGAGCACCGCGGTGACCGCGGCGGCCACGACCGGCCGGCGGATCCACGTGCCGACGGCCAGCAGCAGCCACCCGCGGAACAGGTACTCCTCGCCCGCGGCCTGGAACGGGGTGAGCACGAACGCCATGACGAGCAGCCAGACCCAGTCCTGCGCGCGCGGGGCCGTGGGGGCGCCGTCGAGGGCCCACGCGCCCAGCACGTAGGCGAGGAACAGCGGCGTCAGCACGACGACGCAGCGCGCCAGCCAGCGCCAGCGCACGCGGCCCTCGACCGAGTGGACGAAGCGGGCGGCGACGGGGTGGCCCAGCGCCACGGCCAGCAGCGCGACCCCGATCAGCGCGGCGAGCAGGAGGTTGTTCAGCAGCACCATGGGCGCGGAGTACAGGTCGAGGTCGGTCACGTCCGTCGGGTCGGCCGCGCCGAGCAGCGCGGGCCCGGACGTGGCGATCAGGGCGAGAGCGCCCAGCACGCCCCCCAGCACGAGGAGGCCCACCAGGCCGGCCAGCACGAGGCCGAAGGACGCGAGCGGGTTCCACCATCGGGCCCGCGGCGTGCGCAGCAGCGCGGGGTAGCCGTGGCCGATCAGCGGCAGATCCAGGGGCGGCGCGGGCGGCCGGAGGGGGAACGACGACGGGGCCGGGGAGTGGGGGACCGGTGGGGTGCTCACCGGGCCAGGGTAGGCGATGCGGTAGACTCGACCCTCGGCCTCCCTGCAGTCCGCGGTGGGGTGGGCCCCGCGTCGTCCGCCCCGGCGGGGCGCGGCCCGTGTTCGCGGTACCGAAGTGAAGGAGGCCCACCATGGCCCTGGATCCCGCTGTCAAGCAGCAGATCATCAAGGAGTACGCCACCCACGAGGGCGACACCGGTTCCCCCGAGGTGCAGATCGCGGTCCTGTCCCGCCGCATCAAGGACCTGACCGAGCACCTCAAGGAGCACAAGCACGACCACCACACCCGTCGCGGCCTGATGGCCCTGGTCGGTCGCCGTCGTCGCATGCTCGGCTACCTGCAGAAGGTCGACATCGAGCGCTACCGCGCGCTGATCGAGCGCCTCGGCCTGCGCAAGTGACCTGAGGAGGCGGCGCCGGAGCCCGCGGGAGACCCGCGAGCGCCGGCGCCGCCTTTCGTCTGCCCCCGGACGCACGTAGTGTGTCCCGGGGGAGAGATCGCCGCAGCCTGCGGCACTCCGGCGCGCCATGGCGCGCATCCCCGCATCATCGACACACCCGACGGCTCCGCGCCCATCGCTCGCGGTCCTCGACAGTGGCTCCCGGACCCCGCCGCACGGCGGGATGCCGAGGGCCTCGATCGAAGACCAGGGGGACAGGGACGCCTGCGGCGCCGTCCACCTGAAAGGAGGCCCTCATGGAGGGTCCTGAGATCACCTTCGCCGAGGCCGTCATCGACAACGGCTCGTACGGCAAGCGCACCGTCCGCTTCGAGACCGGGCGCCTCGCCCAGCAGGCCGCCGGCGCCGCCATGGTCTACCTCGACGAGGAGACGTCGATGCTGTCCGCCACCACCGTCGGCAAGTCGCCCCGCGAGGGCTTCGACTTCTTCCCGCTGACCGTGGACGTCGAGGAGCGCATGTACGCCGCGGGCCGCATCCCCGGCTCGTTCTTCCGCCGCGAGGGCCGCCCGTCCACGGACGCGATCCTCACCTGCCGCCTGATCGACCGCCCGCTGCGCCCGGCGTTCGTCAAGGGCATCCGCAACGAGGTCCAGGTCGTCGTGACCGTCACCTCGATCGCCCCGGACGAGATCTACGACACGGTGGCCATCAACGCCGCCTCCCTGTCCACGCAGCTGTCCGGCCTGCCGTTCTCCGGTCCCATCGGCGGCGTGCGCATGGCCCTCATGGACGACGGCTCCGGCACGCGCCAGTGGGTCGCGTTCCCGAAGCACTCCCAGCTCGAGGGCGCCGTGTTCAACATGGCCGTGGCCGGCCGTGTGGTGGGCGACGACGTCGCCATCATGATGGTCGAGGCCGAGGCGACCCCGGACTCCTGGACCCTGGTCAAGGAGCGCGGCGCGCAGGCGCCCACCGAGGAGATCGTGGCCGAGGGCCTCGAGGCCGCCAAGCCCTTCATCCGCGCCCTGTGCGAGGCCCAGGCCGACCTGGTCAAGCGCGCCGGCAAGGACCCGGTGGACGTCCCCGTGTTCCAGGACTACCAGGACGACGCCTACGCCGCCGTCGAGAAGCTCGCCACGGACCGCCTGACCGAGATCTTCTCCATCGGCGACAAGCAGGAGCGCGAGTCGGCCTCGGACGCCTACCTGCTCGAGGTGCTCGAGGAGCTCGCCGGCGAGGGCAAGGACTTCGCCGAGCGCAAGGGCGAGATCGCCAAGGCCTACGGCTCCCTCACCAAGCAGATCGTGCGCCGCCGCATCCTCACCGACCAGGTGCGCATCGACGGCCGCGGCCTGACGGACATCCGCAAGCTGACCGCGGAGGTGGAGGTCCTGCCCCGCGTGCACGGCTCCGCCATCTTCGAGCGCGGCGAGACCCAGATCATGGGCGTCACCACGCTGAACATGCTCAAGATGGAGCAGCAGATCGACTCGTTGGCGCCGGAGACGGCCAAGCGGTACATGCACCACTACAACTTCCCGCCGTACTCCACCGGCGAGACCGGCCGCGTGGGCTCCCCGAAGCGCCGCGAGATCGGCCACGGCGCCCTCGCCGAGCGCGCCCTCGTGCCCGTGCTGCCGGCCCGCGAGGAGTTCCCCTACGCGATCCGCCAGGTCTCCGAGGCCCTCGGCTCCAACGGCTCGACGTCGATGGGCTCCGTCTGCGCCTCCACCCTGTCCCTGCTGAACGCGGGCGTGCCGCTGCGTGCGCCCGTGGCCGGCATCGCCATGGGCCTGGTCTCCGCCGAGGTGGACGGCCAGACCCAGTACGCGGCCCTGACCGACATCCTCGGCGCCGAGGACGCGTTCGGCGACATGGACTTCAAGGTGGCCGGCACCGCGGAGTTCGTCACCGCGATCCAGCTGGACACCAAGCTGGACGGCATCCCGGCCTCCGTGCTGGCCGCCGCCCTGACGCAGGCCCGCGAGGCGCGCCTGCACATCCTGTCCGTGCTGAACGCCGCCATCGACGCCCCGGACGAGATGGCCCCCACCGCCCCGCGGATCATCTCCGTGCGCATCCCGGTGGACAAGATCGGCGCGGTCATCGGCCCCAAGGGCGCCATGATCAACCAGATCCAGGACGACACGGGCGCGGACATCACCATCGAGGACGACGGCACCGTGCTGATCGGCGCCACCGACGGCGCCTCGGCCGAGGCCGCGCGCTCCGCGGTGAACGCGATCGCCAACCCGCAGGTCCCCGAGGTCGGTGAGCGCTACCTCGGCACCGTGGTGAAGCTGACCACGTTCGGCGGGTTCGTCTCGCTCACCCCGGGCAAGGACGGCCTGTTGCACATCTCCGAGCTGCGAAAGCTCAACGAGGGCAAGCGCGTGGACGACGTCGAGGACGTGCTCGGCGTGGGCCAGAAGGTCCAGGTCGAGATCACCAAGATCGACGACCGCGGCAAGCTGTCCCTCTCCCCGGTGGTGGCGGAGTCCGACGCCCTGGCCGAGACCGCGGACGCGATCGAGTCCTCGCAGATCGAGGCCTGATCCGCCCCGCCCGGCCCGGTGACCACGACGGCGCCGCACCCTCCCCGCGAGTGGTGCGGCGCCGTCGTCGCGCATGGGCGAGAATGGCCGTCATGAGTGTTCACCGTGAGATCCCCCTGGACTTCGACGGCGTGCTGGCGGACGAGGGCAACGGTTCCGTGGTGCGCCGCTCCGTGCTGCCCGGCGGCGTCCGCGTGCTCACCGAGGCCATGCCGGACCAGCGCTCGGTGACCATCGGCTACTGGGTGGCCGTCGGGTCCCGTGACGAGTCGCCCGAGGGCTACGGCGCCACGCACTTCCTCGAGCACCTGCTCTTCAAGGGCACTCCCACGCGCACCGCGATGGACATCGCGGCCGCCTTCGACCGCGTGGGCGGGGAGTCCAACGCCGGCACGGCCAAGGAGTCCACCGTCTACCACGCCCGCGTGCTGGACGAGGACCTGCCGATGGCCGTGGAGGTCCTCACGGACATGCTCACCTCCTCCCTGATCGACCCGGACGAGCTCGAGACCGAGCGCGGCGTGATCCTCGAGGAGCTCGCCATGGACGCGGACGACCCCGTGGACGTGGCCCACGAGAAGCTCGCCGAGGTCATGCTGGACGGCCACCCCCTCGGCCGGCCGATCGGCGGCACGCCCGAGACGATCCGGGCCGTCACCCGCGACCATGTGGTGGGGCACTACACGCACTGGTACCGCCCGGACGAGCTCGTCGTCACCGCCGCCGGCCACCTCGACCACGACGAGGTCTGCCGCCTCGTCCTCGCCGCCCTGCGCGCCTCGGGCTGGGAGCTCACCCAGGGGGCCCTGCCCGCCCCGCGTCGTGCCGTGGACACCGCCGGGGCCGCGGCCTCGCGGGTGCGGACCGGCACGCACACCGTCACCAAGGCGGTCGAGCAGGCCAACGTCCTCGTCGGCGGCCGCTCGCTGTCCACCACGGACCCGGACCGCTTCGCCCTGGGCGTCATGCAGTCCGTCCTGGGCGGGGGCATGTCCTCGCGGCTGTTCCAGGAGATCCGCGAGCGCCGCGGCCTGGCCTACAACACCTACTCGTTCTCCGCCGGGTACTCCGACGCCGGCTACTGGGGCCTGTACGCGGGCTGCCAGCCGGACCGGGTGGACGAGGTGGCCGCGCTGATGGAGGCCGAGCTGGACCGGATGGCCGAGGCCGACGTCACCGGGGAGGAGCTCGCGCGCGCCCACGGGCAGATCTGCGGCGGCACCGTGCTGGGCATGGAGTCCACGGGCGCCCGCATGTCCCGGCTGGGACGGGCCGAGCTGGTCACGGGGGAGTACGTGGACCTGGCGGCCTCCCTCGCCCGGGTCCGCGAGGTCGACGCCGGCCAGGTCCGGGCCGTGGCCGCGCGCCTGGCCGCGGGGGACCGGGCGCGCGTCGTCGTCGCCCCGGCCTGACCTCGGCCACGGCCGCCGGGGCGGGCCGCGTAGGCTGGAGGCCATGACCGAGACCCGCACCCCCTCCGCCGTGTCCGCTCCCGACGACGTCCCGCGCGTCGCGATCCTGGGCGCCCGTGGCCGCATGGGCCGCCACGCGGTGCCCGCGGTGCGAGCGGCCGAGGGGCTGGAGCTCGTGGCCGAGCTCGGCTCGCAGGACCGCCTGGACGCGGTGCTCGACGCCGGCGCCACCCACGTCCTGGACCTCACGGTCCCGGACGCCTCGCCCGAGAACGTGGCCTTCGCCGTGGAGCACGGGCTGCACACGGTCGTCGGCACGTCGGGCTGGGTGCCCGAGCGCCGCGAGCGCCTCGAGGCGCAGCTGGCTGAGCACCCGGGGGTGGGCGTGCTGATCGCCCCGAACTTCTCGGTCGGCTCGGTGCTGGCCTCGGCGTTCGCCGCGCAGGCGGCGCGGTACTTCGAGTCCGTCGAGCTCGTCGAGCTGCACCACCCGGACAAGGTGGATGCCCCGTCGGGCACGGCCGTGCGGACCGCCGAGCTCATCGGCGCGGCCCGGGACGCGGCCGGCGTGCCCGTCTCCCCGGACGCCACCGAGCACGACCCGGACGGCGCGCGCGGCGCCGTCGTCCACGGCGTGCACGTGCACGCGGTGCGCCTGCGCGGCCTGGAGGCGCACCAGGAGGTGCTGCTGGGCGGGCCGGGCGAGCAGCTCGTGGTCCGGCACGACGCGTTCGACCGCGGGGCCTACATGCCCGGCGTCGTCCTCGGCCTGCGGACCGTGGCCTCCCGCCCGGGTCTGACCTATGGACTGGACGGATACCTGGACCTTGGCTGAGCCCTCCCGCACCCCCGACGACGGCGCCGTGGGCCCGCCCGCGCCCGCCGTCCGTGCCCGCCGCTCGACCGTGATGAGCAAGGTGTGGGTCGGCTTCGTGTGCCTGCTCGTGCTGCTGTTCGCCGGGTTCGCCCTCAACGCGTCCGTCGCGCTGGTGCGCGCCCCGCAGCCACTGGCCAAGGCGATCGGCGCGGGCGTCATCCTCGTGGTGCTGGTGACCGTGGCCGTCCTGGCCCGCGAGGTGTGGTTCGGGCGCCAGACCGAACGCCTGGCCGACCAGCTCGAGGCCGAGGGCGGGCTGCCGGAGGACGACCTGCCGCGCTCGCCCGGCGGCCGGATCGACCGGGAGGCCGCCGACGCCCAGTTCGAGCTGTACCGCGTGGAGGCCGAGGCCGCACCGCGCGACTGGCGCGCCCGCTACCGCCTCGCCCTGGCCTACGACGCCTCGGGCGACCGCCGCCGCGCCCGCGAGGCGGCCCGGGAGGCCGTCCGCCTGCACCGCGCCGGCTGACGCGGCCCACGCGTCGCTCAGCGCCCTCCGACGGCCCGTTCCCCACCCGTCCGGGAGAGCCGGGCCATCACGGCTTCGAGCGGACCCCGTCGGCCGCTGAGCTCGGCGGCCAGCCCGGCCGCGAGGCTCAGCACGACGAGGGCGGTGAGCAGCGCCCCGTCGGCCGGATCGAGTCCGGTCGCGTCCACGAGCGCGAGCACCACGAGGTGCCCCACGTAGAGCGTGAGCGGGATGCGCCCCGCACCCACGAGCGGGCGCAGCGCGGCGTGCCCGACCAGCGGCCGGGCCAGCAGGCAGGCGCCCAGCACGGCGCAGGCCCAGCCCGCCGCAAGCACGGCGGCCACCACGGACCCGGAGTGCGGGGTCGGCAGGGCGAGCCACAGCGGATCCGGGATCAGCAGCGCGAGCCGCGGCTCGCCCGTGCGCAGCGTGAGCGCCGTCTCGACCGGGTCCGTGCCGATCGCCGCGGCGACCCGCCCGACCGTGCCCGGGGCCCGCAGCACCGCCGCACCGACGACGCCGGCCGCCGCCCACGCCGTGGCCCCGCCGCCGAGGATCCCGGCGGCCACGCGGCGACGGTCCAGCGGCAGCCGCCCCAGGGCCAGCCCCAGCACGAGGAACGCGCCCCAGGACAGGACGGGGTAGTAGCCCGTGACCGTGAGATCGGCCAGCAGCAGCCCGGGACGCAGCAGGTCCGCGGGGCCGGGGGAGAGCCAGAGCCGCCCGCCCACGAAGAACTCCTGACGCCCCACGGCGGCCTGCGCGGCCGCGACCACCGCGAACACCAGCACCGGCCCGAGCACGAGCCACGCCCCCGCGATCAGGCCCAGGGCGCGGGCGCGCAGGCCCAGCAGGGGCAGCGCGAGCAGGAAGAGCAGGGCGTAGTGGCACAGGATGACGGCCACGGGGACGCCGAGCGTCCCGCACGCGAGCCCGAGCACGAACAGCAGGCCCGCCCGTCGGGCGATCCGGCGGCGCAGCGCCGCGCGCCGGACCCCCGTGGCCGGCGTCGCGCCCCCCGTGGACAGGGCCAGCCCGACTCCGGCCAGCAGGACGAACAGCACCGAGGCGCGTCCGGCGAACCACAGGAACGCCGGGTGCGGCGCCCCGTCCGCCGTCACCGGGTCGAGGACGTGGACGGTGATCATGCCGAGCAGGGCGATCGCGCGGGCCGCGTCGACGCCGGGCAGCCGGCGACGCGCGGGCCGGTCCGGGCGGACGGCGGCGGGGGGCGGGGCGGGACGCAGGGCGGGCTCCTCTCGGGTCGCCGCGCGTCGCGGAGGGGCCACGGACGGCGCGGGCCCCCAGTCTCGCAGGTAGGGTGGGGCCCATGAGTGCCGTCCGTTCCGCCGTCATCCCCTCCGAGCTGCTCTTCGGCACGGTCGTGCCCGCCATGGTCACCCCCATGACGGACGAGGGCGCCGTGGACCTCGAGGCGGCCGCCGCGCTGGCCGAGCACCTGGTGGACCGCGGGGCCGACGGCCTCGTGGTCACCGGCACCACCGGCGAGACCTCCACGCTCACGGACGACGAGAACGTGGCGATGTTCCGCACCGTCGTCGAGGCCGTGGGGGACCGCGCCAGGGTCGTGGCCGGCACCGGCACCAACGACACGGCGCACACCCTCGAGCTGTCCCGCCGCGCGGCCGAGACGGGCGTGGACGGGCTGCTGCTCGTCACCCCGTACTACAACAAGCCCAACCAGGCCGGCATCCGCGCGCACTTCGAGACCGTGGCCGACGGCGTGGACCTGCCGATCATGCTCTACGACATCCCGGGCCGCTCCGTGATGCCGATCGAGCCCGAGACGCTGATCGCGCTCGCGCAGCATCCCAACATCCGTGCGCTCAAGGACGCGAAGGGGGACCTGCAGTCCACCACGACCGTCCTGGCGCACACGGACCTCGACCTCTACTCCGGCGACGACGGCGCGACCCTGCCGCTCATGGCGCTCGGCGCCGTGGGGGTCGTCTCGGTGGCCGCGCACGCGGCCCCCGAGCTGTACCGCCAGCTCGTGGACGCCGTCCACGCAGGCGACCTGGCCGGTGCCCGTGATCACCACTTCGCGCTGGACCCCGTCCAGCGCGGCATCATGACCCATGTCCAGGGCGCGGTGGCCGCGAAGGCCGTCCTCGCCGCCCAGGGCGTCATCCCGTCCGCAGCCGTGCGGCTGCCCCTCGTCCAGGCCACGCGGGACGAGCTCTCCGTCATCCGAGCCGACCTCGCGGAGGCCGGCATCACCTTCTAGAAGGGACCCGTTCCATGACCGCAGGCACCCGCCTGTCCACCCCGCCCAAGCTCAAGCGGGGCACCTGCCGCATCGTCCAGCTGGGCGGCCTCGAGGAGGTCGGCCGCAACATGGTCACCTTCGAGATCGACGGCAAGATCCTCATCGTCGACTGCGGCGTCCTCTTCCCCGAGGAGCACCAGCCCGGCGTCGACCTGATCCTGCCGGACTTCGACTACATCCGGGACCGCGTGGACGACGTCGTCGGCATCGTCCTGACCCACGGCCACGAGGACCACATCGGCGCCGTGCCGTACCTGTTGCGCCTGCGCGACGACATCCCCGTGATCGGCTCCAAGCTGACGCTCGCCCTGATCGAGGCCAAGCTCGAGGAGCACCGGATCAAGCCGCGCACCCGCGTGGTCAAGGAAGACGACATCGTCGAGTTCGGCCCGTTCGAGTGCGAGTTCGTGGCCGTGAACCACTCGATCCCGGACGCGCTCGCCGTCGCCATCCACACGGACGCCGGCACCATCCTGCACACCGGCGACTTCAAGATGGACCAGCTGCCGCTCGACGGCCGCATCACGGACCTGCGCGCCTTCGCCCGTCTCGGCGAGGAGGGCGTGGACCTGTTCATGACCGACTCCACGAACGCCGAGGTCCCGGGGTTCACCACCACGGAGGCGGAGATCGGCCCCACCCTCGAGCGCTACTTCGCCACGGCGAAGCGCCGCATCGTGGTGGCCTCGTTCTCCTCCCACGTGCACCGCGTGCAGCAGGTCCTCGACGCCGCCCACAAGCACGGTCGCAAGGTGGCCTTCGGCGGGCGCTCCATGATCCGCAACATGACCATCGCGGCGAAGCTCGGCTACCTCAACGTGCCGAACGGGATCCTCGTGGACATCCGCAAGGTGGACAAGTACCGCGACGACGAGATCGTGCTGATGGTCACCGGCTCCCAGGGCGAGCCGATGGCGGCCCTGTCCCGGATGGCCAACGGCGACCACCAGGTGCAGCTGGAGGAGGGCGACCTCGTCGTGCTGGCCTCCTCGCTGATCCCGGGCAACGAGAACTCCGTGTTCCGCGTGATCAACGGGCTCATGAAGCTCGGCGCGACCGTGGTGCACAAGGGCATGGCCAAGGTGCACGTCTCCGGCCACGCCTCCGAGGGCGAGCTGCTGTACTGCTACAACATCGTCGAGCCCGAGTTCGTGATGCCGGTGCACGGCGAGACCCGCCACCTGATCGCCAACGGCCGGATCGCGGAGAAGACCGGCGTGCCGGCCGAGAACGTCATCCTGGCCGGCAACGGCACCGTGGTGGACATGACCGACGGTCTCGTGAAGGTCGTCGGCGAGGTGGAGTGCGGCTACGTGTACGTGGACGGCTCCTCCGTGGGCGAGATCTCCGACTCGGACCTCAAGGACCGCCGTGTCCTGGGCGAGGAGGGCTTCCTCTCGATCATCACCGTGGTCAACCGGCAGACCGGCGCGATCGTGTCCGGCCCGGACGTCCACGCCCGCGGCGTCGCCGAGGACGAGAAGGTGTTCGAGGAGATCAAGCCGAAGATCGTCCGGGCGCTCGAGGAGGCCGTGCAGTCCAGCAAGGACCACACCGCCCACCAGCTCCAGCAGGTGGTCCGCCGGACCGTCGGCACGTGGGTCAACCGCAAGCTGCGCCGCCGCCCGATGATCATCCCGGTGGTCCTGGAGGCCTGACCCCTCCGGGTCGCCATGCCTGCCGTGTCCGCGGTTCGCGGTAGTTTGGTGGGCATGGCGACCCGTACTTCCCCCACGCGTTCGTCGTCCTCCTCCGCCACGTCCCGCTCCGGCTCCGCCGGACGCCGAGGCTCCGGACGGAAGGGGTCGACCGCGACCGTCCCCGAGGCCGACCGGCCCGCCGCGCCCCTGCGCGCCCTGCACACCCTGTGGATGGGGCTGGCCACGCCGGTCGGCGCCGGCTTCCGCAAGCTCGGCCCGGACGTGCGCATCGACCGCGAGGAACGCCGTGACGGCACCGGCCTGGTCCTGCTGCTGCTCGCCGCGCTGATCGCGGCCGTGGAGTGGTGGGGCCTGCGCGGCACCGCCGTCGGCCGCGTGGTGCACGGGGTGGTGGGCGGCACCGTCGGGTGGTTCGCCCTCCTGGTGCCGATCGCCCTGCTCGTCGTGGCCGTGCGCTGCTTCCGCCACGCCACGGACCATCGCGCCAACGGGCGCATCATCATCGGCCTGCTCATGGCCACGGTCGCGGGCTCCGGCATCGCCCACCTCGTGGGCGGCGTGCCCTCGGCCGCCGACGCCTTCGAGGACATGCTCGGCGCCGGGGGCATGGTCGGCTACCTCGCGACGGCGCCGCTGGCCTCCCTGCTGACACCCGTGCCCGTCTGGGTCCTCATGATCCTGCTGGCCTTCTTCTCGGTGCTCGTGCTCACCGCGACGCCCGTCGGCTCGATCCCGCAGCGGATCGCGGGCGGCTACGACTGGCTCACGGGCCAGGACCCCGAGGGCGCCTCCGAACAGCGGGCCGCCCGCCGTGCCGAGCGGCGCCGGGCCCGTGAGGAGCGCCGCGAGGCCGAGGACCTCGCCGCCCCGCTCTCCGTGGACGCGGAGACCGGGCGCACCCACCCGGACCACGACCAGTCCTACCTGGACGGCCCGGCCGCCGGCGCCCACGCCGCCGGGGCCTCCCGCCCCGGCCTGTTCGCGCGCCTGTTCGGCGGGCGCCGGGCACGCGAGGAGCAGGCCGCCGACGCCGCCCCGGAGCACACCGCCAGCACCGCCTACGACTCCCCGGTGATCCACGAGGCCGAGGTCGGCTCCCACGCCGCCCCCGAGGCGGAGACCACCCAGGTCCTGCCCCGGCCCGCCCCCCGGCGAGCCGCTCGCGGGGAGCAGGGCGTGTTCGACTCCGAGCAGGCCGCCGCGGACGCGCGGGACGCGGGCCGGGACGCCTCGGACGACTTCGACCCGTGGGTGGACGAGGACGACGCGCCCGAGGACGCGGACGCCGAGCCGCAGCCGCCCGCCGGAGTGCGCCGGCCCACGGCCGCGGACCGTGCCCTCGAGCAGGTCCGCGAGCACGCCCGCGCCCAGCGCGAGGCCGCCGCCCCGGCCGCCGCAGCCCCGGAGGAGGACGCGGGGGAGGACACCCCGTTCGCCCTGGACGACGCCCCACGTCAGGGCTCCGGGGCCGCCGCACCGTCGTCGTCCTCCGCCGTGCCCGCCAGCACCCCCGCGCCGGTGCCGCCGGTGACCGCCGAGCCGGCCCGCGGCACCCAGTCCGAGCTGGGCGGGGACGTGTCCTACACGCTGCCGCAGTCGGCCCTGCTCCCGGCCGGGCCCCAGCCGAAGGAGCGCTCCGAGGCCAACGACCGGGTCGTCGCCGCGCTGACCACCACGTTCACCGAGTTCAAGGTGGACGCCCAGGTCACCGGGTTCTCCCGCGGGCCGACGGTGACGCGCTACGAGGTCGAGGTCGCCCCCGGCACCAAGGTGGAGAAGGTGACGGCGCTGGAGAAGAACATCGCGTACGCGGTGGCCTCCTCGGACGTGCGGATCCTCAGCCCCATCCCGGGCAAGCGCGCGATCGGCATCGAGATCCCCAACACGGACAAGGAGGTCGTGGCCCTCGGCGACGTCCTGCGCTCGCAGGCCGCCCAGCGCACCGACCACCCGATGGTGATGGGCGTCGGCAAGGACGTGGAGGGCGGCTACGTGGTGGCCAACCTCGCGAAGATGCCCCACATGCTCGTGGCGGGCGCCACCGGCGCCGGCAAGTCCTCGTTCGTGAATTCGATGATCACCTCGATCCTCATGCGCTCCACCCCGGACGAGGTGCGCATGGTGATGGTGGACCCCAAGCGCGTCGAGCTCACCGCGTACGAGGGCGTGCCCCACCTGGTCACCCCGATCATCACGAGCCCGAAGAAGGCGGCCGAGGCGCTGCAGTGGGTCGTCAAGGAGATGGACACCCGCTACGACGACCTCGCGGCGTTCGGCTACAAGCACGTGGACGACTTCAACAAGGCCGTCCGGGCCGGCCAGGTGAAGCTGCCGCCGGACTCCAAGCGCGTGCTGCGCCCGTACCCGTACCTGCTGGTCATCGTGGATGAGCTCGCGGACCTGATGATGGTCGCCCCGCGCGACGTCGAGGACGCGATCGTGCGCATCACCCAGCTGGCCCGTGCGGCCGGCATCCACCTCGTGCTCGCCACGCAGCGGCCGTCCGTGGACGTGGTCACGGGCCTGATCAAGGCCAACGTGCCCTCGCGCATGGCGTTCGCGACGTCGTCGGTCACGGACTCCCGCGTGGTCCTGGACCAGCCCGGCGCGGAGAAGCTGCTCGGCCAGGGCGACGCCCTGTTCCTGCCGATGGGCAAGTCCAAGCCCATGCGCGTGCAGGGGGCGTGGGTCAACGAGTCCGAGATCCACGCCGTCGTGGAGCACGTGAAGTCGCAGATGCAGGTCCAGTACCGCGCGGACGTGATCCCCGAGAAGACCGAGAAGGTCATCGACGAGGACATCGGCGACGACCTGGACCTGCTCCTGCAGGCCGTCGAACTCGTGGTCACCACGCAGTTCGGCTCCACGTCCATGCTGCAGCGCAAGCTGCGGGTGGGCTTCGCGAAGGCCGGCCGCCTCATGGACCTCATGGAGTCCCGCGGCGTCGTGGGCCCCTCCGAGGGCTCCAAGGCCCGCGACGTGCTGGTCAAGCCCGACGACCTCGCGGACGTGCTCGCCACCATCTCCGGAGACACCCCGCCCTCGGCCACCTCCGGCGACGGCGACGCCTCGGCCGGAACCGGCGACGGCGACGCCTCGGCGTCGGCCGCTCCGCGCGACCTGGTGCAGGAGGACCTGGACTCGCGCCCGGCCGCCGTGGACTGGAACGACGAGGACGATGATGAGGGATCGGAGGACGCGTGGCAGCTGACGGGCAGATGAGCGCGGCGGGCGGGGCGCAGCGCGTGTCCGCCTGGAACCTGCCGAACATCCTGACCTCGGTGCGCATCCTGATGGTGCCCTTCTTCGCCTGGGCGCTGTGGGTCGGCGGGCCGTGGGGCGGTGACTCGCTCGTCGCCCGGTGGCTCGCGCTGGCGCTGTTCGCGGCGGCCATGTACACCGACAAGCTCGACGGGGACATCGCCCGCGCCCGCGGGTTGATCACCGACTTCGGCAAGATCGCGGACCCCATCGCGGACAAGCTGCTCACGGGCACGGCCCTCGTGCTGTTCTCCCTGCTGGGGGAGCTGTGGTGGTGGGTGACCATCGTGATCCTGGTGCGCGAATGGGGCATCACCCTGATGCGCTTCGTGGTGATCCGCTACGGCGTGATGCCGGCCGGCCGCGGCGGCAAGCTCAAGACCGTGCTGCAGACCGTGGGCATCGGCCTGCTGCTCCTGCCCTTGGCCCCGGTCGTGGGCGGCTGGTGGCCGTGGGCCGGCTGGGTGGTCATCGGGGCCGCCACCGTGCTGACGGTGCTGACCGGCCTGGAGTACGTCAAGGACGCGTGGGTCCTGCGGCGGGACGCCCTCGCCGCCCAGCGGGGGGCCTGAGGCGATGACCATGGCAGGCGCCCAGGACGTGGTGCACGCGCTCGCGCACGCGGGCCGCACGGTGGCGACGGGGGAGTCCCTCACCGCCGGCCTGCTGGCCGCGCGCCTGGCCGACGTCCCCGGGGCGTCGGCCGTGCTGCACGGTGGCGTGGTGGCCTACCAGAACGCCGTGAAGACCGGCCTGCTGGGTGTGCCCGAGGACCTGCTCACGCGGGTCGGGGCGGTGGACGCGGACGTGGCCCGACGGATGGCCCTCGGCGCCCGGGCGGCCCTGGGCGCCGACGTCGGCGTGGCCACCACGGGCGTCGCCGGGCCCGAGCCCCACCAGGGCCGGCCGGTGGGCACCGTGTGGCTCGGCCTGGCCGTGCCCGACGCGGACGCGAACGCGTTGGACGTGCTCGGCGGCGAGCGCGACGGCGCGGCCACCGCGATCCTCCTCCGGCTCGACGGCGACCGGGCCGCGATCCGGGAGGCCACCGTCGCCGCGGCGCTGCAGGCCCTGACGCACCTGCTCGCCGGCCCCGGCCACTGAGGCTGCATGGGGGCGCCGACCGACCCGCCTCGGCGCCCCGTCCCTGGTGCCGGCCCGCCCCGCCGCGTAGGTTCGGCGCGATGGAGACCGCATCGCCTCCCACCCCGCCCGAGCATGCACCGCAGGACGGCGACGACGCCCCGGGCCCCCGCGTCATCGGCCTCGTGGCCGACCCGGGCACCCCGTGGGCTCTCGTGCGCCGCATCGCCGGGGACGTCGAGGACCGGCTCGACGAACGCCTGCCGCAGCCCGGCGGCTGGCGGGTCGAGACGCGGCAGGAGTCGCTGCCGGTCGGTGCGACCGGGGGCATGGTCCTGGAGGAGCCGGTCCGCTCCCTCGCAGACGGGCAGGGATGGGACACGGTGGTCGCCGTCGTCGACCTGCCCCGGTTCGACGACCGGCGCGGCGTGGTGGCGGACGTCGTGCCGCAGCTGCGGGTCGGCGTCGTGTGCGTCCCGGCGCTGGGGGTCATCACCCCGGCCCGCCGGCTGCGGGAGACGGTGCTGCGGATCGTCGAGCACATCGACACCGCCCCCCACGTGGACCCGCCGGACGGGGAGCTGGACGTGCAGTCCTCCGACGAGTCCGGCGAGGTGGAGGAGGACGACGGCCCGTCCCCGACGGACGAGCCCCCCGAGCCCGACACGGCCGCACTGCGGGGCATCGCCCCCCTGGTCGACGTCGACGCGGACGTGACCACGACCACCCGGATGGGCGGCGGGTCCCGGCGCACGTCCACGGTGTACGTGAAGGGCTGGACGGGCACGCTGCGTCTGCTGGCCGGGATGGTGATGGCCAACCGGCCGCTGCTCATGCCGCGGGACATGACGTTCACGATCGCCTCGGCCAGCGCGGCCGGTGCCTACGGCGTGTTCTTCGGCTCCATCTGGGTGCTCTCCAGCGTGATGTCCCCGGTGCGGCTCGCGGCGGTCAGCGTGCTGTCCGTGGTGCTGCTGGTGGCGTGGCTGGTCACCACGAACGGCCTGTGGACGCACGGTGCGACCCACCGGCACAGCTCGCGGCTGGACAACCTCTCCACCGTGCTCACCGTCGGTCTGGCCTGCACCGTCGTCTACGTGCTGCTCTTCGTCACGCTGCTGCTGGTCGCGCTCATGATCATCCCCGTGGAGTATCTGGAGGAGGAGCTCGACCAGCCCGGCGGCGTGCGCGACTACGTGCGGCTCGTGTGGCTCGCGGCGTCGATGGGCACGATGGCCGGGGCCGTCGGCTCGAGCCTGGACGACTCCGACCGCATCCGGAACGCCACGTACTCCCTGCGGGAACGACATCGGCGCTCGGAGCGGCACGAGGGCGACGGGGCCGCCGAGGGCCCGACGGCGGAGGAGACCATGTCTCGGGAATGAACGCGACCCCGCCCGACGTTGAATGTAACGAGTCAAGAAGAGTGCCCCGGCGGGATCAGGCCCGCGGCCCGGCGCCCTTCAGGAAAAGTCCAGGAGCAGGCGATAGACATGATGCGACATCCCGTCCATTCCCACGGAATCACGCGCTGGGTCGATGACCAGCCCCGTCCCCGCGCGGCCGCCCCCGACATCAAGGAGCGCAGCATGCCCCTCCTCCGCCACGAGATCGGCGACGTCCTGCGCGACGTCCGGCAGCTCCAGGGCCGCACCCTGCGCGAGGTCTCGCACGACGCCCGTGTCTCGCTCGGCTACCTGTCGGAGGTGGAGCGCGGCCAGAAGGAGGCCTCCTCCGAGCTGCTGGCCTCGATCTGCCAGGCGCTGGACATCCCGCTGTCCTACCTGCTGCGGGAGGTCTCGGACCGGCTCGTGGAGCAGGAGGGCATGGTCGTCCCGGACACCCTGCCGGACGACCTCACGGACCCCAGCCTGGGCTCGCTGGCCGGCCGCTGACCCCGCCACACCCACGGCGCGGGCGCCCCGTCTCGGGGCGCCCGCGCCGTCTGCGTCCCCGTCCCTGACCCCGCGACCGACCACAGAGAGGACCGCCCGTGCGCGAGAGCGAGTTCCGCCGGCTGATGGACGAGGAGTTCGGCCCCGCCCGGGCCGGCCTCGTGGCCGACTCCCTGCACCTGCCCGGCCTGGACACCACCGCGACGGCGGCGCTCGCCGCCGGCGTGGACCCGCGGCGGGTCTGGCTGGCGGTCTGCGACCTGCATGAGATCCCCCAGGAGCGGCGTCTCGGTCGGGACGTGCCGCCGAAACGCTGACGCCGCGACGCGCTGGCGGGGCACTGCCCCTGTTCGAACACGTGTTCGAAGAATGCGGTAGAGTCCTGCACAGCAGTGCGACGGGGTGATCTCGTGCACAGGCGGGGCCGGCCACGCTTATCGTGTCCGCCGCCCCCCGTAGATTCACGGACATGACCGAGGCGGGCGCTCCAGCGTCCGCGGCAGCACCACCAGAGCTAGGGGTGAAGGATGAGCAAGGTGACGGATCGCGAGAAGGCCCTCGAGGCCGCTCTCGCCCAGATCGACAAGCAGTTCGGCAAGGGTTCCGTCATGCGGCTGGGGGACCAGACCCAGGCACCCGTCGAGGTCATCCCCACGGGCTCGGTGGCCATGGACGTGGCCCTGGGCATCGGCGGCCTGCCGCGCGGCCGCGTGGTGGAGATCTACGGCCCGGAGTCCTCGGGCAAGACCACCCTGGCCCTGCACGCGGTGGCCAACGCGCAGCGCAACGGCGGCATCGCGGCCTTCATCGACGCGGAGCACGCCCTGGACCCGGTCTACGCCCGCCAGCTCGGGGTGGACACGGACGCCCTGCTGGTCAGCCAGCCGGACACCGGCGAGCAGGCCCTGGAGATCATGGACATGCTCGTCTCCTCGGGCACCCTGGACATCGTCGTCATCGACTCCGTGGCCGCGCTGACCCCGCGCGCCGAGATCGAGGGCGAGATGGGCGACTCCCACGTCGGCCTGCAGGCCCGCCTCATGTCCCAGGCGCTGCGCAAGGTGACCGGCCGCCTGCACCAGACCAAGACCACGGCCATCTTCATCAACCAGCTGCGCGAGAAGATCGGCGTGTTCTTCGGCTCCCCGGAGACCACCACGGGCGGCAAGGCGCTCAAGTTCTATGCGTCCGTGCGCATCGACGTCCGCCGCATCGAGACCCTCAAGGAGGCCGGCAACCCCGTCGGCAACCGCACCCGCGTGAAGATCGTCAAGAACAAGATGGCCCCGCCCTTCAAGCAGGCCGAGTTCGACATCCTCTACGGGGTCGGCATCTCCCGCGAGGGCGGCCTGATCGACATGGGTGTCGAGGAGGGCATCGTCAAGAAGTCCGGCGCGTGGTTCACCTATGACGGGGACCAGCTCGGGCAGGGCAAGGAGAACGCCCGTCGCTTCCTCCGGGACAACCCGGACCTCGCCAACGAGATCGAGGAGCGCATCCTCACGAAGCTCGGCATCGGCGTGGCCCCGGAGGCCGAGGACGACGAGGCCCCGGCCCTGACCGCGGTTCCGGGGGACACCGCGGCCGGATGACCCGATCGCGCAGGAACGTCGGAGGCGGGGCCGCCCACCGGTCGGAGACGACCGGCCGGAGCGGCTCCGCCTCCGGTGCGTCCGCGTTCGACGACGCCCGGGACTCGGACGTGGGCCGGATGTGGCTCGACCTGGCCGGCGCACCGGAGCCGACGTCGTCCGACGCGGACGCCGCGCGGGACGCCGTGCCCGCGCGCGACGCCGGAACCCCCGCGGGGGACGGCTCGGATCCCGCCCCCGGCGCGGCACCGGATCTCGGGGCCCTGCTGACTCGCGCGAGCGATCTGCCCAGTCCCGCGCCCGGCGCCGGGCCCCGTGCGCTGCCCTGGTCCGGGCGCGAGGACACCCGGGCGGACATCGAGCGCCGGGGCCGGAAGCGGGCCACCACGCCCCCGCGGCGTGGCCGTCCTCGCGACGAGGGACGCCCGGCCGTGGATCCCCGCCCCGCCGTCGAGACCGACCGCCCCCGACGTCGCCCCGGCCCGGCGCCCCTGCCCACCGCACCGCGTGAGCGCGAGGAGGCCGCACGCGAGGTCGTCCTGCGCCAGCTCGCCCTGGGCCCCCGCTCCCGCGGCCAGCTCGAACGCAAGCTCGCCGAGCGCCAGGCCGAGCCCGAGCTGATCGAGCGCGTCCTCGACCGCTTCGAGGAGGTGCGCCTCGTGGATGACGCCGCCTTCGCCGAGGTCTGGGTCCGCAGCCGTCACCGAAGCAAGGGCCTGGCGCGCCGTGCCCTCGGGCACGAGCTCCAGCAGAAGGGCGTGGACCGGGAGATCGCCGCCGAGGCGCTCGAGGCCATCGACGGCGAGGACGAACGGGCCGCCGCCCTCGACCTCGTGCGCCGACGGCTGCGGGGCCGCACCGTCCCCGGCGGTGCCTCGCCGGAGGCCCGGGCCGAGCGGGACAAGGTGACCCGCCGCCTCGTCGGCATGCTGGGACGCAAGGGCTACGGCGGCGGCCTCGCGTTCGCCGTCGTGAAGGAGGTCCTCGCCGAGCACGAGGAGTGAGCGGACCCGGGCCGCGCCCGGAGTTCCTAGAATGGTGCGGTGACTCTGACGGACCCCACCCCCCGCACCACCCCGCTCGCGCAGGACGGCGCCGCCGCGCGCCCGCACGAGGGCCTGACCTATGAGGTCCGCACCTTCGGCTGCCAGATGAACGTGCACGACTCCGAGCGCATCTCCGGCCTGCTCGAGTCCACCGGCTACGCCCCGGTCGCCGAGGACGCCCAGGCCGACCTCGTGGTCTTCAACACGTGCGCGGTCCGCGAGAACGCGGACAACCGCCTGTACGGCAACCTCGGCAACCTGCGTGCGGTGAAGGACGCGCACCCGGGCATGCAGATCGCCGTCGGCGGGTGCCTCGCCCAGAAGGACCAGGCCGCCATCCAGCGCAGGGCCCCGTGGGTGGACGTCGTCTTCGGCACCCACAACATCGGCTCCCTGCCCGTGCTGCTGGAGCGCTCGCGCCACAACGCCGAGGCCGAGATCGAGATCCTCGAGTCGCTCGAGGTGTTCCCCTCCACCCTGCCCACCAAGCGCGACTCCACCCACTCCGGCTGGGTGTCCATCTCCGTGGGCTGCAACAACACGTGCACGTTCTGCATCGTCCCGTCGCTGCGCGGCAAGGAGAAGGACCGCCGCCCCGGGGAGATCCTCGCCGAGGTGCAGGCGCTCGTCGACGCCGGCGCCGTCGAGGTCACGCTGCTGGGCCAGAACGTGAACACCTACGGCGTCGAGTTCGGCGACCGCGGCGCGTTCGCCAAGCTGCTGCGCGCGTGCGGGGAGATCGAGGGCCTCGAACGCGTCCGCTTCACCAGCCCCCACCCGGCCGCGTTCACGGACGACGTCATCGACGCGATGGCCGAGACCCCCAACGTCATGCCGCAGCTGCACATGCCCCTGCAGTCGGGCTCGGACAAGGTGCTCAAGGACATGCGCCGCTCCTACCGGTCCGCGAAGTTCCTGCGGATCCTGGAGAAGGTGCGCGAGCGCATCCCGCACGCCGCCATCACCACGGACATCATCGTCGGCTTCCCCGGGGAGACCGAGGAGGACTTCGCCGAGACGATGCGCGTGGTCGAGGCCTCCCGCTTCTCCTCCGCGTTCACCTTCCAGTACTCCATCCGCCCCGGGACCCCCGCCGGGGAGATGGACCACCAGGTGCCCAAGGCCGTCGTCCAGGAGCGCTTCGAGCGCCTCGTGGCCCTGCAGGACCGGATCTCGGCCGAGGAGATGGCCACGCTCGTCGGCACCCGCCAGGAGCTGCTCGTCACCGCCGACTCCGGCTCCAAGGCCGCGGAGCGCGGCCGCCTGTCCGGGCGCGCACCCGACAACCGGCTCGTGCACTTCTCCGTGCCCGCCGGCGCCGAGACCCCCCGCCCCGGCGACTTCGTCACCGTGACGGTCACCGAGGCCCACCCGTTCTTCGCCGTCGCCGACCCGACCGCACAGGACTACGTCCTGCGCCGCTCCCGCGCCGGCGATGCGTGGGACCGCGCCCAGGCCGAATCGTGCGGCGCGCCGGCCCCCGGCACGGCGGGCGGCTCCGGTGCCACGAGCCTCGGCATGCCGACCCTGCGCCCGCGGTCCTGATGCCCGCCGCCGCGGCCCGGCCGCCCGTCGTCGCCGTCGTCGGGGCGACGGCGACGGGCAAGTCCGCCCTCGCCGTCGCCCTGGCGCACGCGCTGGACGGCGAGGTGGTCAACGGGGACGCCCTGCAGTTCTACCGGGGGATGGACGTGGGCACGGCGAAGGTCACCCCGGCTGAACGCGAGGGCGTCCCGCACCATCTGCTGGACGTGCTCGACGTCGGCCAGGAGGCCTCGGTGGCGGCCTTCCAGTCCGCGGCCCGCGACCTGTTCGACCAGATCCGCGCGCGGGGTCGGACCCCGATCCTCGTGGGCGGCTCCGGGCTGTACGTGCGGGCGGCGCTGGACGTGCTCGACTTCCCGCCCACGGACCCGGCGCTGCGGACCGAGCTGGAGGCGCGCGCGCAGCGGGAGGGCCTGGCCGGGCTGAGGGCCGAGCTGGCCGCCCTGGACCCGGTCTCGGCGGAGCGGCTGCAGGACGCTCGCCGCATCGTGCGCGCGCTGGAGGTGTGCCGGCTGACGGGCCGTCCGTTCTCCGCGTTCATGCCGGAGCGCACGTACGCCCCGGAGGTCGCCCCCGTGGTGCAGCTCGGCCTGCGCCTGGACCGGTCCGAGCTGCACCAGCGGATCGCGGCCCGGGTGGAGCGCATGCTGGCCGAGGGTCTGCTGGACGAGGTCCGCCGCCTCGACGTCCCCGGGCCGGACGGGCTGCGGCAGGGACCGACCGCGTCCCGCGCGATCGGCTACGCCCAGATGCTCGCCGTCCTCGACGGCGAGCTCACCGAGGCGGAGGCGGCCGAGCAGACCGTCGTGGCCACGCGCCGGTTCGCCCGACGCCAGGAGACCTGGTTCCGGGCCGACCCACGCGTCGTCTGGCTCGACGCGCAGGGCGAGGACATCGTGGCGGAGGCGCTCGCCGTCGTCGCCGGGGACGCCACCTAGACTGGGCCCATGACCGAGCAGCCCGCGGCGCCCGCCGCCCAGGACCCCCTCCACGCGAGCGCGCCGCGCGTGCCGTTCACGAAGGGCCATGGCACGGGCAACGACTTCGTGCTGATCGCCGACCCGGACGGCAACACGCAGCTCGACGCTCAGCGCGTCGCACGGCTGGCTGACCGGCACCGGGGGATCGGCGCCGACGGCGTCATCCGCGCCGTGCGGTCCGCGCGTCTGCCGGAGGGTGCGGCGCTGCTCGCCGAGCACCCCGAGGCCGAGTGGTTCATGGACTACCGCAACGGCGACGGCTCGATCGCCGAGATGTGCGGCAACGGGGTGCGCGTCTTCGTGCACTTCCTGGTCGAGAAGGGCCTCGTGGACCTGGCCCCCGGCCGGGCGATCACCATCGGCACGCGCGCCGGTGTGAAGGCCGTGACCCGGCTCGAGCACGGCTACGCGATCGACATGGGCCCCTGGTCGTACCTCGACCCCGAGCTGGCGGAGGAGGCGGCGTCGGACTCGATGGTCCTCGCCCACGGCCTCACCGATCCGCGTCCGGCGCTGAGCATCTCGATGGGCAACCCCCACACCGTGGTCCCGCTGGCCTCCTTCGCCGACCTGCAGGGGCTGGACCTGGGCCGCGCCCCCGAGGTGGACCCCGCCCCGCCGCACGGGACGAACGTCGAGTTCGTGGCCGCGCACGAGCCGCTCGTGCGCGAGAGCGTCGGCCGCGTGCGGATGCGCGTGCACGAGCGCGGGGTGGGCGAGACCCAGTCCTGCGGGACGGGCGCGTGCGCGGCGGCTGTGGCGATGCGCGCATGGTCGGGCGACCAGGGCTCGGACTCGTGGCTCGTCGAGGTGCCCGGCGGCGTGCTGGCCGTGGATGTCGTGCCGGGCCCGGAGGGGGCCGAGCACGTGGTCCTCTCGGGGCCGGCCGAGCTCGTCTTCGACGGCGAACTCACCGCCTGACCGCTTTCGTTCGGGAAACGGCGGGCCACGAACCGCTGTCGTTCGGGAAACGGCGCCTCAGCGCGCCCGCGCCACCCGCAGGATCCGGAAGCCCTTGACGCTGTCCGCCCGCTCCGCGGTGAACCGGCTGGGCGCGCGCTCCTCGAGCATCCGGCCGATCCACGGCAGCAGCGAGTCCGCGCCGAGGTTCTTCTGCACCACCAGCCAGGCCTCGCCGCCGGGGGCCAGGCGCGGCAGCCACCGCTCCAGCAGGGCGTGCAGCGCCGGCTTGCCGATCCGGATGGGCGGGTTGGACCAGATGAGGTCGAACTCCGCGCCCTCGGGGACGTCCTCCGGCCGCAGTGCCACGAGATTGTCGAGACCCAGCGCCGCGGCGTTGTCGCGGGTCAGCTGCAGGGAGCGGTCGTTGACCTCGACGGCGGTCACCTCCGCCTCGGGCGACCGCAGCGCCAGCGTGAGGGCGATCGGTCCCCAGCCCGCGCCGACGTCGAGGAACCGGCCCCTCGCCGGCGGCGCGGGCACGGCCGAGAACAGGGCCGCGGTGCCCTTGTCCAGACCGTCCGGGGAGAAGATCCCGTTGGCCGTCTGGACCTCGACGTCGCGGCCGGCCAGGCGTGTCCGCACGGTGCGCCGCCGCTCGGGTGCAGAGGGGTCGGCGTCGAAGTAGTGGGATGCGGAGCTCACGGCGACCATGGTAGCCAGCGGGTCGTCGCGGCCCTCAGCCCGACGGCGGCCCGGCCAGGTCCGAGAGGATCGCGCGCACGGCGTCGCGCCCGGCGCGGTTGGCCCCGACCGTGGACTGGGAGGGCCCGTAGCCGAGCAGGAACAGGCGCGGCTCGTCCAGGGCGCGCCCGCCCGCCACGCGGATGCCGCCGGCGGGCGTGCGCAGCCGCAGGGGAGCGAGGTGCCGGATCGCCGGCCGGAAGCCGGTGGCCCAGAGGATCACGTCCGCCGGTTCGAACGAGCCGTCGGGCATCCGCACCCCGTCCGGCTCGACGGCCGTGAACATGGGGTGGCGCACCAGCACGCCTCGTGTCTCGGCCTCGCGCACCCAGGACGAGCGGTGCATCCCGGTCGCCTCGACCACGGAGCCCGGCGGCAGGCCCGCACGGGTCCGTTCGTCCACCCCGCGCACCGACTCGGCCAGGGCGCCGGGCGCGGCCGAGTCCTGCCACTGCGGCTCGCGGCGGGTCACCCACAGGGTGTCCGCGACCGTGGAGGTCTCGGCCAGCAGCTGCGTCGCCGAGACGCCCATGCCCACGATCACCACCCGCTGCCCGGCGAACTCGTCCCTGGACACGTAGTCATGGGTGTGCAGCTGCCGGCCGCGGAACGAGCGCATCCCGGGCACCGAGGGCCACCGCGGGGACGTCCAGGTGCCGGTCACGTTGACCACGAAGTCCGCCCGCCACGTGCCCGGCGCCCCGTCCGTGCGGACGAAGAACCCGCGCGCACGTCCCGGCTCGCCGATCCGCTCGACGCGCCTCACACGCACGGGCCGCCGGATCGGCAGGGCGAACCGTGCCTCGTAATCGGCGAAGTAGGCCGGCAGCAGGGTGTTGGCGTGCGCGGCCGGGTCGGCCGGCGGCACCGGGTCGCCGGGCAGCTCGTGGATGTGGTTGACGGTGGCCATCGTGAGCGAGTCCCAGCGGTGCTGCCACGCGCCGCCCGGGGCGGTCTCCGCGTCGAGCACCACGAACGTGCCGGGGGCGTCGTCGGGGACGCCGGCGGCGCCGTCGTCGTTCGGACCCAGCCCCACGAAACCGCGGCGGCGCAGGTGGTAGGCGGCGGACAGCCCCGCCTGGCCCGCGCCGATCACGACGACGGTCGCCCGGCCCGTCCGGCCGGGCCGCGGCGGGGCGGGGGAGGGGGACGCGGTCATGCCCGCAGGATACGTGCGCGTCGTCAGCGGACCGGGCGCCGGGGCCCCTGTCGCCCACACGCGCCGCCCGGTACACTCGACGCCCATGTGGATCTTCCTGCGCTGACGCCCCCGCGTCACTGCCCGCCCCCGCCCCCTCGCGCGCCCGCCTCGGATGAGGCCGTCGAGCGCGCCCCGGCACCTGATGGAGATCCCACCATGGACGATGTGGTCCGTCCCTGCACGCCCGCCGACGAGACCTCGTGGCTGCGGTGCCGCGTGCTCACCTTCCCCATGCCGACGGAGCCGCCGCGAGATCGTCGCAGCGCGGCGCCGACCTCCGCCTAACCGGCCGTGCGCGTCACCCGCCACGTCCGCCCCCTGCGGACAGCCGCCTAACGCGTCCGCCGACCCCTCTACCCTGAGACGATCGGGTCGCCCGACCGCGGCGGCCCAGAGGAGACCATGACTGAGAAGAACCAGCACACCCCCGGCCCTCAGGGCGCCCACGGCTCCGAGGACGAGATCCAGGCCGTGATCGACCGCATCCTGGCCGCCGATGACGCTCGCCGCGCCTCCGAGCGCGAGGCGACCGGGCGCGGCTCCGCGGACAGTGTGGTCGCGGACCACGAGGACGCCCCCGACGCCGGCACCCCGGACCGCTCCGGCGCGCTCGCGGGCCGTGCACTCGCCCTGGACGAGGGCGAGGACGGGCACACGGACGCCGACGGTGACCAGGACGAGCTCGCCGCGCGCCACTCCCTCAAGCGCGTGCAGGGTCTGTCCACCGAGCTCGAGGACATGACCGAGGTCGAGTACCGCCAGCTGCGCCTGGAGCGCGTGGTGCTGGCGGGCGTCTGGACCGAGGGCTCCGCGGAGGATGCGGAGAACTCCCTGCGGGAGCTCGCCGCGCTCGCCGAGACCGCGGGCTCGGAGGTGCTCGACGGCGTCATCCAGCGCCGCGCCACCCCGGACCCGGCCACGTTCCTCGGCAAGGGCAAGGCGCAGGAGCTCGCCGAGATCGTGGCGCTCTCCGGTGCGGACACCGTGGTGGTGGACTCCGAGCTCGCCCCGTCTCAGCGTCGCGCGCTGGAGGACGTGGTGCGGGTGAAGGTGATCGACCGGACCGCGCTGATCCTGGACATCTTCGCCCAGCACGCGAGCTCGCGTGAGGGCCGCGCCCAGGTCGAGCTCGCGCAGCTCGAGTACCTGCTGCCGCGCCTGCGCGGCTGGGGCGAGTCCATGTCCCGGCAGGCCGGCGGCCGTGCCGCCGCCGGCGAGGGCATCGGCTCCCGCGGCCCCGGCGAGACCAAGATCGAGCTGGACCGCCGCCGCATCCGCACCCGCATGGCGAAGCTGCGCCGGGACATCGCCGGGATGAAGCCGGCCCGGGAGGCCAAGCGTGCCAACCGTCGTCGCAACCGGGTGCCGTCCGTGGCGATCGCCGGGTACACCAACGCCGGGAAGTCGTCCCTGCTCAACCGCCTCACCCACGCCGGGGTGCTCGTGGAGAACGCCCTGTTCGCCACGCTGGACCCCACCGTGCGCAAGGCCATGACGCCGGACGGCATCGGTTACACCCTCTCGGACACGGTCGGCTTCGTGCGGAACCTGCCCACGCAGCTGGTCGAGGCGTTCCGCTCCACCCTCGAGGAGGTCGCGGACGCGGACGTCATCCTGCACGTCGTGGACGGCTCGCACCCGGATCCCGAGGGCCAGATCGCCGCGGTGCGCTCCGTGTTCGCGGAGGTGGACGCGCACCGGATCCCCGAGATCATCGTGCTGAACAAGGCGGACGCCGCGGACCCGGCCG
The DNA here is from genome assembly GCF_027158145.1 of Micrococcus sp. H39-S4. Lineage (NCBI taxonomy): Bacteria > Bacillati > Actinomycetota > Actinomycetes > Micrococcales > Micrococcaceae > Micrococcus > Micrococcus sp. H39-S4. The sequence continues at coordinate 96,983 of NZ_JAPVLT010000001.1, forward strand.
TCATCGCCCGGATCCGGGCCAAGGAGCCCCACGCCGTGGTGGTCTCCGCGCGCACCGGCGAGGGCATCGACGAGCTCGAGCGCGCCATCGCGGCCACCATCCCGCGGCCTGACGTGCGGCTCGAACTGCTGATCCCGTTCACCCGGGGTGAGCTGGTCTCCCGCCTCCACTCGGCGGACGCGGAGATCCTGGCCGAGGGCTACGAGGAGGGCGGCACCCGCCTGTCCGTGCTGGTCCGTGAGGACATCGCGCCGGACTTCGCCGAGTTCGTCGTGGAGGCGGACGCGTCGTGAGCGACCGGGCGAAGGAAGCCGGGGCGGGCGGCGCGCAGCCACGCACGGAGCACGAGCGCGAGGCGCTGCGCCTCCTGGACGCCGCGGTGCAGGCCACCGGCGGCCAGCACCGCGCGGGTCAGCGGGAGATGGTGCTGCAGGTGGCGCGCGCCCTCGAGTCGCGCCGCCACCTGCTCGTGCAGGCCGGCACCGGCACCGGCAAGTCCCTGGCCTACCTGATCCCCGCGCTCCAGCACGCGATGACGCAGGAGGACCCCGTCGTCGTCGCCACGGCCACGCTCGCACTGCAGGCCCAGATCATGAAGCGGGACGCCCCTCGGCTGGTCGAGGCGCTCAAGGACGAGCTGCCTCGCGAGCCCGTCGTCGCCCTGGTCAAGGGCCGCTCCAACTACCTGTGCCGCCACAAGGTGGACGGCGGCTACCCCGGGGACGAGGGCGAGGAGGCCCTCTTCACGGTCGCCGACGACGGCGGGGTGATCGGCTCCGCCACGGACGGCGCCGCCGGGCCCTCCTCCCTGTTGGGCAAGGAGGTCATGTACCTGCGGGCGTGGGCGGACCAGACCGAGACCGGGGACCGCGACGACCTCGAGGTCCCCGTCACCGACCGCGCGTGGCGGCAGGTCTCCGTCTCCGCGGTCGACTGCCTCGGCGCGTCCCGCTGCCCCCAGGCCGAGGAGTGCTTCTCCGAGCGGGCCCGCGCGGACGCGGCGGACGCGGACGTCGTGGTCACCAACCACGCGATGCTCGCCATCAGCGCCTTCGAGGGGCTCGCGGTGCTGCCGGCGTACTCGGCCGTCGTCGTGGACGAGGCCCACGAGCTGCAGGACCGGGTGACCGGCGCGGTCACGGGGCAGCTGTCCGGGTCGATCGTGCACGGCGCGGCCACCTCGCTGCGCCGCCACACCACGGTGGCCGTGGAGGACCTGATCGAGGCCGGGGCGGCCCTGGACCGCGCGTTCACGGACACCCCGTCCGGCCTGATCGCCGCGGGCCCGGACGAGGTGCAGGAGCAGGCCCTCACCGGCGTCCTCACCGCCGCGCGTCAGTGCCTGTCCGACCTCGGCCAGGACAAGGACAAGGAGGCCGATGCCGACGGCGGACGGCAGATGGCGCGCTCGCGGATCCTCGAGGTCCTCGAGGTGGTGGAGCGCATGCTCGCGGCCCGGCCCGAGGCCGACTTCCCCGAGGTGCTGTGGGCCACCCGCCCCGGCCACTTCGAGCCCGGCGTGGGCTGGCAGCCGGGGGACGAGACCGACCCGCCCCAGCTCTACGTGGCCCCGCTCTCGGTGGCCGGCAAGCTGCGGGAGGGCCTGTTCGGCAAGGCGACGACGGTGCTCACCTCCGCCACGCTCACCGTGGGCTCGGGGGAGCGCCGGTTCGACTCGGTGGCCGGCGACGTGGGCCTGGCCGGCCCGGACGCCCCGAAGTTCGAGGCCCTCGACGTCGGCAGCCCCTTCGACTACCCGCGTCAGGGGGTGCTCTACGTGGCCCGGCACCTGCCCCGGCCCGGCCGGACGGCCTCGCCCGAGTCCCTGGATGAGCTCGAGGCGCTCCTGAGGGCGTCGCGGGGCGGGGCCCTCGGCCTGTTCTCCTCGCGCCGGGCGGCCGAGGACGCCGCCGCCGAGATGCGCCGTCGGCTCGGGCCGAAGACCACGATCCTGTGCCAGGGGGACGCGACCCTCTCCGCCCTCGTGCGCCAGTTCTCCGAGGAGCCGGACACGTCCCTGTTCGGGACCATGAGCCTGTGGCAGGGCGTGGACGTGCCGGGGAACTCGCTGCGGCTCGTGGTGATCGACCGCATCCCGTTCCCGCGGCCGGACGACCCGCTCTCCCAGGCCCGCACCCGGGACGTCGCCCGGCACGGCGGCAACGGGTTCATGCGGATCTCCGCCACGCATGCGGCCGTGCGCATGGCCCAGGGCGCCGGGCGCCTCGTGCGCTCCGTGACGGACCGCGGCGTGGTGGCCGTGCTGGACCCCCGCCTGGCCACCGAGCGGTACGGCGGCTACATCACGAGCGCCCTGCCGGACTTCTGGCGCACCACGGACCGCGACGTCGTCCGCGGGGTGCTGGCACGGCTCGCCTCGGGCGATTGACCTCGCTCGGCCTCGGGCCGTCGGCCCGGCCGGAGGGAGCGGGTCAGAGCGAACGCAGGACCGTGACGACCCGCCCCATCACGGTGGCGTGATCGCCGAGGATGGGCTCGTAGGCCGTGTTCTGGGGGAGGAGCCAGGTGTGTCCGTCGCGGCGGCGGAAGGTCTTCACGGTGGCCTCGTCGTCGAGGAGGGCCGCGACGATGTCGCCATTCTCCGCCGTGTCCTGCCGGCGCACCACCACCCAGTCGCCGTCGCAGATCGCGGCGTCCACCATCGAGTCGCCCGTGACGCGCAGCATGAACAGCTCGCCCTCGCCCGTGAGGCGTCGCGGGATCGCCATGACGTCCTCGACCTGCTGCTCAGCCAGGACCGGGCCGCCCGCCGCGATGCGGCCGACCCAGGGGACCGGCACGCTGTCCGCCTCGTCTGCGCCGGTGTGCCACGCGGGGATCGCGGAGACCCGCGACGACGGCGCAGCGGTGGGGGAGGCGGCCTCGCCCAGCGGGGTGCCGTCCACGTCGAGCAGCACCTCGAGGGCACGCGGGCGTCCGGGGTCGCGCCGGATGTAGCCGTGCCGCTCGAGACGGCCCAGCTGGTGCGTGACGGAGGAGAGCGAGGCCAGGCCCGCGGCGTCGCCGATCTCGCGCATGGAGGGCGGGTAGCCGTGGTCGGCGATCGCGTCCCGGATGGTCTGCACGATCCGCCGCTGGCGGTCGGTGAGCGGCGCGCGCGCCGCCGGCTGATCGTCGGTGGTGCTCATGGCTGCCGTCCGTTCTCCCGGGGTGATGGTGGCCGGACTCGTGTTCCGGCGTCCGGCTGCCGTCCGGACGCTTACCGTGTCCGCCCCCGCTGGTTGCCTGTGTCTTGGCGGTCCCGGGGCGTTCCGGGGCGTCCGTGCATGGCCTCGAGCCTAGAGGAGAGCCGCCTCTCCTTCAAAGATATGTTCGATCTCGTCGTGGCATGTCTCGAACACCTGTGCTAGAAAGGCATTCGAACGGATTCGAACACATGTTCGATCACCTGGAGGGCATCCGCCCCGGAGGAGGACACCATGACGCTCACCACCGCCCAGTTCGCCGGCTCGCCCGCGACGGCGCGGCCGCGTCCGGCCACCATCCGTCTGACCCGCCGCGGCCGCCTCGTGCTGCGGGGGATCCCCGTGATCGCCGCGGCCGTGGCCGCCACGCTGGCGGCCGCCTTCTTCCTGGGTGTGCTGCTGTCGCCCGCCGCGGTGTCCGCGGACACCGCGGGGCCCGCCACCCAGTCCGTCACGGTCATGCCCGGGGACAGCCTGTGGACCATCGCCACCACGGTGGCTCCGGAGGCGGACGTCTACGAGGTGATCGCCACGATCGACGAGCTCAACGGGCTCGAGGGCCGGGCCCCCGCGCCGGGCGAGGAGCTGTTCGTCCCGGCCACGCGGTGACGCACGGCGGGCCTCGCCCTCCACGCTTCCTAGACTGGCGGCCATGACCGACCTCAGCTCTCTGCCCCTGCGTGAGAACCTCCGCGGCCTGAGCCCCTACGGCGCCCCCCAGCTGGACGTGCCGTACATGCTCAACACCAACGAGAACACGCATCCGGTGCCGGAGGAGGTCGCCACCGCCATCGCCGAGCGGGTCGCGGCCGTCGCCGGGGGGCTGAACCGCTACCCGGACCGCGAGTTCACGGGGCTGCGACGCGCGCTCGCCGGCTACCTCGGCCACGGCCTCACGGCGGACCACGTGTGGGCCGGCAACGGCTCCAACGAGATCCTGCAGCAGATCCTCCAGGCCTTCGGCGGCCCCGGGCGGACACTGCTGAGCTTCCTGCCCTCGTACTCCATGTACCCGCTGCTGGCCGGCGGCACGGACACCGTGTTCGTGGACGGCGGCCGCGCCGAAGACCACACCCTCAGCGCCGAGCACGCGGCGGCCATGGTGCGGGAGCACCGTCCGCACGTCGTCTTCCTGGCCTCGCCCAACAACCCGACGGGCACCGCCCTGGACCTGGCGACCATCGAGGCCGTGTACGCCGCGCAGGCGCAGAACGAGGCCGCCGGCGGGCCCGGCGCCATGGTCGTCGTGGACGAGGCCTACGCGGAGTTCGCCCTCGCCGGCACCCGCTCCGCCCTCACCCTCCTGCCCGGCCGTGAGCGGCTGATCGTCACGCGCACCATGTCCAAGGCGTTCGCCCTGGCCGGCGCGCGCCTGGGCTACCTGGCCGCGGACCCCGCCGTCGCCGACGCCCTGCGCCTGGTGCGCCTGCCGTACCACCTCTCCGCGGTCACGCAGGCCACGGCGGAGGCCGCCCTCGATCACGTGGACGCGCTGCTGCGCACCGTGGAGGACATCAAGGCCCAGCGCGACCGCATCGTCTCCACCCTGCGCGGCCTGGGACTGAGGCCCTCGGTGTCCGACTCGAACTTCGTCTTCTTCGGTCACCTCGAGGACGCGTCCGACGTGTGGCGCCGCCTGCTCGACCGCGGCGTCCTCGTGCGGGACGTCGGCATCCCGCACCACCTGCGCGTCACCGCCGGCACCGAGGCGGAGACGACGGCGTTCCTCACCGCTCTCGCGGAGGTCCTCGGCGAGACCGGGGACCGGTCCTGAGGCGTCACCGGAGTCTCGGCGTCCGCCCGGCTCCCTAGGATAGGGACAGCGCGCGCGGCGCCCCGGCCCGCCGGCACCGGCCGCGCGCACCCGCATCCCCCCGCACCCGTCCCGGACCGGTGCGGACCCAGCCCGAGGAGGACCCGTGGCAGCCGAGTTGATCTCCGGACGCCGTGCGCGCATGACGCGCACCACGAGCGAGTCGGACGTGTACGTCGAGATGGATCTGGACGGCACCGGCCGCGCTGAGATCTCCACCACCGTGCCGTTCTACGACCACATGCTCACCGCGCTGTCCCGGCACTCCCAGATCGACCTGACGGTCCGTGCCACCGGGGACACGCACATCGACGTGCACCACACGGTCGAGGACGTCGCCATCACCCTGGGCGAGGTGCTCAAGACCGCGCTCGGGGACAAGTCCGGCATCCGCCGCTTCGGCGAGGCGTCCGTGCCGCTGGACGAGGCGCTGGCGCGCGCCGTCGTCGACGTCTCCGGCCGGCCGTACCTCGTGCACGAGGGCGAGCCCGAGGGCCAGCAGTACCACCTCATCGGCGGGCACTTCACCGGTTCCATGACCCGCCATGTGTTCGAGTCGATCACGTACCACGCGGCGATCTGCCTCCACATGGACGTCGTGCGAGGCCGGGATCCGCACCACATCGTCGAGGCGCAGTTCAAGGCCTTCGCCCGCGCCCTGCGCGCCGCCGTCGAGGACGACCCCCGCATGACCGGCGTGCCCTCCACCAAGGGCGCCCTCTGATGGCCCGCCCCACCACCGTCCCCGGCGTGCGGCCGCGCGTCGCCGTCCTGGACTACGGCTCGGGCAACGTGCACTCGGCGCTGCGTGCCGTGGAGCGGGCCGGCGCGGAGGTCGAGCTCACGCGCGATCCGCAGGCCGTGCAGGAGGCCGACGGGCTGCTCGTGCCCGGCGTCGGGGCGTACGCGTCCGTGATGCGGGCACTGACCGAGGTCGGCGGCACCCGCTGGATCGGCCGCCGCGTGGCCGGGGGCCGACCCGTCCTCGGCATCTGCGTGGGCCACCAGATCCTCTTCGACGCCGGCGTCGAGCACGGCGAGCGCACCGCAGGCATGGGGGAGTGGCCGGGTGTCGTCGCCGAGCTGCCCGCCGAGGTCCTGCCCCACATGGGCTGGAACACCGTCCGGCCGGCCGAGGGCAGCGCCCTCTTCGCGGGCATCGAGGACGAGCGGTTCTACTTCGTCCACTCCTACGGCGTGCTCGAATGGGAGTTCGACCAGACGATCTCCGCCATGCGTCCGCCCCAGGTCACCTGGGCGCACCACGGCGCGGACTTCATCGCCGCCGTGGAGAACGGCCCCCTGTCGGCCACGCAGTTCCACCCCGAGAAGTCCGGGGACGCCGGGCTGCAGCTGCTGCGCAACTGGCTGGAGACCCTCTGATGCCCTACTGGTCCGTCCTCTACCTCGCCCTCGGCGGGCTGCTGCTCGGCGCCGCCTGGTCCATGCGCACGCAGAAGGCGCCGCTGTGGGCCATCGTGATCGTCCTCGTGCTGGCCGGCATGGCCATCGCCGCCTCCTTCCTGACCGTCGGCGCCTGACCGCGCCGGCCGCCCCACCCGAGAGGAACCCCATGACCCCGAACGCCCCCGCCCTCGAGCTGCTGCCCGCCGTCGACGTCCAGGACGGCCAGGCCGTCCGCCTCGTCCAGGGCGAGGCCGGCAGCGCCACCTCGTACGGCGACCCGGTCACCGCCGCCCTGGACTGGCAGCGCGCCGGCGCGGAGTGGATCCACCTCGTGGACCTGGACGCGGCCTTCGGTCGCGGTGACAACCGCGAGGTCATGCGCCGTGTGGTAGAGGAGATCGGCGTGAAGATCGAGCTGTCCGGCGGCATCCGCGACGACGCCTCGCTCGAGAACGCCCTCGAGATGGGTGCGGCGCGCGTGAACCTGGGCACCGCCGCCCTCGAGGACCCGGACTGGACCGCGCGCGTCATCGAGCGCTTCGCCGACCGGGTGGCCGTGGGCCTCGACGTGCGCGGCACCACGCTCGCCGCCCGCGGCTGGACCAAGGAGGGCGGCGACCTCTGGGAGGTGCTCGCCCGCCTCGAGGATGCCGGCTGCGCCCGCTACGTGGTCACCGACGTCACGAAGGACGGCACGCTCAAGGGGCCGAACACGGAGCTGCTCGCCCAGGTCTGCGCGAAGACCGCGAAGCCGGTCGTCGCCTCGGGCGGCATCTCCTCCCTCGAGGACGTTGCCGCGCTCGCGGCCATGACCGGCCAGGGCGTCGAGGGCGCGATCATGGGCAAGGCGCTGTACGCCGGCCGCTTCAGCCTGGAGCAGGCGCTGGCCGTCGCCGGCGGCGCCACGGTGGAGCAGGCGCGCTCCGAGCAGCCCGGCCCGGTCGCCCCGTGACGGGCTCGCACGACGACGGCGGCCTGGCCCGCGACGACGGGCTCGGTCCGATCGACGAGACGGTCGCGGTGCCGCATCCGGCGGCCCGGGAGCTGCCGGGGCACATCCGGGCCGCACTCGACCGCATGCGGGAGAAGACCGCGGGCGAGAACACCGCGGACACCGCGGGCGTCCCGTGGCGGGGCCGTGACCTCTCCGGCCCCGGCGTGGACGGCTCCGCGAACCCGTTGCACGTGTTCGACGAGGACGACGGCACCAGCCCGGCCGAGTGGACCGCCGTCATGTCGGCCCTGACGGACGGCTCCGCCGATGAGCGGGAGGTGACGGAGGTGCTCGCGCGCATCCGCGTGTTCGCCGCCGTCGTGCCCACCCTTGCCGTGGACGAGGACGACGTCCACGACCACGCCGACCACACCGGTCACGAGCACGACGTCGCGGCGCACGGGGACAAGGCCGCGGACGTGGCCCTCGTGACCATGCGCGCGCCGGACGGCCGGCAGGCGCTGCCGGTGTTCACGAACGTGCCCGCGCTGACGGCATGGAACCCGGTCGCCCGACCCGTGGCCGTGTGGCTGCCGCGTGCCTGCCTGTCCGCCGTGGACGAGGGCTGTGAGCTCGTCGTCATCGACGCCGGCGCCGAGCACACGTACGTGGTGCGACGCCCGGCCGTGTGGTCGCTCGCCCAGCAGAGGGAGTGGACCCCCGCCTATCGGGACCAGGAGATCGCGGACGAGATCGCCGAGGTCGCCGACCTGGTCCCGAACCTGCTCAACCTGGGCCTCGCACCCGGGTCGGGGGTGGCCACGCACACGGGCTCCGGCGCGGTGATGAACGGAGGCGGGGCCGGGCCCGAGCTGCAGATCGTCGCGATGCCCACCCGGGACGCCGACGCGGCCGGGGTGCGCCTGATGACGGCCACGCTCAAGACCCTCCTGGCAGACCTGCCGCTGCTGGCCGAGCGGGCCGACTCCGTGGAGATCACGGTCCGCCGACCCTGATCGGTCGCCCGGCCTGTCCGGTACCGTTGAGGGGGAGGGGAGGGCCCGTGGTGGCCCCACCCCATCCTGGAGGCCGTGCGCCGCGCGCCGGCCCCATGCCTCCCATCCTCCGAGGAGTACCCATGAGAACCAGAACCTTGACCGGCGTCGCCACCGCGGCGCTGGGCGCGGTGGTGGTGGCCGGTGCCGGCCCCGCCCTCGCGCAGACCACGCTCACCCAGGGCTCGGCGATCACCGCGCCGGCCGGGGCGTGCAGTCTGACCATCGTCGACGACGCCACCGCCTACACCGCGGCCCACTGTGGTGCGGGCCAATGGCAGATCGGCTCGACCGTCCGCGACGTCGACGGCACCGCGATCGGCACCGTCTCGGCACTGCCCGGCGATTCGGGCGTGGACGCGGTCCGCGTGGCCCTGGCCGACGACGTCGACGTCGTGGGCGACTGGTCCACGCGGCCGGCCTCGTCCATCGGTGTGGGCGAGACCGTCTACACCCACGGCTCGTCCGTGCCGCTGGGCGCGCCGAACACCGTGTCCCACACGCAGACCTTCGAGGCCGCCACGGTCTGCGACGACGCGTACGCGGATCAGGTTGCCCTCGACACCGCCTCGACCTACGCCGGCGACTCGGGCGGGGCCGTCTATGACGCCCAGCAGCGGGTGGTCGGGGTCATCTCGGGCATCGCCCCGGTGACCTTCGACGCCGAGGGCAACGTGGTGGGCTGCGACGCCCAGGCGATGTCCTCGATCATGGTCCCGGTCGAGTCCCTCGACGCGCTGGACGCCTCCGCGGCGCCCGCCGCCGAGACCGCCGCGGCCGCGGAGACCGCTCCGGCCGCCGAGACCGCCCCGGCGATCGCCGACGTCGCGGGCCCCGTGGCCGACGAGGACCTGCCCACCGGCGGCGAGCCCGCCGTGGACGAGTCCGAGCTGACCGAGTTCACGCCGGCTGAGGAGGAGGCCATCGCGGCCGAGCTCAAGGCTCGCGCCGAGGCCGCCGCGGAGGAGGAGGCCGCCGAGGCGGCCCCCGCTGCTGAGGCCCCGGTCGCCGAGGCCGCTGCGCCGGGCGTGACCGACGTCGTGGCCGCGCCCGCCGAGGGTGTCGCCTACGGCACCCAGGTGGTCGCGCAGACGGATCAGGGCGGCTTCGCCTCCGTCACCGTCACGGCCTACGACGCCGACGGCACGGTCCTCGGCCAGGACGGCCTGGACCTCACCGGCGAGTACCGCGCCTGGCTGCCCGTGCCGGCCGAGGTGCCCGCGGGCGGCTCCGTGGTGGTCACCGTGGTCGACGCGGCCGGCGCCGCCACGGACGCCACCGTGACCCTGGGTGGTCAGCTGGTCGGCTGATCGACTCCGCCCCGAACGGCACGACGAGGCCCGGTGATCCCGCACGGATCACCGGGCCTCGTCACGTCCCGGGGCGGCCCCGGTTAGGTGGCGACGCGGTCAGCACAGCCCCTCGAGCCGCCGCCCCAGGCGGGAGAAGATCCGGGTGAGGGACTCCGCCTCGCCCGGCGCCAGGTCGACGAGGAAGAGCTCGTCCACCTGCCGGGCGTGCTCGATCGCGGCGCGCCGGAAGGCGGACCGGCCCTCGTCGGTGAGGACGGCCTCGAAGCCCCGCCGGTCACAGGCCACCGGGCGGCGGTCGATCAGGCCGCGGGCCACGAGCGTCTTCACCTGGTAGGTGATGCGCGACGGGGAGAAGACCATCCGGGACGCCAGCTCTCCCAGCCGGAGCCGATCCTCGGGGGACTCGTAGAGGAGCAGCAGCAGGTTGTAGTCGGCCAGCGACATGCCGCAGTCCTGTTTCAGGCGGCGCTCCAGCACCTCCGTGAGCATCTGGGTGGCCTCGAAATAGGCGCGCCAGGCACGCTTGGGCGGGTCCACCGGGCGGTGCGCCTCCGAGGCGGAGCCGAACCAGCCGCCGTCGGGCTCCGCCGGCGCCGCGTCCTGCGCGGCGGGCTCAGGGGCCGGGGTTGAGGAGCTGCTCAAAGGGGGTCACCTCCAGGTCGATGTCCGCGGGCGCGGCGGCGCGTGCCCGCGGGGGGCGGCTCAGGGTGATCTCGGCCAGGTCGCGTCCGGCGGCCCGGATGCGGGACTGCAGCGGGTCGGTCCGCATCGAGGCCTGCACGCCGGCCGCCTCGCCCCAGTCGTCCGAGGCCGCGAAGACCGCGGTCGGCACGATGCGGGCCTTGAGGTAGGCGAACAGCGGCCGCATGGCGGTGTCGATCATGAGCGAGTGGCGGGCGGTGCCGCCGGTGGCGCCGAGGAGCACGGGCACCCCGACGACGGACGTGGGCTCCGCGAGGTCCCAGAAGGACTTGAACAGGCCCGAGTAGGAGGCCTTGTACGTGGGCGAGACCGCGATGACGGCGTCGGCCTGGGCGACCTCGTCCAGGGCGGCGCGCAGGGCCGGGGAGATGGCGAAGGTCACCAGGGCCTGCGCGATGTCCACGGCGAGCTCCCGCAGCGTGATCAGGTGGATCTGCGGGACCACGCCGTGCTCGGAGAGCGCCGCCGAGGCGGACTCCGCCATGCGTTCGGCGAGCATGCGGGTCTGGGACGGGTCCCCGGACCCGCCGGAGACCACGGCGAGGTGCCGGGCCTGCGGCGTGAACGGGGCGGAGGCATCGGGGGCGCCGGGGGTGGTCACTGCGCGGCACCGCCCTTCGCGGCATCGGCGGTGGCGCGCTGCTCGGCGGCCGCCGCGCGGTCGAGCTGGGCCTGCGATCCCTCCTTGCCGCCGGGCACGGGAGCCTCGCCGCGGCGGGCGCGTGCCACGAGGAACTCGTGGGTCGGGGCCGCCGGGACGTCGTCCGGCTTCAGAGCGTCGAACTCCTTGCGCAGCACGGGCAGGACCTCCTCGCCGAAGAGGTCGATCTGCCGCAGGACGGTGTCCGTGGGCAGGCCGGCGTGGTCGATGAGGAACATCTGACGCTGGTAGTCGCCCACCCAGTCGCGGAACGTGAGCGTGCGCTCGATGACCTGCTGCGGCGAGCCGACCGTCAGGGGCGTCATCCTCGAGAAGTCCTCGAGGGACGGGCCGTGGCCGTAGACCGGCGCGTTGTCGAAGTAGGGGCGGAACTCCGCCACGGCGTCCTGCGAGTTCTTCGCCATGTAGGCCTGGCCGCCCAGGGCCACGTACGCCTGATGGGCCTTGCCGTGGCCGTAGTACTCGTAGCGCTGGCGGTACAGGCGCACCATCTGGATGACGTGCTCCTTGTTCCAGAAGATGTTGTTGTGGAAGTAGCCGTCGCCGTAGTAGGCGGCCTGCTCGGCGATCTCGGGGGAGCGGATGGAGCCGTGCCACACGAAGGGGGCGACGCCGTCCAGGGGCTGCGGGGTGAGGGTGAAGTCCTGCAGCGGGGTGCGGTGGTTGCCGCTCCAGTCCACGGTCTCCTCATGCCACAGGCGGTAGAGGAGGTTGTAGTTCTCCACGGCGAGTTGGATGCCCTGGCGGATGTCCTTGCCGAACCACGGGTACACGGGGCCGGTGTTGCCGCGGCCCATCGTCAGGTCCACGCGACCGTCGGCGAGGTGCTGCAGGTACGCGTAGTCCTCGGCCAGACGCACCGGGTCCATGGTGGTGATCAGGGTCGTCGCCGTGGAGAGCTGGAGGGTCTCGGTCTGCGCGGCCAGGTAGGCCAGCAGCGTGGGCGGGTTGCCCGGGGCCACGAAGGGCGGGTTGTGGTGCTGGCCGGTCGCGAACACCTCGAAGCCCGCCTGCTCGGCGTGGCGGGCGATCTTGACGGTGTCCTTGATCCGCTGATGCTCGGTGGGGGCGGTCCCGTTCGTCGGATCGGCGGTGATGTCGCCGATCGTGAAGACGCCGAACTGCATGGTGTGCTCCTCAGTGTGCCCGGGGGCGGGTCTCACGGTGCCGGCCGCGCCGTCGCCGTGTTCTTCAAAAATGAACTATACCGCACAACGAGCCGCCCCGTCCTGAATATTCCGCAGGGCCCGACACGGCAGACTGGTCCCATGAGCCCCGCCTTCGACGCCGGTCGCCTCGCCCACACGGACGTCCTCATCCTGCAGCAGGTGACGAGCTTCCTGTCCAACGACATCCAGGTGACGGACCCGGACGGGCGCACCGTCGTCTCGGTGGTCACTACGGGCGGGGGCCTGGGCCGAATGCTGATGGGGAACCGCAGCTTCGACGTGGTCGACGGTGACGACGGCCGCGTGCTCTTCCGCCTCGCCGACCCGGCCACGTTCGGCCGCGACCGCTTCGCGATCCTGGACGCCGACGGGCTGCCCTTCGCCAACCTCGTCCGCCAGATCGCGTTCCTGCGGACGTCCGTGAACGTCGAGGTCGTGGACGGCACGTGCTTCGCGGTGACCGGCGACCTGTGGGACCACGACTACGCCATGACCGTGGGCCAGCAGCCGATCGCCCGCGTGACCGCGCGGTTCGGAGGCGTCATGAACGCCCTGGCCGGGCGCTCGCGGTACGAGATGCGCCTGGACCCCGGCATGCCGCCCGTGGTGCGCTGCGCCGTGCTCGGCACGGCCATCGCCCTCGACCTGATCCGGGCCAAGGACCGGCGCAGCAACGGCTGAGTCCGCCGAGCGCGCGGCCGTCTCGACGGCGCCTCCGGGGCGTGCCTTGACCCCTCCCGTAGGATTCGACGGTGGACTTCGGAGCGTACGGACGGCTGTTGCAGGACCCTCGGATCCGCCATCTGCTGGCGGTGGGGTTCATCGCCCGCTTCCCGCACACCGCGGCCGGGGTGATCCTCACCCTGCACGTGGCGCTCACGCTGGGCCTGGGCTACGGCCAGGCCGGCCTGGCTGGGGCGGCGATGACGCTGGGCATCGCGGTGGGCTCGCCGTGGCGGGGCCGCGTGGTGGACGCGAAGGGGCTGCGCCGTGCACTGCTGCCCTCCGTGATCGCGGAGGCCGTGATCTGGCCGATCGTCCCGTGGCTGCCGTTCTGGCCGATGCTCCTGGCCGTGTTCCTGGGCGGCGTGTTCTCACTGCCGATCTTCTCCGTCGTCCGGCAGGGACTCGGCGTGCTCACCCACGGCAAGGACCGGCAGACGGCGTTTGCCCTGGACTCCATCGTCACGGAGACGATCTTCATGATGGGCCCGGCGCTGGGCGCCGTCGTCGCGGCCACGTGGTCGAGTGCCCTCGGCCTGACCATCGTCGGCCTCTCCAGCGCGCTGGGCGGCATCCTGCTGATGTGGTTCAACCCGCCGACACGGTCGAGTCAGCTGGCCGTCGTCGGACCGGCGACCGAGGATCCCTACACCGAGGAGCAGGACCGTCAGGAGGCGATCGCCCAGGCGGTGACCGCCGCGCCCATGCACGTGGAGATGGCCGCCCCCAGCCTGGCGACCGGTGCGCTGCCGGCCATCACGGAGGCCATCCCCCTGGTCACCGGGTCGCTGCCCGTCATCGCCGCGGACGGCTCCGGGCCGACGACGGCGCCGCGCCGGGCCCGGGCCGAGCGGCTGCGGCAGTGGCGGCGGACCCACTTCTCCTGGGTCGGGCCGGAGGTGCTCGGTGTGCTCGTGGTGTCGATGGCGGCCGGGATCGTCATGGTCGGCACCGAGGTCTCGATGGTGGCCGAGCTGGAGTCGCAGGGCGCCGCGGCGTCGGTGGGTCTGGTGTACGCGTTCTGGTGCGGCGCCTCCGCCGTGGGCGGGCTGTTCTACGGGGCCTGGGGCCGCCAGGTGCACCCGTACCTGCTGATGGCGCTGTTCGCCGTGGCGACGGTGCCGCTCGCGCTCGTGGACGGGGTGTGGGCGCTCGCGCTGGCCTCGATCCCCTCGGGTCTGCTGACGGCGCCGACCCTGGCCTCGGCCTCGTCCCGGCTCTCGCACCTCGTGGTGGAGGAGCGGCGCGGCGAGGCGATGGGCTTCTACGGCTCGGCCATGACCGCCGGCGCCGCCATGGGCGCCCCGCTGGCCGGCGTGTTCATCGACGGCGTCGCCCCGTCCGCGGGCTACGTGTTCGCGGCGGCCGCGGGCTTCGTGCTCGTGCTGCTGGCCGCCCTGGCGACGGTGATGCGCGGGCGGCGTCCCGCCTGAGCCGGACCCGCTCCGCGCGTCAGGCCAGGAGCTCGTGGATGCGGCGGACCAGCACGGCGGTGAGGTCCGCGTCGAAGTCCGCGGTGGAGGAGTTCATGAACAGGTGCCGGTCCGTGTCGTACTCGAAGAGGTCGGCGGGGCGGTCCGGGTGCTCGGCGGTGGCCGCGTAGGAGCGGGCGGTCGCGAGGTCGCCCTCGAGGGCCCAGGGGTCGCGGGTGCCGAGGTGGATCTGCAGGGCGGTGTGGGGCTGCCAGAGCGGGGCGTAGGCGTCGAGGGCCAGGACGCCGGCCATGGCGATGCACGCGCGGAAGCCGGGGACCACCTGGGCGGCACGCCAGGCGGGCATCACGCCCATGCTGATGCCCGCGACGACGGAGGCCTCCTGGTGCTCGGCACACGCCCGCATGCCGCGTCGGCCGATCTCCTCGAAGCCGAGGTGCTGGGCGTGGGCGACACCCTCGTCCACGGTGGCGAACGTGCGGCCGTCGTAGAGGTCAGGGGTGTGGACGGTGTGACCGCCGCTGGCGATCTGTTCGGCGAGCGCGCGCACGCCGTCTGTGAGACCGAGGGCGTGGTGGAAGAGGACGATCTGCGCCATGGGTCAGAGCGTAGACCGCGGTGAGCGGCTGCCCCAGAGTGCGGGTGGGTGATCGGGGCGAAGAAGTGAGGTGGCTCGCGTCTGTCGCCACGGGTGAGTTGCCGCTCATTGCGTGGAGGGCAAGCGCAGTGTTTCTCCGACCGGTGCCCTGGGTTCTCGTTGCAGCGCTCCTCCCCGGGCGTGCTCTGCTGGGTGGGGGCGAGACTCGGGGACGCATGCTGTCGGTGCGGATGCGGAAAGGAGGCTCCTGCCCACCGGAGACTGCGCGAGCGAGCGGCGAGGAATCTTCTGCATGAGTGCCGAGGCACTCGTGCGAACGGTCACGGGGCTACTCGAGGCAGGACCGGACAGCAGCCTCCTCGCTTCATCCGTCTTGCGACCTTCGGGACGTCTTCGCCGGACGATGCGGCGTCCCCTTTGGACGGACGGCGACGAAGGGGCGCCCTGTCCGACTGCTCCTGGCGACCTCGACCACGGCATCCACGTTCGACGGAGGACGGGAGAACGTCTCGCCGGGTGGACGTCGGAGCTGAGTCCACCGTTCCGCTGCGGTCACACGGGAATCGCCGTCAGTGCGGTCACGCCGGGGCGGGAGACGCGAGCTGGCAGGGCATGCCGGGTTCGGGGACGGCGGGACTGATGTGCACGGCCCGCCCCGGCAGGGGCTCGACCTCGGTCAGCCGTGGCCAGATGAACCGGTGCTCGGCGTTCGTCCCGGCCGGCACGAAGAATCGATGGGGCAGGTGCAGCAGCAGCCGGCCCGTCGCCAGCTCGCGGCCGCCGAACACCGCCAACCGCAGCCCGGCGGCCGCCGGACGGCCGAGCCAGTCGTGCACGTCCTCCTCGACCGTGCGGTAGGTGTCCCCGACGCGCAGGCCGGACCACGCGTTCCAGCCCGTGATCACTGCCGTGCCACCGGCGGCCGCGAGCTCGCGCAGGCGGGCCAGGACGGCCTCCCCGGCACCCTCGGAGTCCGGGGTCAGCACCGGCCACCCGGACCGTGCGGCCGCCGCGGCCTCCCCGGTGCCGTCCAGCACGGCCACCGGCCGGCCGCTGCGCATCGCCACCTCGACGACGGCGGCCAGCGTCTCCGCGCGACCGCCCGCGGCCTCGACGATCCATGCGGTGCGTCCCTCTGCGCCGGTCGGCCACCGCCAGGGACGGTGCCGGCCGTGGGCCGCGTCGTCGAGCAGGGCCAGGGCCGTGGCCTCCGCCCGGCGAGCGCGGTCCGGCACCCAGCGCTCCGGCAGGGCGGGGGTGACCACGGGCGGGGGTGTGGGCCAGTCACCCGCCGCGTACTTCTCCACCAGGACCGAGACGACGGCCTCCCAGGGGGCGACGCCCGGGGCGGCCGCGGCCTCGCCCAGCCGTCGCCACACGGGCGTGCCGCCGTCGACCGTCCACTGGGATGCGCGGAACGAGACCGTCGGGCGCCCCGCCGTCGAGAGGATCGCGGAGCCGGGGCGACGCGGGTCGAGCCGGGCCGCGGCGGCCGTGCCCACCAGGTCCCACGACTCCTGCTCCGTCGCGGTGCGCAGGGCGATCGTGCTGCCCAGGTTCGAGCGCAGGTCCGAGCCCACCGCACCCGTGGCCCGCTGCGTGGCCAGGATGAGGTGGAAGCCGAGGGAGCGGCCCGTGGCGGCCAGACGCTGCAGGACGGCGGCCGCGTCCGGGTGGTCGTCCACGAGCACGCGCAGTTCGTCGATCGCCACGACGAGCCGAGGCAGCGCCGCGTCCGGATGGCGGCGACGGAAACCGGGATAGTCGCTGACCCCGGCCTCCGCGAAGAGGGCCTCGCGGCGATGCAGCTCCGCCCGGATGGCGCTCAGCGCCCGCAACGAGGCCGTTCCCACGTGGTTGGTCTCCAGGCTCATCGTGTGGGGGAGCGCGCCCAGCGGGCCGAACGACGCGCCGCCCTTGAAGTCCAGCAGCAGGAACGCGACCTCGGCCGGCGGGTGGTGCGCCGCGGCTCCCAGCAGAAGGGACAGCAGGAGATCCGACTTCCCGGATCCCGTGGTGCCCGCGATGAGCAGGTGCGGACCGTCGGCGGCCAGGTCCATCTCGACGACGCCCGTCTCGTCGCCGCCCCGGGCGAGGGTCACGGTGAGCCCGTCGACGGCATCGCGGGCGCCCACCTGCCCCGGGGGTGTGAGCGTGCCGTCCCCGTCGTCGGTGGGCAGCAGGCCGAGGTCCACGACGTCGTCGGCCAGCTCGGTCAGCCAGGCGGTCAGGGTGCCGTCGGCGAGGCCGTCGGCGGCCACGTCCTCGAAGCGCTGCTGTTCGGCCGGGACCACGACGGTGCGCCCGCGCAGGTCGACGACGGCGTCCCCCGGCGCAGGCGGCGGCCCGGTGAAGTCGTACTGCGTCCAGGGCAGATCCGTCTGGGCCGTGGGCGTCGTCCCCGCGTCGTCGCCGATGGCGGCCCGCCACGCTCGCCACGCCGGATCCAGTGCCGCGTCCTCAGGAGCCGACACCAGCAGCCGCGGGCCGGACCCGCCCGACCACCAGGTGCGGCGGACTCCACCGGCCTCCACCACGAACGCGCCGTCGGCGGCCACCGCGTGCCGCAGGAGCTGGAACACCGCCCACCGGCAGGCCCCGGCCACATCGCGCGGCGGCCCGACCACGACGACGCGCGACTCCGGCGGTGACGTCGTCATCACGGTGCGCCGCGACGTGACGGCCTCCACCCATGCCTCGTCCGGGTCGTCCCGCGACAGGGACAGCGCCCCGACGCCGGAACCCCACGAGACCGCCACGGCCTCGTCGGCCCCCGACGTCAGCCCGAAGCGGTCCGTCGCGCCGGAGCGGACGGCGCGGGCCACCGCACCGGGGCTCAGTGCCGCCTGAGCCCGCCGGCGCACGACCGCGTCCGCGCGGGCGGCGAGCAGCCGCGCATGCCGCAGCCGGGTACGGCGCTGCATCGCCAGCATGACCAGCGCCACCGTCACGGACAGCACACCGAACAGCAGGAACATCGGGTTGCCCATCATCAGGACCAGGGCGACCCCGAGCACCAGCGGGCCCAGGGCCGCCACCAGCGGGATCACGACGGACTGCCGGGCCGGTGGGGATCCGAGGTCGACGGCGGGCGGCTCCGGCGTGATCGGCCGCGGCAGGGCGGCCCCGGGCCCGCGGACCAGGCCCAGGGCGGTCCGGCCCACAGGGAGCGGGCTGCGGCCGTCCCACAGGCGTCCGGTGTCCCGAGGACCGTCGTGGACGTGCAGCCCGGTGGGCGCGAGCCGCAGACGCATCGGCCGCGACGGGGCAGAGGGGTCGTCCAGCAGCAACCGCGCCCCACCGCGTCCCGTGCTCAACCCGCCCTCCCCCAGAGGGACGAGGCGGCCGGCGTCGGGTCCGTGCTCGGTGACCACCGCGAGCTCCGGCCCCCGGGCCGGTGCACTCCCGACCCGTTCCGCGTACGTCACGCTGCGCGGCCCGGCAGCGCACCGGTGCAGCGACCGGGCGGGAAAACGTTCCCGCACCGCCCGGTCCTGCTCGTCCGCGTCGGCGGGGAAGTGCTCCACCCGCCATGTCTCGGGAGCGGCCCCGCCCAGGATCCGCACGCTCCAGGCCATCCCCGCCCCTCCCTCCTGAGACCGGCGACCGGCCCGTCCGGCCGCCTGGGGACGACCCTGCCACGGCCTGATGGCGGTTCGGGCGGCCTGTGGACAACTCCCCGTCGAACGGGACCGCCGCCACGTTGTCCACAGTCATGGTGTCCTGGACCACACGCATCGACGGAACGGGGTATCTTCCTGATCGAGACATGTGCGGCGCTGGGGATGGCGCCGAATCGGGCACAGGAGGGACACATGGATGCGGTGCGCATTCTCGAGGACGAGATCCGGGAGATCGTCCGGCGGCAGGGCATCGACCCGCAGCGTGAGCACGCCCGGGTCCTGACGCTCATCCAGGACGCGGCCGCGGACTACGAGTCCCGCGCGATGGTCAGCTCGCTGCCGGACCTGGACGATCCCGTGGCGGCGCGGCAGGACCTGTTCGACCGCATCGCGGGCCTCGGGCCGCTCCAGCGGCTCATGGACGATCCCTCCGTGGAGGAGATCTGGCTGAACGCGCCGGACGCCGTCTACTGCGCGCGGTCCGGCCGCTCCGAGCTGACGGGCATCGTCCTGACCGAGGAGGAGGTGCAGGACCTCGTCGAAGTCATGTTGAAGTCCTCGGGCCGGCGGCTGGACCTGTCGATGCCGTTCGTCGACGCGGCCCTGCCAGACGGTTCGCGCCTGCACGTGGCCATCCCCGACATCACGCGGCGGCACTGGGCCGTGAACATCCGGAAGTTCATCGCCCGGGCGCGCCGGCTGGACGACCTCGTCCGGGGCGGTTCCCTCACTCCGACGGCGGCCCGCTTCCTGGACGCAGCCGTGGACACGGGCATGAACATCCTCGTCAGCGGGGCCACCCAGGCGGGCAAGACCACCCTGCTCAACTGTCTGGCCTCGGCCATCGGCCCGCGGGAGCGCGTGATCACTGTGGAGGAGATCTTCGAGCTGCAGATCCCGGTGCGCGACGTCGTCGGGCTGCAGTGCCGCCAGCCGAACCTGGAGGGCCACGGCGAGATCCCGCTGCGTCGCCTCGTCAAGGAGGCGCTGCGGATGCGCCCGGACCGCCTGATCGTCGGCGAGGTGCGCGAGGCCGAGGCGCTGGACATGCTCGTCGCTCTGAACTCCGGCCTGGCCGGCATGTGCACGATCCACGCGAACTCGGCCGCGGACGCGCTCACGAAGCTCTGCACGCTGCCGCTGCTGGCCGGGGAGAACATCTCCCGGGACTTCGTCGTCCCGACGGTCGCCACGTGCATCGACGTCGTCGTGCACTGCGAGCGCGACCGTCAGGGCCGCCGGCGGGTGCGGGAGATCCTCACCGTCGGCTCACGGGTGGAGGGCGGGGTCATCGAGACGTCGGCGCTCTTCCAGCGTGACGCCGAGGGCGACCTGCGCCTCAACGAGGGTGCGAACCTGGAGTTCGAGGCGCTCGCCCGTCGCGGCGTGGACGTCCACGAGCTGGTGGGGCTGCGCTGATGGCCGCGCTGCTGGGGCTCGCGCTCGGCTGCGGCCTGTTCCTGCTGTGGTGGTCCCTCTGGTCCCCTCCCACGGAGAAACCCGAGGCCGCCCGCACCGACTCGCGCCTGCGTGTGCTGATCGCCCAGTCCGGCATCCAGCGGCTCAGCCCGGCCGGTGTCCTGTCCGCCATGGCCGTCGGCGGTCTCGTGGTCGGGCTGCTCGTCCTGTCGCTGACCGGCACGTGGACCATCGCCGCGTGCTTCGCCGTCTTCGGGGCGGCCGTGCCCTGGCTGCTGCTGTCCTGGCAGGCCCGTCGGCGGTCCACGGCACTGCGCGAGCTGTGGCCGGACGCGATCGACCACGCCCGGTCGGCCATCCGCGCGGGCCTGACTCTCCCGGAGGCGCTCATCCAGCTCGGGGAGACCGGGCCGGAAGGGCTGCGCGAGCCGTTCCAGCAGTTCGCCCGGGACTACCGGGCCGGAGCCCGCTTCGTGGACGCACTGGACCGGCTCAAGGCCCGGATGGCCGACCCCGTCGCGGACCGCCTGGTGGTCTCGCTGCGCCTGACCCGCGAGGTCGGCGGCGCCGACATCGGCCGGCTGCTGCAGACCCTCTCCGAGTTCCTCCGGCAGGACGCCCGCATCCGCGCCGAGCTCGAGGCCCGGCAGTCGTGGACCGTGAACGCGGCCCGGTTGGCGGTGTGCGCCCCGTGGCTCGTGCTCCTGCTGCTGGGGACCCAGCCCGCCGCGGTCGCGGCCTACCGGTCCGCCGCCGGCGGGGCCGTGCTCCTCGCGGGCATGGTGGCCTCCGTCGTCTGCTACCGCGTCATGCTCCGCATCGGCGCGCTGCCCCGGGAGAAGCGGGTGTTCGCATGACGTCCGCGCTGATCTGGGCCGCGCTCCTGGGCCTCACCCTCGGGGCGGGACTGCTCCTCATCCTGGTCACCCAGCCGGTGGGCTGGCGCCCCAGCCTCGAGCAACGGGTCGAACCGCAGCTGCGCCACCACATCCCGGCCTCCCGCCTCCTCGAGGAGGAACGTGCGGGCGCCTCGCCCTGGGGAGCGTGGGGACGCATCCTCGATCCCGTGGTGCAGGCCGGGGTCGGCTGGGTCCAGCGCATCTCCCCGGGCGGGGTGGCGCTCGACCGCAAGCTGGCCGCCGCGGGGCTCGCGGTCACGTCGGCCGACTTCCGTGCCCAGCAGGTCCTGAGTGCGGCCGCGGGGGCCGCCGTGGCGGCCGTCCTCGCGCTCAGCCTCACCGTCACCGGCCGCGTGCCGGTGATCACGGGGGTCGCCCTCGTGATCGCCGGCGGCATGGCCGGGTTCCTGCTCCGAGACCAGCTGCTCTCCCTGCGGGCGCGACGGCGGCGCGAGGCCATCCTCTCCGAGTTCCCGTCCGTGGCCGAGCTGTTCGCGCTCTCGGTGGGCGCGGGGGAGAGTGCCGCTGGAGCGCTCGAACGCATCGCGGGGACGGCGCGCGGGGAGCTGGCCGGCGAGTTCCGCGTCACGCTCGCCGACATGCGTGCCGGGGCGTCGCTGTCCGCGGCGCTCAAGGCCATGGGACGGCGCGTGCAGCTGGCCCCCGTCGAACGGTTCATCGGGGGCGTGCTCATCGCACTCGACCGCGGCACGCCCCTCGCCGACGTCCTGCGCGCGCAGGCCCAGGACGTGCGTGAGATGGGTCGCCGCGAGCTCATGGAGGCCGCCGGCCGGAAGGAGATCCAGATGATGGTCCCCCTCGTGTTCGGCATCCTCCCGCTCACGGTGATCTTCGCCGTCTTCCCCGGCATCTCCCTGATGCGCCTGGGGTTCTGAAGACCCACAACTGAATAGTCCATCCGTCCACCCACGATCACCATCCACTCCGGCCGCACGGGCGGCCGGCCACCCGAGGAGGGGACCATGCTCCACCACCACGCCATCACCGTCCTGGCCGCTCTGCGCGCCCTCATCCACGACGACGTCCGCGACGAGCGCGGCGACGTCCCCGGCTGGGTGATGATCACCCTCATGTCCGCCGTGCTCGTGGCCGGCCTGCTGGCCCTCGCCCTGCCGGCGCTCGAGGGACTGTTCAACCAGGCCATCTCCCAGGTGTCCCAGGGCGGCTGAGCATGCCCCGGGGTGCTGCCCACGACGCGCCGGCGCCCCGCGGCGGCCACACGGGCGTCCGCTGGCGGGACGACCGGGGCGCCGCGGTGGCCGAGTCCACCATGGTGATGACCCTGGTCGTCCTGCTCTTCGCGGCACTGCTCCAGGCCGGCGTCGTGATCCACACACGCAACGTGATGATCGATGCCGCCTCCGCCGGTGCCCGGTACGGGGCGCTCGCGGACCGGAACCCCGAGGACGGCGTCCAGCGAGCTCGGGAGCTGCTCTCCACCGGTGTGCCCGGCCAGTCCGGGGCCGACGTCGCCGCGGAGCTCACCAGCCAGGACGGGGTCCCGGTCCTGCGCGTCACGGTCTCGAGCTCGCTGCCCGGCCTGGGGTTCCTGCCGGGCCCGATCCCCGTGGAGGTGAGCGGTCATGCGTTCCGTCAATGACGTCCGCGACGAGCGGGGAGCGGCCACGGTCGAATTCCTGGGCCTCACCCTCGTCCTGCTGATCCCCGTGGTGTACCTGATGATCTACGTCTCCCAGGTCCAGGCCGCGGCGTTCGCCTCGGTCGCCGCCGCGGACCAGGCCGTCAAGGCCGTGGTCGCCGAGGCCGATCACCCCAGCGCAGGCGCCGCCCACGCCACCCTCGAGCTCACGCTCGCCGACTACGGCGTGGGCGCCGGCCAGTACGACCTGACCGTCGGCTGCGACCAGGGTGGCTGTGGCACGCTCGAACCGGGCGAGGTCGTCGCGGTGCGGGTGGACGTGGCGGTGCCCGTCCCTCTCACGCCGGCAGCGTGGTCGATGACCCCCGTGACCGTGGGTTCCGACGCCCGCCAGACGGTGCCGAGGTTCTGATGCGCCGCCCCCTCACCGCTCGCCTGGGTCACGATGACGGGCAGACCACCGTCCTCACCGTCGGCCTGTGCGCCGTGCTCGTGGCCCTCATGCTGGTCATGCTCGCGGTCACCACCGTGCAGTTGCAGCACCGTCGCCTGCAGTCGCTCGCGGACTCGGCCGCCGTCGCCGGGGCAGAGGAGCTCGGCTTCCGGCTGGGGGAGGACCCGGGCGTCGTGCTCTCCGACGGCGACGTGGCCGCCTCCGCCAGCGCGCACCTCGCGGCCGTCGGCGCCCGTGAGGCCGTGCCCGGGCTCGGTGGGATGAGCGCCCGCGTGGCCGAGGACGGCACCACCGTCGTCGTCACCCTCGACGCCCGGGCCGATCTGTTCGCCATGACCGGCCCGTTCGCGGGGACACTGCCCCTGTCGGTCCCCCTCGAGGCGACGGGCAGCAGTCGCACTAGCCTGGCCCGGTGATCCGCTTCCTCCACGGCATCGGTGGCCGACCCGCCCACTTCCAGCCCCTTGCCGACGCCCTCGGCGCCGCGGCCGACCTCGCCGCCTCGCCCGCCCTGCCCGGCCACCCGGGCACGGACGCCGGCGGCCAGGACCGCCCCCGGGCCGCACGGCCGGCGATCGAGGCGGATCCCGTCCTCGACGCCGCCCACACCTGGGCGGCGCAGGCCGGCCCCGTGCCGGGGCTGCTGATCGGCCACAGCACGGGCGGGGTCATCGCGCTGCGCGCCGTCGCCGACGGGCTGGTGCGACCCCGCGCCCTCGTGGTCATCGACTCGAACGTCCCGGTGACGGACCCCGCCCTGGCCGCCCGGGCGGCGAAGGCCCGCCTCGCCGCCCGCCCGGACTGGCGGAGCGTGCTCCGCGCCTCGCTCGCGCGGGACCTCCTCGTCCCGGAGCCGTGGCACGAGCGGATCCTGGCCGACCTGGACGCCACGCCGGACCATTCGATGCGCGAGCTCTGGGCCGCCGTCCTTGCCGCGGACACCCGTGCCCTGTGGTCCTCCCTCACCGTCCCGACGCTGTACGTGCGCAGCACCCGGGACGTCCACCAGCGGGACCTGGACGCGGTCACTCAGCACGCCACCGTCGTCGACGTCGGCCCGGGCCACTGGCCGCACGTCGCCGAGCCCGAGGCCGTCGCGGCAGCCATCCGCCGCTGGCACGCGACCGTGGCCGCCCAGCCCTCCCACCACTGACCGCGTGCCCGCCGCCGACCGGGCATGGGTGCCCCTCCGAAGCGGGCAACGCGTCGAGACGTCCCGCGCGCCATACAATGATCTGACCGCACCCGGTGTGACGCACATCTCGAGTGGTCAGTCCTGCGGAAGCCCGTCCTCCCCGCCTGAAAGCCCCGCATGAACCGCTCCACCCTCGGCACGCGCCTCGGCGCCTCCGTCCTCGTCGTCGCCGCCCTGGTCTCCGCGGCCCCGGCCGCCCCGGCAGTCACCTCCGCCTCAGGGACGACGACCACCACCGCGACCACCGGGCTCGCGCCGGGCACCTACCTGGCCCAGTCTGGGGACACGTGGGCGTACATCGCCCCACGCGTGGGGGTCGAACTCGCGGACCTGCTCCGTGCCAACGGCGCCACGACCAGCACCGCGATCCGCGCCGGCCAGCCCCTCGTCCTTCCGGCCGTTTCGAAGCACCTGCCGGCCACCTCGCGCACCGGCACCCCCTACTCCGGGCCGATGGCCCCCTCCTCGGCCGGTCGCCGGGTGACCGTGGTCGGCGACTCCATCGCCCTCGGCGCGGCGTCCCTGATGAACCTCGAAATGCCGGGGCTGACCATCGACGCTCGCGAGGGCCGCACCTTCGCCCAGGGCCTGACACGCCTGGCCGAGCTCAAGCAGGCCGGCCGCCTCGGTGACGTCGTCGTGCTCGGCCTCGGTGTGAACGACGGCGGTGCCACGGCCACCCAGGTTCGCCGGGCGATGGACCTCGTCGGGACCGGACGCACACTCGTGCTGGTCACGGCCTCCGGACCGGTCGCCTGGGAGACGTCCACCAACACGGCGATGCGCAACCTCGCCGCCACCTACCCCAGCCGCGTGGTGGTGGCGGACTGGAAGCGGGCCTCGGCCTATGTGACGGACTTCCGCGAGGACCGCATCCACCCCCGCGGGCAGGGTGCGAGCGTCTACGCGCGTCTGGTCCGCCTCGCCGTGGACACCGCGCCGGTGCTGCGGTCCACGACACCCCGGACCGTCACGGTCCAGGCCGGCGACACCCTGAGCCTCATCGCCACCCGCTACGGGGTCACCGGCGGCTGGCAGGCGCTGGCCACCCTCAACAAGATCTCCGATCCGCACATGATCCGCGTCGGCCAGACCCTGCTGCTGCCCGCCACCTCCACCACGACGACGCCGGCCACCTACACCGTGCTCCCCGGCCAGGGCTGGTACGCGGTGTCCCGCGCCACGGGCGTCCCGGTCGCCCAGCTGCTCCGCCTGAACGGCGCCACGTTGACCACCGAGATCCACCCGGGCCAGCGGCTGCGCCTCCGCTGACGGGATGGCGACGGCGGCCCTCCGGCGACCCCGCTTCCCGAACCACACCTGTTCCCCGCAACACCGCTGCTCCGAGAAGTCGCGCGGGTCCCGGCCCGGGGCGACTCGTCGTCACCGGCCGCGACCGGCGTCCACCCCACGCGGTAGGCTGGCCGAATCATGGCTGACACTGACTTCTCCGCGGAGATCGACTCCCTGCGCCACACCCTGGCCTCCATCGAGCAGGTCTCGGACCTCGACCGCATCAAGGCGGACATCGCCGAACTGGAGCAGCAGGCCTCCGCACCGGACCTCTGGGACGACCCGGAGGAGGCCCAGAAGGTCACCTCCAAGCTCTCCCACCGTCAGACGGACCTCAAGCGCATCACCTCCCTGGAGGGCCGCATCGAGGACCTGGAGACCATGGTCGAGCTCGCCGCGGAGGAGGACGAGCCCTCCCTCCTGGACGACGCCAACCAGGAGCTGACCTCCATCCGCAAGGCCCTGGAGGAGCTCGAGGTCGTCACGCTGCTCAGCGGCGAGTACGACCAGCGCGACGCCGTCGTGACCATCCGCGCGGGCGCCGGCGGCGTGGACGCGGCCGACTTCGCCGAGACCCTCATGCGCATGTACCTGCGCTGGGCCGAGCAGCGCGGCTGGTCCACCAAGGTCATGGACACCTCCTACGCGGAGGAGGCCGGCCTGAAGTCCGTCACCTTCGAGGTCAACGCGCCCTACGCGTTCGGCACCCTCTCCGTGGAGGCCGGCACGCACCGCCTCGTGCGCATCAGCCCCTTCGACAACCAGGGCCGCCGCCAGACGTCCTTCGCGGCGGTCGAGGTGGTGCCGCTGATCGAGTCGGACGACTCCATCGAGATCCCCGAGTCCGAGATCAAGGTGGACGTGTTCCGCTCCTCGGGCCCCGGCGGCCAGTCCGTGAACACCACGGACTCCGCCGTCCGCATGACGCACCTGCCCACCGGCATCGTCGTGTCCATGCAGAACGAGAAGTCGCAGATCCAGAACCGTGCCGCCGCCCTGCGCGTGCTCCAGTCCCGTCTGCTGCTGCTGCGCAAGGCCGAGGAGGACGCGAAGAAGAAGGAGATGGCCGGCGACGTCAAGGCGTCCTGGGGCGACCAGATGCGCTCCTACGTGCTGAACCCGTACCAGATGGTCAAGGACCTGCGCACGGGCCACGAGGAGGGCAACCCCTCCTCCGTGTTCGACGGCCACATCGACGATTTCGTGGACGCCGGGATCCGCTGGCGCGCCGAGCAGGTCAAGGCCGCCCAGGAGGACTGAGCCCCACGGCGCGGCCCCGCCGCCCAGGCCACCACGACGCCGGCCCGCACCTCCGCAGTGAGGCGCCGGCCGGCGTCGCCGTTCAAGCCCCCGCAGGGGCCTCGGGCCTGGCCCGGGAGACCGGCCCGGTGGGATGCTCGAAGCACCGGGCAGGCGCCCCCGCGCGCCGGTCCGGCACCAGACTCCATTCCCACCCAGGAGGTCGACCAGCATGACCATGCGCGCCGCCCGTTGGCACGGCAAGAAGGACATCCGCATCGAGGAGATCGACTCGCCCACGGCCGGCCCGGGGCAGGTCCTCGTGGACGTCGCGTGGTGCGGCATCTGCGGCACGGACCTGCACGAGTACCTCGAGGGCCCGATCTTCATCCCGCCGGCCGGGCACCCGCACCCGATCTCCGGCGACGCCGCCCCCGTCACGCTCGGCCACGAGATGTCCGGCACCGTCGCCGCCCTGGGCGAGGGCGTCACGGACCTCGAGGTCGGCCAGAAGGTCGTCGTGGAGCCGTACATCGTGCGCGAGGAGGACCGGGACCGACCGGACTACAACCTCGCGCCGGACATGAACTTCATCGGCCTGGGCGGCGACGGCGGCGGACTGGCCGAGCAGATCGCGGTGCAGCGCCGCTGGGTCCACCCGGTGGCCGACTCCGTGCCTCTCGACCAGGCCGCGCTCATCGAGCCGCTCTCCGTGGCCCACCACGCGTGGGTGCGGGCCGGCTCTCCGACGTCGGGCGTGGCAGTGATCGGTGGCGCCGGCCCCATCGGCGCGCTCACGGCGGCCGTGCTCAAGGGCAAGGGCCTGACGGTGTACGTCTCCGAGCTCTCGGAGCTGCGCCGCCAGAAGGTGCTCGAGGCCGGCGTGGTAGACGAGGCATTCGACCCCCGCGAGGTGGACGTGCCCGCGAAGATCCGCGAGCTGCACGACGGCCAGGGCGCGGACGTGGGCTTCGAGTGCACCTCGGTGGACGTGGTGCTGGACATGCTGCTGGACGCGGTGCGTCCCGGCGGGGTGATCGTCAACGAGTCCATCTGGGGCCACGAGCCCGCCGTGGCCCTGCACAAGCTGGTGATGAAGGAGATCGACCTGCGCGGCACCATCGCGTACGCGAACGACCACGCGGACACCATCCGCATGGTCGAGGACGGCGCCGTGGACCTCGCGCCGTTCATCACCGGCAAGATCGGCCTCGACGACCTGGTCGACCAGGGCTTCGAGACCCTCATCCACCACAACGAGACGGCCGTGAAGATCCTCGTCTCGCCCACCGGCCAGGGCCTCTGAGGCTCCGGCCCGATCCCCGGACGTCCCGACGACGGCCCGCACCCGCGCGCTGCGGGTGCGGGCCGTCGTGGTCCCTGTGCCGCGGCGCGCCGTCATGGATGCGTCGTCGCCTGGCGCGCCTGTGACCGGGGTCATAGACTGCATTTGAGTGAATCGTGATGAACCGAGTTGAACGTCCCAGGAGGACCGCATGACCGCCGAGCTGCCCCAGCCTCAGCCCACCGATGCCGTGATCGTGGGCGGTGCCCGCACGCCCTTCACCCGGCTGCTCTCGCAGCAGGCCGACCTGCGCGCCGTGGACCTGGGCGCCCACGCGATCACGCACGCGCTCGAGCGCGCCGGCGTGGCCCCCGAGGACGTGGACATGGTCTACATGGGCCAGGTCGTGCAGGCCGGCGCGGGCCAGAACCCGGCCCGCCAGTCCGCGCTCGCCGCGGGCATCCCGTGGAACGTCCCGGCCATGACGATCAACAAGGTGTGCCTGTCCGGCCTCACCGCCGTGATCGACGCCGCCCGTCTCATCCGCCTCGGCGAGGCGGACGTGGTGGTGGCCGGCGGTCAGGAGTCCATGACCAACGCCCCGCACCTGCTGCCCGGCGCGCGCACGGGCTTCAAGTACGGCCCGGCCACCATGCTCGACGCCGTCGCGTGGGACGGCCTCACCGACTCCCTGAGCCACGAGGCCATGGGCGAGCTGACCGAGTCCGGCAACGGCGAGCGGAACATCGCCCGCGCCGAGCAGGACGAGGTCGCCGCGGCCTCGCACCAGCGGGCCGCCCGGGCCCAGTCCGAGGGCGTCTTCGAGGGCGAGATCGCCCCGGTGGAGATCCCGCAGCGCAAGGGCGACCCGCTGGTCGTCTCCCAGGACGAAGGGGTCCGCCCGGACACGACCGCCGAGTCGCTGGGCGCCCTGCGCCCGGCGTTCGCGAAGGACGGCACCATTACGGCCGGCAACTCCTCGCCCCTGTCCGACGGCGCCGCCGCCCTCGTGGTGACCTCGCGGGCCTTCGCCGAGGAGAAGGGCCTGACGATCCTCGCCACGGTGGGCGCACCCGGCCAGACCGCCGGCCCGGACAGCTCGCAGCTGCACTCGCAGCCCTCGGACGCGATCAACGCCGCCGTGCGGAAGCAGGGCTGGGACGTGGCCGACCTCGACTTCATCGAGATCAACGAGGCGTTCGGCGCGGTGGCCGTGCAGTCCCTGCGCGACCTCGACTACCCGCACGAGAAGACCAACATCCACGGCGGCGCCATCGCCCTGGGCCACCCGATCGGCGCCTCCGGCGCCCGGCTGGCCCTGCACGCCGCCCTCGAGCTCGACCGGCGCGACGGCGGCCGCGCGGCCGTCTCGCTCTGCGGCGGCGGCGGCCAGGGCGAGGCCCTGATCCTCTTCCGCTGACGGACCGCCCCTGACAGAAAGGACCCCGGACATGGCTCTCGACAAGACCGTGGCCACGCCCGCCGAGGCGGTGGCGGACGTGCCGGACGGCGCGTCCCTGGCCGTCGGCGGCTTCGGGCTCTCCGGCAACCCCGTGCAGCTCATCGAGGCCCTGCTCGAGCAGGGCGCCACGGACCTGTCCGTCGTCTCCAACAACTGCGGCGTGGACGGCTGGGGCCTGGGCATCCTGCTCGGCGCGCGCCGGCTGCGGAAGATGACCTCCTCCTATGTGGGGGAGAACAAGGAGTTCGCCCGCCAGTACCTCGAGGGCGAGCTCGAGGTGGAGCTCGTCCCGCAGGGCACCCTCGCGGAGAAGCTCCGCGCCGGCGGCGCCGGCATCCCGGCGTTCTACACCCGCTCCGGCGTCGGCACCCAGGTGGCCGAAGGCGGCCTGCCCATGCGCTACGACGCGGACGGCACCGTGGTGAAGTCCTCGCAGGCCAAGCCCACGGACACGTTCGTGCTCGGCGAGGGCTACCTCAGCCAGGCCCCGGACGAGCCCGAGACCTATGTGCTCGAACGCTCCATCGTCACCGACTTCTCCCTCGTGCACGCGTGGAAGGGCGACCGCCACGGCAACCTCGTGTTCCGCAAGGCCACCCGCCAGTTCGGCCCGCCCGCGGCCATGGCCGGCCGTGTGTGCATCGCCCAGGTGGAGGAGCTCGTCGAGCCCGGCGAGATCGACCCGGATGACGTGCACCTGCCCGGCGTCTTCGTGCACCGGATCGTGGAGGTCGGCACGGACATCGAGAAGCGGATCGAGAAGCGCACCGTGCGCGCGTCGGGGGAGGAGCAGGCATGAGCGAGCAGACCACCGGGCGCCCCCGGGGCCTGAGCCGCGACCAGATGGCGGCCCGCGCCGCGCAGGAGCTGCCGGACGGCGCCTACGTCAACCTCGGCATCGGCATGCCCACGCTGATCCCCAACCACATCCCCGCCGGGCGGTCCGTGGTGCTGCAGTCCGAGAACGGCATCCTCGGCACGGGCCCGTACCCCACGGAGGACGCCGTGGACCCGGACCTGATCAACGCGGGCAAGGAGACCGTCACCGTGAACCCGGGGGCGTCCTTCTTCGACTCCGCGCTGAGCTTCGGCATGATCCGCGGCGGCAAGATCGACGTCGCCGTCCTGGGCGGCATGGAGGTCTCCGCCGCGGGCGACCTGGCCAACTGGATGGTGCCCGGCAAGATGGTCAAGGGCATGGGCGGTGCGATGGACCTCGTCCACGGCGCCGGCCGCGTGATCGTCATGATGGACCACGTGTCCAAGGACGGCACCCCCAAGATCGTCGACCAGTGCACCCTGCCGCTGACCGGCCGCGCCGTCGTCGACCGCATCATCACGGACCTGGCCGTGATCGACGTCGTCGGCACCCCGGAACAGCCCCGCCTGGCGCTCGTGGAGACCGCGCCCGCCATCACCGAGGAGCAGGTCCGCGCGCTCACCGGCGCGCCGCTGGACTGAGCCGACGACGCCGCCCCGCGGCCCCGGCGCACCGCCTCGGCGGGCATCGGGCCGGCACGGGATAGACTGGACGGCCGCGCCCTGATCGGGGCGCGGCCGTCGCCGTGGACGCTGGAAGGACGTGAGGCCATGGGCAAGAACAGCAAGGGCAAGGCCGCCAAGCAGCCGGCCCCCGGCGAGCGCCAGGTGATCGCCAACAACAAGAAGGCGCGCCACGACTACACCATCCTCGACACGTACGAGGCCGGCATGGTGCTCACCGGCACCGAGGTGAAGTCGCTGCGCGAGGGCAAGGCCTCGCTCGTGGACGGCTTCGCGGTCTTCTACCGGGACGAGCTGTGGCTCGAGCAGGTCTACATCCCGGAGTACCTCAACGGCTCGTGGACCAACCACGCCGCCCGCCGCCGCCGCAAGCTGCTGCTGCACCGCGCCGAGCTGACGAAGATCTCCCGCCAGATCCAGGATCCGGGCCTGACCATCGTGCCGCTGTCCCTGTACTTCCTGAACGGGCGCGTGAAGGTGGAGATCGGCGTCGCGCGCGGCAACCGCGAATACGACAAGCGGCACAAGCTGCGCGAGCAGCAGGACAACCGCGAGGCCCAGCGGGCCATGCGGATGCGCAACCGGCGCGCCGGCGTGGCCTGAGCGCGGTGGACCCCTTGGGAATGCCTCGGGGGCGTGCTACGTTGTATCTCTCGCAGGGCCGGTTTCAGGACCGGCGCGCCTCGCGCCCTCCGCCTGCAGTGGTGATTGACAACCTCATAGAGGAGTCGCCCCCCTGGGGCCGATCGGTTTCGACGGTGTGTGTCGCGTCGGGAGAAGCGGGCCGAGGATGCAGAGTCATCTCGTCAAACGCTCTCTGCAAACCAATAAGTGCCGAATCCAAGCGCACTGACTTCGCTCTCGCTGCCTGATCAGTGATCGAGTCCGTCACCCCGAGGTCGCTGTCGCCTCGGATCGTGGCGTCAGCTAGATAGCCACTGGGCGTCACCCTCGCCGGGGGTCGTGACGCCGACATCAATCCGGCTGGGTCCGGGTTGGCCGCCCGTCTGCGGGACGGCCAGGACCGAGCAACACCCACAGCAGACTGCGCCCGGAGAAGACCTGGCAACACCTCATCGGACGCGGGTTCAATTCCCGCCGGCTCCACTCACCACCACGGGAAGGCCCCGGAATCACCCCGATTCCGGGGCCTTCGTCGTGTCCATGCCGGTGTGCGGCGGCCCGCCCCTCAGCCGGCCAGGACGGCGTGCAGGCCCAGGCCGGCGCCCCAGCCGACGACGACGGCCACCAGCCCCAGACCCAGATGCGCGGTCCACAGGCGGGCGGCCGCGCCCCATCGACGGGCGAGCGCGGCGTCAGCCGCCTCAGCGGCCACGGTGGACCACGTCCCCAGGGCGAGGCAGAATCCGGACACCACGGCGGACACCGCCGCGACGAGCACGAGCCCCTGCCCGTCGCCCCAGCTCTCGGAGGCGTACACCAGCTCCGGCACGGCCAGGCCGACGGTGACGCCGAGGAGCAGGGCCGCCGTCGTGTTGGCGGTGAGCAGACCCCGGGGGCCGAGCCGGTCGGTCAGGCGCCGGCGCACCAGGGCGCCGAGCGCCCCGCCCGCCGCGAGGCAGGCCAGGAGGGCCACCTGGAGGAGAGCGAAGACCTCGTATCCCGCGCCGCTCATGCGTCCTCCGCCGAACGATCCGTCCCGACCGCGCGCGACCCCGGGGCGCCACCGGCGCGCAGGCCGAGCACGGCCGCCGCCGTCGAGAGTGCAGCCATCAGCGCGAGCACCAGCAGCACCGCTACCGCCGCGGCGAGGACGCCACCCGCCCCGGACGCCGCGGCGCCCAGCCGCACCGGCCACAGCACCAGGGCGACGGCGCTGGAGATGGTGGTGAACGCACCGAGGAAGCCGGTTCCCAGTCCCGCCACCAGGCGTGGACGCCAGTCCGGCCCGCGGCGGCGCGAGGCCGCCCACAGCAGGCCGAGCAGGAACGAGCCGAGCACGTTCACCACGAACAGCGGCAGGGCCTGGACGAGCACATCCACCGCCCCGAACGCGGCGCCGAACGTGCCGCGGAAGTTGGGCGCCCCGGCCAGCGCGGTCACCGCGTTCATCACCCCCGCACCGCACAGCACGCCCGCGGCACCGCCGAGGGCCACCGCACCCGCAGTGCCGGGCCGGCGATCCGTCCTGCGCCCGCCCCTCCGGTCGGCCGTCGTCTCCCCCCGCGCGGCCATCAGGCGCCGTCCTCGGTCTCGTCACCCGTGCGCAGGCGGGCGAGGACGTCGTCGTGGAGCAGGCCGTTCGTGGCCAGCGCGTGCCCGCCGAACGGGCCGTCCTCGCCGTCCAGCGAGGTGAAGCGGCCGCCGGCCTCGCGCACGATCGGCACCAGAGCGGCCATGTCATGCAGCTCGAGCTCGGGCTCGGCCGCGATGTCCACGGCGCCCTCGGCCACGAGCATGTAGGACCAGAAGTCACCGAAGCCGCGCACGCGCCACACGTCCGAGGTGAGCTGCAGGAACGCGCGGATCGAGCCGCGTTCGCGCCAGCCCTCGATCGAGGAGAAGGACAGCGACGCGTCCTCGACCCGATCCACGCCGGACACGGTGATGCGCTGAGCACGCGTGAGCGAGGTGCCCGCGAAAGCGCCCTGGCCGGCCGCGGCCCACCAGCGCCGGTGCAGGGCGGGGGCGGAGACGACGCCGACGACGGGCTCGCCGTCGATCAGCAGCGCGATGAGGGTGGCCCACACGGGC
The DNA here is from genome assembly GCF_027158145.1 of Micrococcus sp. H39-S4. Taxonomy (NCBI): domain Bacteria; kingdom Bacillati; phylum Actinomycetota; class Actinomycetes; order Micrococcales; family Micrococcaceae; genus Micrococcus; species Micrococcus sp. H39-S4. The sequence goes on from NZ_JAPVLT010000001.1 coordinate 130,705, forward strand.
ACGCCGCGCACGAAGTTCTTGGTGCCGTCGATGGGGTCGACCACCCACTGCCGGCCGGAGCGGCTCAGAGATCCGCCGAACTCCTCACCCACGATGCCGTCGCGCGCCCGGGCACGGGACAGGGTGGAGCGGATGGACTCCTCCGCGGCGCGGTCCGCATCCGTGACAGGGGTGAGATCCGGCTTGGTGCTGACCTCGAGGTCCTGGGCCTTGAACCGGGACATCGTGATCGAGTCCACGTTGTCCGCCAGCATGTGGGCCAGCCGCAGGTCCTCCGTGAGGTCGCGGCCGCGGGTCGCAGGGTTCTCAGGTCGCTCCATGCCGCCCACGCTATACCGCGCGGGCCGCATCAGTCCTCGGACGACGCCGCGTCCTCCGCCCCCGAGGGGGCCAGCCGGTTGCCGAGCAGACGCCGCAGCGAGGCCAGGCGTGCCGCTCCCGAGGGGCCGGCGTGGCCCGCGGCCACCCATGCGTCCAGGCCGCAGCCGGGGGAGTCGGCGGTGTGGGTGCAGCCGCGCGGGCAGTCCGCCAGTCCGCCGGCGAGGTCGTCGAACGCCTCCACCACGCGGTCCGGCTCGACCCAGCCCAGCCCGAAGGACCGGATGCCGGGGGTGTCCACCACCCAGGTGTCCGGCAGGGGGGCGCCGTCGTCGCCCGTCAGCGGCAGCGCGAGCGCGGACGAGGAGGTGTGCCGGCCCCGGCCGGTGACGGCGTTGACGTGACCGGTGGCCCGCTCCGCGCCGGTGAGCGCGTTCAGGAGCGTGGACTTGCCGACGCCGGAGGGCCCCACGAACGCGCTGGTGTGTCCGATCAGCCGCTCGGCCACCCGGGCCACGAGCGAGGCGTCCAGGGCGGTGTCCCCGGTCTCGGCCTCGAAGGTCGCCGCACCGGAGGTCATCACCTCCAGGTCCAACGCCTCGTAGTGCGCCACCAGCGCGGCCGGATCACGCAGGTCGGTCTTCGTGATGAGGAGCACCGGGTGGATGCCCGCGTCGTAGCAGGCGACGAGGGCGCGGTCGATGAAGCCGGTCCGGGGCTCCGGATTGGCCGCGGCCACCATGATCACCAGCAGGTCGGCGTTGGCCACCACCACCCGCTCGACCTCGTCCGAGTCGTCCGCCGACCGGCGCAGGACCGTGCTGCGCTCCTCGACACGGACGATGCGCGCGAGCGTGCCCTCGTCCCCGGAGAGGTCCCCGACGACGGCCACCCGGTCGCCCGTGGCGATCGGCGTGCGGCGCAGCTCGCGGGCGCGCATCGCCGTGATCCGCTCGTCCAGGCGATCGGGCAGCACGACGGCGTACCGGCCCCGGTCCACCGTGGTCACCATGCCGATCTCGGCGTCCTCGTGCTTGGGCCGCTCCTTGGTGCGCGGGCGGGTGCCACGCTTGGACGGGCGCACCCGGACATCGGACTCGTCCCACGCCGAGGGATCGAGGCGCCGGGCCATCAGCGGGCCTCCTCGGCCGCGTCACCGGGTGCCACGAGCGCGGTCCACAGTGCGGGGAAGTCCGGCATCGTCTTGGAGGTGGTCGCCACGTCCACGATGCCGGTCCCCGGCACGCGCAGGCCGACGACGGCGGCGAAGGTCGCCATCCGGTGGTCGTGGTAGGTCTCGAGGGCGGCGGGCGACAGCGGCCCCGACGCGTCCGTGCCCGGGAAGCCGAGCGTCGTCTCTCCCTCGTCCACGGTGACCCCCAGGCGGGCGGCCTCGGCGGTGAGCGCGGCGAGCCGGTCCGTCTCATGGCCCCGCAGATGGCCGATCCCCGTCAGACGGGTGGGCCCGGAGGCCAGCAGGGCGAGCGCGGCCGCGGTGGGGGCGAGCTCGGCCGTGTCCGCGATCTCACCGGCGCCGGTGATGCGGGGCGTGCCGTCGTCGTGGACCGCCCCGGTCACCGTGAGGCGGCCGCGGGAGCGATCCGTGCGGTCGACCGTGAGGGCCACGCTCGCCCCGAACTGCGGCAGGATCCGCCGCCAGCGGTCGCCGATCTGCGTCGTGCGGGTCGGCCAGTCCGGCACCGTCACGGAGCCGCCCGTCGCCACGGCGGCGGCCAGGAAGGGGCCCGCGTTGGACAGGTCCGGCTCGACGGTCGCCTCGTGTGCCGGGACGCGCCCCGGGGCCACGGTCCACGCCCCGGGAGACGTCTCGGCGACGTCCACCTCGAGCGCGCGCAGCACCCCGACGGTCATCGCGACGTGCTCCGGACTCGGCACGGTCTGCCCGGTGTGCCGCAGCCGGAGGCCGCGCGGCATCCCCGCGGCCGCCAGCAGCGCGGCGGACAGGAACTGGGAGGAGCCGGAGGCGTCGACCGCGACCTCCGGCACGTCGCCGTCGGGGGCCACCGTGGTCGCGTCCGCGCGGGTCGTCATCGTGAAGGGCAGGCGACCGGGCTCGCCCTCCTCGTTGACGGCCACCCCGAGCTGGCGCAGCGCGTCCAGGACCGGGGCCATCGGGCGCAGGCGCGCGCCGGCGTCGCCGTCGAAGCGGACCCGACCGGGCCGCAGCGCGGCGACGAACGGGACGAAGCGCATGACCGTCCCCGCCAGTCCGCAGTCCACGGCGACATCCCCGGCCACCGGCTCGCCGACCGGCATCGGGTGCACCCGCAGGCCGCCGTCGGACAGGGCCTCGAACCGGGCCCCGAGCGCTGTGAGCGCCGTGCGCATCAGCGCCGCGTCCCGCGAATCGAGGACGCCGTGCAGGACGCACGGGCCGTCGGCGAGGGCGGCGAGCACGAGGTGCCGGTTCGTCAGCGACTTCGATCCCGGCAGCCGCACCTCTCCGCGCACCGGGCCGTGCGCCACGGGCGCGGGCCAGGTCTCGGCGGCGTCGGGACGGGGGGCGGGGGAGTGCGCGGCGGCACGCGTGGGGCGGGTCACCGGGCCAGCCTATCCGGCGTTTGTCGGCCGGGGTCGGCCTGTCTCGGGGGAATACCTGGAACGCTCCTGGCGCTCCACTGGACGACCCCGTACCCGTGTCGGCGCACCGGTCCCGCTCGCCGCGGACCGCAGCCGGAGAGGAGCCCCGCATGAGCGCCGCCCTGCTGACGCATCCCTCCCGGACCGTAGACTGGCCCGCGATGAGCACTGACAACAGCCGGCCGGAATTCGCCCGGCCCGAGGACGCCCCCGAGCACGACCGCGCCGACATCGACGTCGCCGCCGAGTCCGAACAGCAGCGCCGTGCCCGGTTCGAGCGTGACGCCCTCGAGTTCGTGGACCAGTTGTACTCCGCTGCGCTGCGCATGACCCGCAACCCGCAGGACGCCGAGGACCTGGTCCAGGAGGCGTACACGAAGGCCTACTCCTCGTTCCACCAGTACCGGCCCGGCACCAACCTCAAGGCCTGGCTCTACCGGATCCTCACGAACACGTACATCAACCTCTACCGCAAGCGGCAGCGCCAGCCCCTCGAGGCGGACAACCCGGAGGTGGAGGACTGGCAGATGGCCCGGGCCGCCGAGCACACCTCCGGTGGCCTGCGCTCGGCCGAGACGGAGGCCCTCGACCGGCTCCCCGACTCCCAGGTGAAGGACGCCCTGCAGGCGATCCCGGAGGAGTTCCGGCTCGCCGTGTACTTCGCGGACGTGGAGGGCTTCGCCTACAAGGAGATCGCCGAGATCCTCGACGTGCCGATCGGCACCGTCATGTCGCGGCTGCACCGCGGCCGCAAGCAGCTGCGCGAGCGCCTCGCGGACTACGCGGCCGCGCGCGGCATCAAGGCCCAGCCGAAGAAGAAGACCGGGCGCGGCGGCACGAAGCAGACCGAGACGAGCACGAAGGAGGCCACGCGATGACCGCGGACCAGCACGGCCATGAGTGCCGCGACGCCCAGGACGCCTCCCTGGAGCGGCTGTACCAGTACCTGGACGGCGCCCTGACGCCCGAGGACATCGAGCAGGTGCGCGCCCACGTGGCGGACTGTCCGGACTGCCGACACCAGAAGGAGCTCGAGGAGCTCATCCGCTCGGCGGTGCGTCGGTGCTGCCAGGAGAAGGCGCCCGCGCAGCTGCGGGCCACCATCATGACCCGCATCACCCAGACCCCGATGACGACCGTCACCTGGGGCTGACACCGCGACATGCGGACCCGTGGGCACCCGATCGGGCGCCCCGACGATGACGAAGGGCCGTCCCCTGAGGGGACGGCCCTTCGTGGTCTGCGGTCGCCGGGTGGCACCCGGCCGGTCCGCGACGCCGATCAGCGGATCAGGCGTTGGGACGCTTGCCGTGGTTGGCGCCGTTCTTGCGGCGGTCGCGACGCTTGCGTGCACGCTTGCTCATGACGTCTCCCTTCAACGAGTCGGTCGGTGGTCCATTCTGTCACATCAGGCCGTGGGCTCAGGCAGACCGAGCCACTGGTACCAGCCCCGGTGCAGCACGAGCCACGCGATGAGCCCGTGGCCCGCCTGGCCCGGCCGGCCCTGGCCGGAGGCGAGGTCCGAGCGCCACTGCTCGTGGCCCACCAGCGGGGTGAACGTGTCCACGTACACGTGGTTGCGCCGGTCGGCCACATCCAGGTAGGCCGCGTTGAGCTCGGCGAGCCGGGCGTTGCGCTGCTCGTCCAGGGTGGGCGTGGGGCCCACCACGAGCACCGGGATGTTCCGCTGCGAGGCGGTGTCCAGGACGTTGGCCAGGTTCAGCCGCGAACGGGCGGTGGAGGTGGCCTCCAGGTCCAGGTCCGCGTCGGACAGGGCCACGACGAGGCGGTTCTCCGTCTCCTCGGAGAAGCGCCGTGAGGCCTCGCCCCACCAGCGCTCGTTGAGGTCCTCGGTGGTCTCGTGCGGCACGGCCAGCACGTAGTTCTCCAGCTCCACGTCGGGGGCCTGGGTGCGGGCGAGCACGCGGCCCCACCAGCCGATGGCGCGGGCGTCGCCCGCACCGGCCAGCAGATGGTCGCCGACGGCGGCGATCCGGATCCGGCGGTTGTGCACAGTGTGTCCTTTCGTCGGCCGTTCCGGCGCCGCCGCCGCACCGGAGGGTGCGGCGGCGGCGCAGGGTCGGTCCGGGTCAGCGGCCGAAGGCGGCGTCCAGCAGCGTGCTGAGCTCCTGGTCGTGGCGGCCCTTGGTGCCCGCGGAGGTCGCGGCCGAGGCCGGGCGGGACACGAGGGTCACCGGGACGTCGAGCTGCGGCACGAGGTTCAGCGCCATGAACGGCCACGGGCCCTGGTTCGCGGGCTCGTCCTGGACCCACGCGACGTCGGCGTCCGGGTAGGCGCGGAGCGCCTTGCGGATCTCCTCGAGCGGCAGCGGGTAGAGCTGCTCCACCCGCACGATCGCGGTGGAGGTGTCACCGGACTTCTGGCGGCGGGCGAGCAGGTCGTAGTACAGCCGGCCGGAGACCAGCAGCACGCGCGTGGCGTCCTTGGCGTCCACCCCGGCGTCCGGGATGACCGGCTGGAAGCGGCCCTCGGTGAAGTCCTCCACCGAGTTCGCGGCGGCCTTGAGGCGCAGCAGCTGCTTCGGGGTGAACACGACGAGGGGCCGACGCGGGCGGGCGTAGGCCTGCTCGCGCAGCAGGTGGAAGTGGTTCGCGCCCGTGGAGGGGTTGACCACGCGCATGTTGTCCTCGGCGCACATCTGCAGGAACCGCTCGATGCGGGCGGAGGAGTGGTCCGGCCCCTGCCCCTCGTAGCCGTGGGGGAGGAGCAGGACCACGGACGAGGTCTGCGACCACTTCTGATCGGCCGAGGAGATGAACTCGTCGATGATCGTCTGCGCGCCGTTCACGAAGTCGCCGAACTGGGCCTCCCACAGCACGAGGGCGTCGGAGCGCTCCACGGAGTAGCCGTACTCGAAGCCGAGGGCGGCGTACTCGGACAGCAGCGAGTTGTAGACCCAGAACTTCGCCTGGTCCTCGGAGAGGTGCTTCAGCGGCGCCCACGTGTCGCCGGTGATCCGGTCATGGAACACCGAGTGGCGCTGCGTGAAGGTGCCGCGCTGGGAGTCCTGGCCCGCCAGGCGGACCGGCACGCCCTCCATCAGCAGCGAGCCGAAGGCCGCCAGCTCGGCGAAGCCCCAGTCGATGCCGCCGTCGACGGCCATCTTGGCGCGGCGCTCGAGCAGGGCCGCGAGCTTGGGGTGGACCGTGAAGCCCTCGGGCACGTCGATGTGCGCCTGCCCGATGGCCCGCAGCGTCTCGGCCGAGATGGCCGTGGACGCCGGCGCCTCCGGGGCCGCGTCCCGGTCCTCGGCCGGGCGGAGGCCCTCTCCGCCGGAGGCGGGCGCGTCCTCGTGGGTCTCCGCGAAGACCCGCTCCAGCTGCTGCTGGTAGTCCTTCAGGGCGCTGTCCGCCTCCTCCTGCGTGATGTCGCCGCGGCCCACGAGGGACTCGACGTACAGCTTGCGGGTGGAGCGCTTCTGCTCGATGAGGTTGTACATGCGCGGCTGCGTCATCGACGGGTCGTCGCCCTCGTTGTGGCCGCGGCGGCGGTAGCAGACGAGGTCGATGACGACGTCCTTGTTGAACCGCTGGCGGTACTCGAAGGCGAGCTGGGCCACGTGCACCACGGACTCCGGCTCGTCGCCGTTGACGTGGAAGATCGGGGCCTGGATGGTCTTGGCCACGTCGGTGGAGTACACCGCGGAGCGCGCCTGGGTCGGCGGCGTGGTGAAGCCCACCTGGTTGTTCACGATCACGTGGATCGTGCCGCCGGTGCGGTAGCCGGGCAGCTGCGAGAGCTGCAGCACCTCCGTCACGACGCCCTGGCCGGCGAAGGCCGCGTCGCCGTGCACCAGGATCGGCAGCACGGAGAAGGAGTCCGGGCGCTGGCCGCCCAGATCGAGGCGGTCCTGCTTGGCGCGCACGACGCCCTCGAGGACCGGATCCACGGCCTCCAGGTGCGAGGGGTTGGCGGCGAGGTACACGCGGGTGCTGTTGCCGGCGTCGGACACGAAGGTGCCCTCGGTGCCCATGTGGTACTTCACGTCGCCCGAGCCCGAGGCGCCGCCCGGGGTGGCCCCCTCGAACTCGCGGAAGACCTGGCTGTAGGTCTTGCCGGCGATGTTCGTCAGCACGTTCAGGCGACCGCGGTGCGCCATGCCGATGGCGACCTCGTCCAGACCGGCGTCGGCGGCGTCTCCGAGGATGCCGTCCAGCAGCGGGATGAGGGACTCGCCGCCCTCGAGGGAGAAGCGCTTCTGGCCGATGTACTTGGTCTGCAGGAACGTCTCGAACGCCTCCGCGGCGTTGAGGCGGCCCAGGATGCGCAGCTGCTCCTCGCGGGTGGGCTTGGCGTACGGCTGCTCGAGCTTCTCCTGGAACCAGGCGCGCTCGGCCGGGTCCTGGATGTGCATGTACTCGACGCCGATGGTGCGGCAGTACGCGTCACGCAGCACGCCGAGGATCTTGCGCAGGGTCAGGCTGCTCGCCCCGCCGAAGCCGCCGGTGGGCCACTGACGGTCCAGGTCCCACAGGGTGAGCCCGTGCTCGCGGATGTCGAGGTCCGGGTGGTAGGCCATCGAGTACTCGAGCGGGTCCACGTTGGCCAGCAGGTGGCCGCGGTCCCGGTACGCGTGGATGAGCTGCTGGATGCGGGCGACCTTGCCGATCTGCTCCTCCGGGTTCACCTGCACGTCCTGGGCCCAGCGGACGGGCTCGTAGGGGATGCGCAGGGAGTGGAAGACCGCGTCGTAGAAGCCGTCCTCGCCCAGCAGGAGGCCGTGCACGATCTTCAGGAACTCGCCCGAGCCGGCACCCTGGATCACGCGGTGGTCGTACGTGGAGGTGAGGGTGATCGTCTTGGAGATCGCCAGGTCGTGCAGCGTGGACTCGGCGGCGCCCTGGAAGGCGGCCGGATAGGTCAGCGCGCCGACGCCGATGATGGCGGCCTGGCCCTGGGACAGGCGGGGCACCGAGTGCACGGTGCCGATGCCGCCCGGGTTGGTCAGGGAGACCGTGGTGCCGGCGTAGTCGTCCATCGTCAGCTTGTTCTTGCGGGCGCGCTGGACGAGGTCGTCGTACGCCTTCCAGAAGCCGCGGAAGTCGAGGGTCTCGGCGGCCTTCACGTTCGGGACCACGAGCGCGCGGGTGCCGTCCGGGCGGGGCAGGTCGATGGCCAGGCCGAAGTTCACGTGGGCCGGCTCCACCATGGTGGGCTTGCCGTCGCGCTCCTCGTAGGTCACGTTCATCGAGGGCATGGCCGCGAGCGCGCGGACCACGGCGTAGCCGATGAGGTGGGTGAAGGAGACCTTGCCGCCGCGGGTGCGGGCCAGGTGGCTGTTGATGACCACGCGGTTGTCGATCAGCACCTTGGCCGGCAGGTCGCGCACGGTGGTGGCGGTGGGCACGGATAGGGAGGCGTCCATGTTCGTGGCCACGGCCTTGGCCATGCCCTTGAGGACGGTGGCCTTCTCCTGCTTCTCGTCCGCGGTGGTGGTGGCGGTGTCGGCGGGCTCGGAGGGCACGGCCTGGGCCGCCGGGGTCTTCTTGGGCTTGGGGCCGGTGCTGACCGAGGTCTCCTTGGGCTGCGCACCCCGGGCCGGGGCGGTCGCCGCCTTCGGCTCGGTCACCTTGGCGGTGGCCTTCGGCTCGGCCTTGGCGGCGGTCTTCGGCTCGGTCTTGGCGGCGGCCTTCGGCTCGGCCTCGGCGGCGGGGGCGCTGGCCTCGAGACGGGCGAAGATCTGTGCCCACTGCCGGTCCACGGAACCGGAGTCCTCGCGGTACTTCCGGTAGATCTCGGCCACCAGCCGTTCGTTCCCCGGGAACTCCTGTGCGAGCCGGTCCGACGTGAGTTCTGGCACTGTGTAACGCCTCTTCCTGAGCCTTGGGATGCGATGTGCTGCGCCGGGCCACCCGCGCGGCGCGCGTGGGGCCGGGAACGCCTCGAGACATCATAGTTCTTCGACGCCCCCGGTCGGAATGCCGCGGCCTCGGCTCGACTCCGCTCCCGGCGGACGCGCGGGGGCCTCACGGCGTCCGCCTCGTCTGGGAGACTGACGCCATGCGCTTCCTCACCGACCCGGCCGTCGACCTGACGTACAACGACGTCTTCCTCGTGCCCTCACACTCGGACGTCGCCAGTCGCATGGACGTGGACATCGCCCCGGATGACGGCACGGGCGCCACCATCCCCCTGGTCTCCGCCAACATGACCGCCGTCACCGGGCGCCGGATGGTCGAGACCATGGCCCGGCGCGGCGGTCTCGGGATCCTGCCGCAGGACATCCCGGCGGACGTGATCCGGGACGTCGTGCGTCGGGTGAAGGCGGCCCACCCCGTGGCGGACACCGCCCTGACCGTCGGCCCGCAGGACACGGTGCTGGACCTGCTCCACCTCGTGGACCGCCGCAACCACGGGGCCGTCTGCGTGGTGGACGCGCACGGCGGGCTGCTCGGCGTGGTCCGCCCCCAGGACTGCGAGGACGTGGACCGCTTCACCTCGGCCGCCTCCGTCATGCACCCTCCGGTGGTGACCCTCACGCTCGCCGAGCTCGGCGGCACGGACGGGGCCCCGAGCAAGGACGCGCTGCGGGCGGCCTTCGAGCGCCTGCACGCCGCGCACCAGGAGATGGCCCCCGTCGTGGACCCGGCGGTGGGCACCGCCGCCCCCGTGCTGCGCGGGGTCGTCACCGCGGCGGGCCTGCTGCGCTCGTCCTTGTTCACGCCCGGTCTCGACGACGACGGACGGCTCCGCGTCGGCGCCGCCGTCGGCATCAACGGGGCGGTGGGGGAGAAGGCCGCCGTCCTGGTCGAGGCCGGCGTCGACGTGCTCGTCGTGGACACCGCGCACGGTCATCAGCGGACCATGCTGGACGCGCTCGCCGCCGTGCGGGCCCTCGACCCCGGCGTGCCCGTGGTGGCCGGCAACGTCGTCTCCGGCGACGGCGTCCGGGACCTGGTCGCGGCCGGCGCGGACATCGTCAAGGTGGGCGTGGGACCGGGCGCGATGTGCACCACGCGCATGCAGACCGCGGTGGGCCGGCCCCAGTTCTCGGCGGTCCTGGAGTGCGCCGCCGCGGCCCGCGAGCTCGGGGCACGCGTGTGGGCGGACGGCGGGGTGAAGCACCCGCGGGACGTGGCGCTCGCGCTGGCCGCCGGAGCCAGCTCGGTGATGATCGGCTCGTGGTTCGCGGGGACGCTCGAGTCTCCGGGCGACCTCGTGCACGGTCCGGACGGTCGGCGGTACAAGGAGAGCTTCGGCATGGCCTCGGCCCGCGCGGTCCAGCACCGCACCCGCCACGAGGACGCCTTCACCAAGGCCCGCAAGGCGATGTTCGAGGAGGGCATCTCCTCCTCGCGCATGTACGTGGACCCGCGCCGCCCCTCGGTGGAGGACCTGCTGGACACCATCACGTCCGGTGTGCGCTCGTCGCTGACCTACGCCGGCGCCCACGACCTGGCGGAGTTCCGTGAGCGCGCCGTCGTCGGCCTGCAGTCCGCGGCGGGCTACGAGGAGGGCCGGCCGGTCGCCTCGTCGTGGTGAGGCGGCCGCATGCCCCTGCTCGTTCCGCCGGGGCCTGACGCCCCTATACTGGGCGGACTATGGATCACCCTGACACCTGTGTGCCAGACCGCTCGTCCGCCCACGCGGACGCGGCCGGATCGGAGCCTTCCAGTCCCGGTGCCCCGCACCGCCGCCCGGCCCGCCGTCGAGGGGGTGAGGTCGGGTGGAGTGGCTCCTGCTGATCCTCGGCCTGGCCCTGATCGTGGGCACCGGGTTCTTCGTGGCCGTCGAGTTCGCCATGATCGCGATCGACGTGCCCACCGTGCAGCGCATGGTGGACGCGGGTGACCGCGGCGCCGAGCCCCTGCTGCGCTGTCTCAAGTCACTCTCGACCCAGCTCTCCGCGTGCCAGCTGGGCATCACTCTGACCACACTGCTCACCGGCTACGTGATGGACCCGGCGATCAGCCGGCTCATCGACCCGCTGCTGCTCCAGGTGGGGCTGCCGGCCGGCGTGGTGGGCACCGTCTCGCTCGTCGTCGCGATGGTCGTGGCGACCCTGCTCTCGATGCTCCTCGGCGAGCTGATCCCCAAGAACATGTCCATCGCCGAGCCCATGGCGATCGGCCGCGCACTCGCCCGGCCCCAGCTCGTGTTCAGCACCGTGTTCAAGCCGGCGATCCTGGTCCTGAACGGGTTCTCCAACGGCGTGCTGGCCCGCGTGGGCATCGAGGCCAAGGAGGAGATCTCCGGCGCCCGCAGCCCCGAGGAGCTCTCCTCGCTGGTCCGCCGCTCGGCCCAGCTGGGCACGCTCGACGCGCAGACCGCCACGTTCCTGGACCGGACGCTGCGCTTCGCGGACCGCACCGCCGCGGACGTGATGACCCCGCGCATCCGCGTGGAGACGGTGAGGGAGGACCAGGCTCTGCCCGAGGTCCTGGACCTGGCCCGCAGCACCGGCTACTCGCGGTTCCCCGTGATCGGCGACTCCTCGGACGACATCCGCGGCGTGGTGCACGTGAAGAAGGTCGTGGCCGTGCCGCGGGAGCGCCGCGCCGACCTCGAGGCCGGTGCACTGATGACGGAGGTCATCCGCGTGCCGGAGACCGTGCACCTGGACCAGCTGCTGGCCGAGCTGCGCGACGCGAACCTGCAGATGGCCGTCGTCGTGGACGAGTACGGGGGCACCGCAGGGGTGGTCACGCTCGAGGACGTGGTGGAGGAGATCGTCGGCGAGGTCGCGGACGAGCACGACCGCGTCACCCCGGGGGTCCTCCAGACGGCCTCCGGCCGCTGGTACTTCCCGGCGGAGCTGCGGCCCGACGAGGTGCGGACCCAGATCCCGGCCCTCGTGGTGCCGGAGGACGGGGCCTACGAGACCGTCGGCGGGTACATCCTGGCCCGACTGGGGCGCCTGGCGGAGGTCGGGGACGTGGTGGACGTGGACGGCGGCACCCTGACGGTCGAGCGGATGGACGGCCGCCGCATCGAGCGCGTGCGCTTCGACCCGGCCGCTGAGGACGAGGAGACGCGCGCATGAACGGGGACGTCGTCGGACTGCTGTGGCTGGTGGTCCTGTTGGCCGCCAACGCCTTCTTCGTGGCGGGCGAGTTCGCCGTCATGGGCGCCCGCCGGGCGCAGATCGAGCCGCGGGCCGAGGCCGGCTCCCGCCAGGCCCAGGTGGCGCTCTACGCGATGGAGCACGTCTCCCAGATGCTGGCCGTCTGCCAGCTCGGCATCACGGTGTGCTCCCTGCTCATCCTCAACGTGTCCGAGCCGGCGCTGCACCACCTGCTCGTCGTCCCGATGGCCGCCCTCGGGGTCCCGTCCGCGGCGGCGGACGTGACCGCCTTCGTGCTCGCGCTGCTGGTGGTCACCTTCCTGCACGTGACCCTGGGCGAGATGGTGCCCAAGAACGCCGCCGTCTCGTTCGCGGACCGCGCCGTGATGCTGCTGGCCCAGCCGCTCGTGTGGCTCTCGAAGCTGCTGCATCCCGTCGTGGCCGCGCTGAACTGGACGGCCAACCTCGTGCTGCACGCCCTGCGCATCGAGCCGAAGGACGAGGTGGCCTCCTCCTACACGCTCGAGGAGGTGCAGTCGATCGTGGCCGAGTCCACCCGCTCGGGCACCCTGGAGGACGAGTCCGGCGTGCTGCACTCGGCCCTCGAGTTCTCGGACCACCGGGCCGGGGACGTGATGGTGCCGCTCGAGCGGGTCGTCACCGTCCCCGAGGGGATCACGCCGCACGACTTCGAGTGGACCGTGGGCCGCGTGGGCTTCTCCCGGTTCGTGGTCGAGGACCCCGACGGCGGCTACACCGGCTACCTGCACCTGAAGGACGTCCTCACCGTGGGCCCGTCGGGACACGACGAGCCGATCCCGCTCACGCGCGTGCGCTCGCTGGCCAACGTGCGGCTCGAGGACGAGGTCGAGGACGCACTCGCGCTCATGCAGCGCACGGGCTCCCACCTCGCCCGGGTCATCACGCCCGAGGGCGAGACCGCGGGCATCCTCTTCCTCGAGGACGTGCTCGAGGAGCTCGTCGGGGAGATCAACGACGTGACGCAGTCGCCACGTCGGTTCCGGCCCGCGTGAGCGTCGCGCGGGCGGCGCGGTGCTACTGTTGAGAACCGATTTCACACATCCTCCCGACACGAACGAGGTCGCCCCATGCTCCGCCGCCGTCGTCTGCCCGCCCTGACCGGGGCCCTCACCGCGCTCACCCTGAGCCTCGCCGCGTGCGGCGGGACCAGCGGCGACTCCGCGGGCGAGCAGGCCGCGGGCGCCTCTGCTGCCGCCGGGTCCGGCTCGGCCGCGGGCGCGCCCGTGGCCGTCGCCACGACGACGCAGCTCGGCTCCGTGCTCGACCGCGTGGTCGCGTGCGCCGACGCCCGCAGCGTCACGGTGATGGGCCCGGGGGATGATCCGCACGACTTCTCCGCCTCGTCCGCGCAGGTGAAGGACATGGTCTCCTCCGGCCTCGTGTTCTCCAACGGCCTCGGCCTCGAGGGCGGCATGGAGTCCGCCCTCGCCAACGCCGAGGCGGACGGCGCGACCGTCGTCGAGGTGGCGCCCCAGCTGGATCCGCTGCCCTTCGGCGGCCATGACCACGCCGAGGAGGGGGCGGGCCACGAGGGCCATGACCACGGGTCCGAGGACCCGCACGTCTGGATGGACGTCGCCCGCATGGCGAGGGCCGCCGAGCTGATGGGCGACACGCTCGCCCAGGAGCGGGGTGACGAGAGGTTCGCCGAGTGCGGCGCGACCGTGCGCGGGGAGCTCGAGCAGACGGACACGCAGGTCCGGGAGATCCTCGCCGGGGTCCCGGAGGACCGCCGCACGCTGGTCACGGACCACGACGCCTACGGCTACTTCAGCGAGGCCTACGACTTCACCGTGTCCGGCGTCGTCGTCCCGGGCGGCTCCACCGACGGCGAGCCCTCCTCCCAGGAGATCGCCGAGCTCGCCCGGTCCATCCGCGACGGCGGCGCAGACGCCGTGATCACGTCCGTGGGCGCGCGCAACAGCCTCGTGGACACCGTGGCCGAGGAGGCCGGCGACCTGCCGGTCATCGAGGTCTACGAGGGCGGCGTCGGCCCGAAGGACACCCCGGAGGCGGACTACGCCGAGGCCATGCTCCTCAACGCCCGCACCCTCGCCGACGCGCTGGAGGGCTGAGGATGGACTGGCTGCTCGAGTCCTTCCAGATGGGATTCCAGCAGCGCGCCCTCGTCGGCGGACTCATCGCCGTGGTGATGTGCTCGGTCGTGGGCACGTGGCTGGTGCTGCGCGGGATGAGCTTCTTCGGGGACGCGTTCGTGCACGGTGTCCTGCCGGGCATCGCCCTGGCGGTCGTCACCGGTGGCAGCCCCCACCTCGGTGCGGCGGTGGCCGCCGTCGTCATGATGGCGGGCATCTCGCTGGTGCACCGGGCCACCACCCTCAAGGAGGACACCGCCATCGGCCTGCTCTTCGTGGGGATGATGGCCCTGGGCGTGGTGATCATCTCCAAGTCGGACTCCTACACGGGATCGCTCACGTCGATCCTGTTCGGCGATGTGCTGGGGGTCAGCGTGGACGGCATCGTGACCCAGGCGGTCATCGCCGTCGTGGTGATCGCCCTGGCCCTGCTGCTCTACCGGCCCCTGCTGGCACTGAGCTTCTCCGAGGTCAAGGCGCGCTCGCTGGGCATGCGACCGGGGCTGACGCACACGCTGCTGCTGGTGATGATCGGCGCGGCCGTGATCGGTTCGTTCCAGGCGGTGGGCACGGTGCTCGTGTTCGGCCTCCTCGTGGGACCGCCCGCGACGGCGGCGCTGCTGACGCGCAGCGTCCCCCAGATGATGCTCGTCTCCGTCGTGATCGGCGCGGCGTGCGTCGTCACCGGGCTCACCCTCAGCTACCGGCTGGGCACGGCGGGTTCGGCCACCATGGCGCTCATGCCGATCCTGCTGTTCTTCGTCGTGCTCGCCGTCCGCGCCGCCGTGCTGGCGCTCCTGGGCCGGCACGTGCGCTCGCGCGCGCAGCGTGAGCAGGAGACGCCGGTCGTGGCCCTGCCCGGAGCGGAGGTCGCCCGATGAACGCGTCCTTCCCCGCGGGCGCCGCGGCGGCCACGCCTCCCCTCGCGGTCGCCCGGGCGCTCGAACTGCGCCACGGCTCGCACGTGGCCGTCCGGCCCTCCGACTTCACCCTGCCGGCCCGGCGGCTGATCGCGGTGATCGGGCCCAACGGCTCCGGCAAGTCCACGCTGCTGACCGCCCTGGCGGGCCTGAGCGACCCGGCCTCCGGTGCGCTGGAGGTGCTCGGCGAGAACCCGCGGCGGCGCTCGCAGCGCACCTCCTTCGTGATGCAGTCCATCGGCGTGCCCCAGGGAGTGCCGGTGACGGTGCGCGACGTCGTCGGGATGGGCCGGTACCCCACGCTCGGGTGGTTCCGCCCGTTCCGGAAGCAGGACCGGGACATCGTGCGGGCCGCCATGGAGCGCATGCAGGTCGCGGACCTGGCGCGGCGGCACCTCGACCAGCTCTCCGGCGGCCAGCGCCAGCGCGCCTACGTGGCCCAGGGCCTCGCCCAGGACCACGACGTGCTGCTGCTCGACGAGCCGATGACGGGCCTCGACATCGTCTCCGCCCGCACGATCGACGACCTCCTCCACGAGGAGCCGACGCGCGGGGTGTCCGTGGTCTACACGACCCACGATCTCGACGAGGCTGCGGAGGCGGACCATGTGGTCCTGATGGGCGGGCGTGTCGTGGCCTCCGGCCCGCCGCGGAACGTGCTCACGGTCGAGAACCTGGACATCGCCTACGGCCGGGGCGCCCTGCACGGGCCCTCCAAGGCAGTCGAGGACCCGGCGGACTTCCTGGACGACCCCGCGGGCGGCATCCGCCACTGACCGGGGCCCGGCCCCGGGGTCAGGCCGCGCGGGTGCGCCCCTCGGCCCGGCAGCGGGCACAGACGCCGGTGATCTCCACCGTGTGGTCCGCGTCCGTGAAGCCGTGCTCCGCGGCGACGGCGGTGGCCCACGCCTCGACGTGGGGGGCGGTGACCTCGACGGTGGTCCAGCAGATCCGGCACACCAGGTGGTGATGGTGGCCCTCGTCCTCGCACCGGCGGTACACGGTCTCGCCGTCGTCGCGGCGGAGCATGTCCACGAGGCCGTCGTCGAGCTGCTGCTGCAGGGTCCGGTACACGGTGGCCAGCGAGACGCGTTCGCCCTGGTCCTGGAGGCGGGCATGGAGCTCCTGCGCGCTCACGAAGTCCGGGATGCGGTCCAGGGCTCGGTCGACGGCGGCCTTCTGCCGGGTCGCCCGGGGACGGGCGGCCCGGGGGCTGGGCTGGGGGGCGCTCACGGTGCTCACGACTCCTTCTGCGGCGGCTGCCGCCTCCTCCGCGCGGTCCGGAACAGGTCCGCGCGGGCCATCCTCCAGGTTATCAGCGGCGCCGAATGGGGCGTGGAGTAGGGTGTCCGGGTGCACAGCGAGAGCCCGGACCCATCCCCTGTCCCGGACCGCGACGGCGCCGCCCCCGATCGACCCGACCCGCTGATCGTCGTCGACGAGGGGCAGGGCCGCGTGGTCCCGGCGCCCACGGCGGCCCCGTCCTCGTCCCATGACGCCGGCGGCGACCCGGACGCGGACATCGACGGCGTCGACCCTGAGGCCGCCGAGCCGCCCACCCTGGTGACGGTGGACGTGCTGGCCGGCTGGCTCGGCCTGGCCCCCGTCGAGGACCTGCCGCCGGTGCCCGGGGGCCCGGCCTACGCCCAGCCGGGCCGATGCCGCCCGAACCGGGTGATCCTGCTCGACGTCCGGTTCCGGGCCACGGGGGGCGGGCCGGACCACGCCGCCTATCTCCAGGGCCATCTGCCCGGCGCCGTCTACGTCTCCCTGCCCAGCCAGCTCGCCGGCCACGCCGGTCCGGCGGCGGGGCGCCACCCCCTGCCGGACGCGCGCCAGTTCGCGGAGACCGTGCGGATGTGGGGGATCGACGAGGGGGACACCATCGTGGTCTACGACGACGACCACGGCCTGTCCGCCGCGCGCGCCTGGTGGCTGCTGCGCCACGCGGGGCTGCGGGACTCCGTGCTCCTGGACGGCGGCCTCGAGGCGTGGCGCGCCGCGGGCCTGCCCCTGCAGCCCGGTGAGGTCATCCCGGTGCCCGGCACCGCCCGGCCGTCGTGGGGCCGCATGCCCGTCGTGGACACGGCCGGCGCCGAGGCGATGGCCTCCGGCGGTCTGCTCCTCGACGCGCGGGCGGCCGAACGCTACCGCGGGGAGGTCGAGCCCTTCGACCCCGTGGCCGGGCACATCCCCGGGGCGCGGAACGTGCCCACGGCGGAGAGCATCGCCGAGGACGGCCGCCTGCGGCCCGCCGCAGAGCTGGCGGAGCGGTTCGACGCCGTCGGCGTGGACGACGCCACTCCCGTGGCCGTGTACTGCGGCTCGGGCATCACCGCGGCGCACGCCGTGCTCACCCTGGCCGTCGCGGGGCGACCCGGAGTGGCGCTCTACCCGGGTTCGTGGTCAGCATGGGTCCAGGACCCGTCCAACGCCGTCGCGGTCGGCCCCGAGCCCTACGGCGCGTCCGGCCGGGACTGACGAGCCCCGGGGCCCCGCCCCGCCGACCCCCAGGAGGACCCCCCATGGCCACCGTCTTCAGCAGGATCATCGCCGGCGAGCTGCCCGCCCGCTTCGTGTGGCAGGACCCGACGTGCGTCGCGTTCCTGTCCGCCGCGCCGCTCCAGCCGGGGCACACGCTCGTGGTGCCCCGTGAGGAGGTGGACGAATGGGTGGAGGTCGACCCGGCGCTGGTCACGCACCTGACGACGGTCGCCCAGCAGATCGGCAAGGCGCAGGTGGCGGCGTTCTCCGCCCGCCGGGCCGGGCTCATGATCGCCGGCTATGAGATCCCGCACCTGCACGTGCATGTGTGGCCCTCCACCTCGCTCGCCGACTTCGACCTGGCTCGCGTGGACAACGCCCCCGATCCGGCGGACCTGGACGACGCCGCCGCCCGCCTCCGCGCGGCCCTGCGGGACCTGGGCCACGGCGAGGTCGTCCCGCAGGACTGACGGCCCGCGCCGCCCGGGCCCGACTCAGGCGCGCGTGGCCCGGGCGAGCGCCTGACGCACCCGCTTCTCGGAGACCGAGACCGCCGTGCCCAGCTCCTGGGCGAAGAACGAGACGCGCAGCTCCTCGATGAGCCAGCGCACCCGCTCCAGCTCCGCGGGCACGGGCGTGCCCGCGAACCGGGCGCGGTGGGCCGCGACGGCGGCGTCGAACTCGTCCTCGAGCCCCTGCACCACCGCCATGTGCTGCCCGTCGCGCTGCAGGTGGCCGCCGGCGTCCAACCGGTCCAGGCGCGTCAGCATGCCCTGCAGGTAGCGCGGCAGGTGCTGCAGCCGCTCCCAGCCCGTGGTGGCCACGAAGCCGGGGAACACGAGCTGCTCGAGGTGTGCCTTCACGTCCGACAGCGCCGGCGCGAGGGCGAGCGAGACCGAGCCCTTGAGCCGGCGTCGCACCTGCGCGGCCCGGGAGAGCACCTGCTCCACCAGGGACGTGACGGCGAAGACCGTGTCGATCAGGTCGGCCCGCACCCGGTCGAACAGGGCGCGGAACGCGGCCTCGTCGAACGGCAGCTCGTCCCCGACGAGACGGTCGACGGCGGCCTGCGTGCAGTCCGCGACGAGGGAGTCCACCGAGCCGTGCGGATTCTGGGTGAAGGTGAGCTTCTCCCTGTTGTCCAGGTGGTCCAGCACGTAGCGCTGGGGGCTGGGCAGGGTGGCCAGCAGCAGCCGGATCACCCCGGCCCGGTGCCAGGCCGCCTGGTCCTCCGCGGACCGGGCCACGGTCAGGCCGGCCGCGGGGCCGCCGTCGGGCGTGGTCTCGGGCACCAGGCTCGGGTAGCCCGTGATGGCGGGGCCGCGCGCCCCGGCCGCGGTGGAGACGGTCTTCGGCACCGTGCCGATGCTCCATGAGGTCAGCCCGTGCCGCTCCTCGAAGGCCGGCGTCGCGCCGGACCGCCCGGGGCCCTCCGGGCGACGGCGTCCCTCGGCCCCGGCCCGCCCGTCGGCCTGGGCCCGGCCGCCGCGGCCCGTGCCGCGCGGCCCCGGCCGGGCCGAGGCGGGGTCGTCGGTGCCGGCGAGCCGGGCGGCGATCGCGGAGCGGTTGGCCTGCGCGAGCCGGGCCTGCAGCGCGGGCAGGTCCTGGCCGGCGCCCATCACGGCGCCGCGGGCGTCCACGACGCGGTAGTCCATCCGCAGGTGCAGGGGCACCGCGTCCGGGGCCCACAGTCCGGGCTCCACCACCACGCCGCGCACCCGGCGCACGGCCGCGGACAGCGCGTCCGGCAGCTCGTCCCGCAGCGGGTCGGCGTGGGCCTCGAGGTCCGCGACGAGCTGCTGGGCCACGTCCGGGGCGGGCACGAGGTTCTTGCGCACGGCCTTGGGCAACGCCTTGATGAGGGCGGTGACGAGCTCGACCCGCAGGCCGGGGACCAGCCACGCGAAGGGGCCGGGGGAGACCTGGTTGAGCAGCAGGATCGGCACGGCCACGGTCACGCCGTCGGTGCCGGCCGCGCCGGTCGGGTCGTACGTGTACTCGAGGTCGAGCTCCACGTCGCCGCCGGGCATCGGATACGTGAACGTGGTGGGGAACGCGTCGGTGTCCAGGTCCTCGGCGTCGGCGGTGAGCAGGGCGGCGACGTCGAGGTCCAGCAGGTCCGGCTGATCCTGGCGCGCCTTCTTCCACCACGCGTCGAAGTGCCGCTCGGAGACGACGTTTCCCGGGATCCGCGCGTCGTAGAAGGCGAACAGGTCCTCGTCCCCGATCCGCAGGTCGCGGCGGCGCAGGCGCGTCTCGAGGGCGTCGACCTCCTCGAGCGCGGCGCGGTTGCGGGCGAAGAACCGGTGGCGCGTGCGCCAGTCGCCCTCCACGAGGGCGTGCCGGATGAACAGCTCGCGGGAGAGCTCCGGGTCGATGCGGCCGTACCGGACCGAGCGGTCCGGGATCAGGGTGACGCCGAACAGCGTCACCTTCTCGCGCGCGACGACGGAGCCCGCCCGCCGCGACCAGTGCGGCTCGTTGTAGGCCCGCTTGACGAGGTGGCCGGCGACCTCCTCGGCCCACTCCGGCTCGATCCGGGCCACCGTGCGCGCCCACAGCCGTGAGGTCTCCACGAGCTCGGCGGCCATGACGAACGGGTGGCGCTTCTTGAACAGGGCGGAGCCGGGGAACACGGCGAAGCGGGTGCCGCGGGCGCCCGCGTACTCGCGACGGCGCTCGTCGTAGGCGCCGATCTGCGCGAGCAGGCCGGTGAGCAGGGACTTGTGCACCGCCTCGTGCCGGCCCACCGGGTCCACGGGTCCGGCCTCGACGGTGAGGCCCACGTCCTTGGCGAGCTGGCGCAGCTGGCGCACCAGGTCCTGCCACTCCTGCACGCGCAGCCAGTTGATGTGCTCACGGCGGCACAGCTTCCGGAACTGGGAGCCGGAGAGCTCCTTCTGCCGCTCGTGCAGGTAGGCCCAGAGGTTCAGGATCGCGGAGAAGTCCGAGTTCTCGTCCGCGAACCGGCGGTGCAGCTCGTCCGCGGCCTCGCGCTGCTCCGTGGGGCGCTCGCGGGGGTCCTGGATGGTCAGGGCCGCGGCGATCACCATGACCTCCCGGACGCAGCCGCGTTCACCGGCCTCGAGGATCATGCGGCCCAGCCGCGGGTCAACGGGCAGACGGGCCAGGCGGCGTCCGACCCGGGTGATGGTGCCGGCGCGGGCGCCGCCGGCCTCGAGCGCGCCGAGCTCGGTGAGCGTGGTGGCGCCGTCGGTGACCTGTCGGCCGTCCGGGGGCTGGACGAAGGGGAACTCCTTGACGTCGCCCGGGGTGCGGGCCACACCGAGGGACAGCATCTGCAGGATCACCGAGGCCAGGGAGGTGCGCAGGATCTCCGGGTCCGTGAACTCGGGGCGGGAGAGGTAGTCCTCCTCCGAGTACAGGCGGATCGCGATGCCGTCCGAGGTGCGGCCGGACCGGCCCGCGCGCTGGTTCGCGCTGGCCTGGGAGACACGCTCGATCGGCAGGCGCTGCACCTTGGTGCGGTGCGAGTACCGCGAGATGCGCGCGGTGCCCGTGTCGATCACGTACTTGATGCCCGGCACGGTCAGGGAGGTCTCGGCGACGTTCGTGGCCAGCACGATCCGCCGGCGCACCCCGGCCCCGGCGCGGCCGAACACGCGGTGCTGCTCCGCCATGGACAGGCGGCCGAACAGCGGCAGGATCTCCGTGCCGGCCAGGCGCGTGGTGCCGGCGACGACGCCGGTCAGGTGGTCCGCGGCCTCGCGGATCTCCCGCTCGCCCGGCAGGAACACGAGGATGTCACCCGGCGGCTCGGCGGCCAGCTCGAGGACGGCGTCGCCGATCGCGTCGAGGGGGTCGCGGGTCTCGGCGGCGTCGTCCGCATCGTCCTCGGGGTCGTCGGGGGAGGGCTCGTCGGTCAGCGGCCGGTAGCGGATCTCGACGGGGTAGGTGCGCCCCGAGACCTCGATGATCGGCGCCGGGACCACGCGGCCGCCGTCGTCGGCCTCCACCGCGTCCGCATGGTCCTCGCCCGCGGCCAGCGGCCGGCCGAAGTGCCGGGCGAAGCGCTCCGGGTCGATGGTGGCCGAGGTGATGATCACCTTCAGGTCCGGGCGCTGGGGCAGCAGGTTGCGCAGGTAGCCCAGGAGGAAGTCGATGTTGAGGCTGCGCTCGTGGGCCTCGTCCACGATGATCACGGAGTAGCGGCGCAGCTGCGGGTCGTGGGGGATCTCGGCCAGCAGGATGCCGTCCGTCATGACCTTGACCCGGGTGGCCTTCGAGGTCTGCGTCGTGAAGCGGACCTGGTAGCCGACCGTCTGCCCGATCTCCTCGCCCAGCTCCTGCGCGATGCGCTCGGCCACCGAGCGGGCGGCGATGCGCCGGGGCTGGGTGTGGCCGATCGAGCCGGCCTCCCCGAGCCCGAGGGCCAGGCACATCTTCGGCAGCTGCGTGGTCTTGCCCGAGCCGGTCTCGCCCGCGACGATCACCACCTGGTGGTCGCGGATCGCGGCCATGATCTCCTCACGGCGCTCCGCCACCGGCAGGTGTTCGGGGAACGTGATCGCGACGGCGTCGTGGGGCGTCGCGGACGGCTGCGCGGCGGGCGTGGAGGGCGGGGGAGTCTGCGTCATGACGGCCTCCATCCTAGGCGCGCGGGGGCCCGGGCCGACCCGGACGGGGCGAATCTGGGACGGACCTGGGACTGGGGCTGAGAGTCCGGATGTGATTCTCTGGAGCCCATGGACACGAACACCGTCTCCCTGCTAGCGGCGATCGGCCTCTATTTCCTCGCGATGATCGCGATCGGCCTGTACGCCTCCCGCAAGAACACCGACCTCGACGACTACATGCTCGCCGGACGCGACATGAAGCCGTCCGTCGCGGCGCTCTCCGCGGGTGCGTCCGACATGTCCGGGTGGCTCCTGATGGGCCTGCCCGGCGCGATCTACGCCGCGGGCCTGGTCGAGGGCTGGATGGCGGTCGGCCTGACCGTGGGCGCGTGGGTGAACTGGCGCGTGGTCGCCCCCCGCCTGCGCTCCTACACCGAGGTGGCCGGGAACTCGATCACGATCCCGTCCTTCCTCGAGAACCGGTTCAAGGACCGCACGCACATCCTGCGGATCGTGGCCGGCCTGATCATCCTCGTGTTCTTCACCTTCTACGTCTCCTCGGGCATGGTGGCCGGCGGCAAGTTCGTCGAGTCGACCTTCGGCCCCGACTCCTTCTACGCCCAGGGCATCAGCATCAACTACCTCACCGGCATGCTCGTGGTGGCGGGCATCACGGTGCTCTACACCCTGTTCGGCGGCTTCCTCGGCGCCTCGCTGACAGATGTGGCCCAGGGCATCCTCATGTTCCTCTCCCTGCTGGCCGTGCCCATCGTCGTGATCCTGACCATGGGCGGCTGGGACGCCGTCGTCGAGGGCATCCGCGCCGCCGACGCCGCCGGCGGCGGAGTGAACCACTTCTCGATGTTCGAGAACGCGACGCTGATCGGCGTCCTGTCCTCCCTCGCCTGGGGCCTGGGCTACTTCGGCCAGCCGCACATCATCGTCCGCTTCATGGCCCTGCGCACCCCGCACGACGCGGCCGTCGCCCGGCGCGTCGGCATCGGCTGGATGGCGCTGTCCGTGTTCGGCGCCGTGATGGTCGCCCTCGTCGGCATCGCCTACTTCCAGGCCAACCCCGGCACCACGCTCGAGGACCCGGAGACCGTGTTCCTCGTGCTGGCCTCGATCATGTTCCACCCGTTCGTGGCCGGCCTGGTGCTGGCCGCCGTCCTCGCCGCGATCATGTCCACGCTCTCCTCGCAGCTGATCGTGTGCTCCTCCGCCCTGGTGGAGGACCTCTACATGCTGCGCGGGCGCACCGGGTCCCCGACGTTCACCCTGTGGCTCGGCCGCATCGGCGTGCTGGTGGTGGCGCTCGTGGCGGGTCTGCTCGCCCTCAACCCGGACTCCTCCGTGCTCGAGCTCGTCTCCTTCGCGTGGGCCGGCTTCGGCGCCGCCTTCGGCCCCGTGATCCTGCTCGCCCTGTACTGGCCGCGGTTCACCTCGTGGGGGGCGATGGCCGCCATGGTCACCGGCGCCGCCGTCGCCTGGTTCTGGTCCGAGGCCAGTGCCGAGACGTGGGAGTGGTTCGGCCTGTACGAGCTGCTGCCGGGCTTCGTCGCCGCCCTCCTGGTGGGTGTGGTGGTGTCCCTCGTGACCCAGCGCTCGCGCCGTGTGCAGCGGCGGATCGACGCCGAGTTCACCGGCGCGATCGACATCGTGGCCGGCCGCGAGCCGCACCCGGACGTGGCCCCGGCCGCCATGACGCGGGACGCCGCCGGGGGCTCGACCGCAGCCGCCGCGGATCCGCGCGCGCAGGCGTGAGGCTCTTCCTCGCGATCCGTCCGCCGAGGGCCGCGCTCGACCACCTCGAGCCGGCCCTCGACGGCGTCCGGGACCGGGCCGGGCGCGTGCTGCGCTGGACCGAGCCGGAGCAGCGGCACCTGACGCTGGCGTTCCACCCGGAGGTGCCCGCCGGCGCCGTGGACGACGTCGTCACCGAAGCCGGCCGTATCGCGGTGGGACATGCCCCGCTGGACCTGCACCTGGCCGGAGCGGGGGAGTTCTCCCACCGCACGCTCTGGGTGGGGGTGGGCGGGCAGGTCCGGGAACTCGGCGCGCTTCTGGCGGAGCCCTGGCTCGCCGACGACGACGGCCAGGACCGCCGGCGTGCCCATCTCACCGTGGCGCGGGTCTCGGGGGCCGCGCCCCGACCTCGGGGTCGGAGGCGGGGCGAGCCCCGTCCGCCGGCACCGGCCACCGTCCTGCTGGCCGAGGCCGTGCACGCGCTCACGGTGTACCGCGGGCCGCAGTGGACCGCCGACGAGGTCGAGGTCGTGGCGTCCCGGCTCGGCGAGGGCCGCTCCGGCGGGCCGCTGCACGAGGTGCTGGCGACCGTCCCGCTGCGCGGCTGAGGGGCCGACGGGGCGGCCGGAGCGGGAGACCCGCCCGGCCGACCCGGCCCCGGGTCAGCCCTCCAGGGGGCCCTGCACCGCGTACAGGCGCTTGTTGGCGAACTCGTCCACGGCCATGGGGCCGAGCTCGCGGCCGAAGCCCGAGCGCTTCACGCCGCCGAAGGGCAGGTTCGCGCCGGCGGCGGAGGCGAGGTTCACGTTCGCCATCCCCACCTCGAGCTGGTCGGCCACGCGCTTGGCCTCGTCCAGGTCCGTGGAGAAGACGGCGCCGCCGAGACCGTACTGGGAGTCGTTGGCCAGGGCCACGGCCTCCTCGGCCGAGGACACCTTGTACACCACGGCGGCCATGCCGAACAGCTCCTGCGTGTAGGCGGGGTTCTCCTGGTCCACGTCCGTGATCACGGCCGGGGAGACGTAGAAGCCCTCGCCCTCGGGGCCGGAGACGCGCTCGCCGCCCACGTGGACGGTGGCGCCGGCCTCCTTGGCCGCGGCGATCTGCTCGGCGAGCCCGTCGGCCGCAGACTCGGAGGACAGCGGGCCGTAGACGTCGGCGTCGCGCGAGGTCGGGTCGCCGGGCTTCATCTCCGAGGAGCGCTGGACCAGCTCGTCCACGAAGTCGTCGTAGAGGTCCTCCATGACGATCATGCGCTTGTTCGAGTTGCAGGCCTGGCCCCAGTTGCCCATCCGGGTGGCCAGTGCGTCGCGGGCGGCGGCGCGGGCGTCCGGCGCGGAGAGCACGATGTACGGATCGGAGCCGCCGAGCTCGAGCACGACCTTCTTGAGGTGCCGGCCGGCCTGCTCGGCGACGGTGGCGCCGGCCCGCTCCGAACCGGTGAGGGACACGCCCTGCACGCGCGGATCGGCGATGATCGTGGAGATCTGGTCGTGGGTGGCGAACACGTTCTGGTACACGCCCTCCGGGAGCCCGGCTTCGGTGAAGAGCTCTTCCAGCAGCTGCGCCACCTGCGGGTTGATCTCGGCGTGCTTGAGCAGGATGGTGTTGCCCAGCACGAGGTTCGGCGCCACGAAACGGGCCACCTGGTACACCGGGAAGTTCCACGGCATGATCCCCAGCAGCGGGCCGAGCGGCAGCCGCTGGATGAACGCCTCCTGCCCGGAGAACTGCTTGATCGGCTGGTCCGCGAGCAGCTCCTCGGCCTCGTCCGCGTAGTACCCGAAGATCTGGGCGCCGTAGCGCACCTCGCCGACTGCCGCGCCGAGGGACTTGCCCATCTCCGTGGTGATCAGCGCGGCGATGTCCTTGGAGCGCTCGGCCAGCAGCTCGGAGATCCGCTTCACGACGGCGGCGCGCTCGGCCACCGACTTCCGGGACCACTGCTCGTAGGCGGCCTGCGAGGCGTCGAGGGCGTCGGCGATCTGCTGATCCGTGGCGTTGTCGAAGGACTTCAGCAGCTCCCCGGTGGCCGGGTTGATCGTGCGGTAGCCCTGAGAGGCGGAGGTGGTGGTCATCAGTCGTCACCCTTTCGTGTGGACGTCCTGCGTTGAGCTCCCCATCCTGCCGGAGGCCCCCGCTCACTCCCAGATCCCGGACGCCCCTCTTCGCCACGAGCCGAGAAGGTGGGTGTCCACGACCCCGGCGGCCTCCATCAGGGCGAAGCACGTGGTCGGCCCCACGAATCGGCAGCCGTGCGCCTTCAGCGCCCTCGCGAGCGCGCGCGACTCCTCCGAGGCCGAGGGGACCTGCGCCACCGTCTCCGGCCGTGGGGTCGCGGCAGGCTGGTGCGCCCAGACCAGCCCCGCCAGACCGCGGGCCGGCCGGTCGCCGTCGCCGTGCCAGGCGGGGCCCGCGCCGGGGGAGCCCGGGTGCAGCGGGGCGAACCGCTCGCCGCGCATCCCGACGACGGCTTGTGCGTTCGCGACCGCGGCCTCGATCTTGCGCCGGTTCCGGATGATGCCGGGGTCCGCCAGCAGTGCCTCGACCTCCGCGTCCCCGAACGCCGCGACGGCGTCCGGGTCGAAGCCCGCGAACACCTCCCGGAACCGCGGCCGCTTGGCCAGGACGGTCCGCCAGCTCAGGCCCGACTGGAACGCCTCGAGCACGAGGCGCTCGAACAGGCCCCGCTCGTCCGTGACGGGCAGGCCCCACTCCGTGTCGTAGTACTCCCGCAGCAGCGGATCCCGTGCCGCCCACGGCGGGCGGGCCCGCCCGTCCTCACCCACGACGACGCCACTCGGCGGCGCCTGTCGCCCGTCGGCCGGTGGATCCTCGGCGAGGGTGGAGACGGGGGCGGGGAGGCCGTCGTCGGCGTGGTGCGCGCTCATGCACCCGAGCCTAAGAGCGGCCCCGGACATCCGGAGCCGGAACGCGACGCCCGGGGACGCAACGCCGTCTGCGGACACCTGTGCAGGAGGCGCGGCCGGACCTCGTCACTCGAGCCGCCCGGCCCGCAGCGGCACGTGCGGCGAGGGGGGGAGATGCTGGGGGCGACCGCGGTCGGGGCCACGCCAGCCGGGAGCGCGCCCAGGGCAGGCCGACCGGCGAGGGCAGGCTCGCGCCGCGCGCGGGGGAGGTGCTCAAGGCCGGCACCCTGGCCCCCGCGCCGCGGCACGGGCCGCTCAGTCCCTCGCGAGCACCGCGTCCCCCTCGGGCCGGCGCAGACTCGGCTCGGGCAGGTACACGGACCCGCCGGCGGCCCGGAACTCCGCGGACTTGGCGGCCATGCCGGCCTCGGCGATCCGCGCCTGCTCGGACGCGCCGCCGAATTCGCTGCGGATGTCCTGGCTGATGCGCATGGAGCAGAACTTCGGCCCGCACATCGAGCAGAAGTGGGCGGTCTTGGCGGGCTCGGCCGGCAGCGTCTCGTCGTGGTACTCCTCGGCGAGCTGCGGGTCCAGGCCGAGGCCGAACTGGTCGCGCCAGCGGAACTCGAAGCGCGCCTTGGACAGGGCGTCGTCGCGGTCGCGGGCGCCGGGGTGGCCCTTGGCGACGTCGGCGGCGTGCGCGGCGATCTTGTAGGTGATCACACCCGTCTTCACGTCGTCCCGGTTCGGCAGGCCCAGGTGCTCCTTGGGCGTGACGTAGCAGAGCATCGCGGTGCCGTAGCGGGCGATCTCGGTGGCGCCGATGGCCGAGGTGATGTGGTCGTACGCCGGGGCGATGTCCGTGACGAGGGGGCCGAGCGTGTAGAACGGGGCGCCCTTGCACAGCTCCTGCTGGCGCTCCACGTTCTCCCGCACCAGGTGCAGCGGGATATGGCCGGGGCCCTCCACCATGACCTGGACGTCGTACGCCCACGCCCGCTCCGTCAGCTCGGCCAGCGTGTCGAGCTCGGCGAACTGGGCGGCGTCGTTGGCGTCGGCCACGGAGCCCGGCCGCAGGCCGTCGCCCAGGGAGAACGCGACGTCGTAGCGCGCGAAGATCTCGCAGAGCTCGTCGTAGTTCTCGTAGAGGAAGTTCTCCTTGTGGTGGCCCAGGCACCAGCCGGCCATGATCGAGCCGCCGCGGGAGACGATGCCGGTCACGCGGTCCGCGGACAGCGGCACGTGGCGCAGCAGCACGCCGGCGTGCACGGTCATGTAGTCCACGCCCTGCTCGCACTGCTCGATCACGGTGTCGCGGAAGATCTCCCAGGTCAGGGCCTGGTGGTCGCCGCCGACCTTCTCGAGGGCCTGGTAGATCGGCACGGTGCCGATCGGCACGGGGGAGTTGCGCAGGATCCACTCGCGGGTGGTGTGGATGTCGTCGCCCGTGGACAGGTCCATCACGGTGTCCGCGCCCCAGCGGGTGGCCCACTGCAGCTTCGAGACCTCCTCGGCGATCGACGACGTCACCGCCGAGTTGCCGATGTTCGCGTTGACCTTCACGGCGAACGCCTTGCCGATGATCATCGGCTCCGACTCGGGGTGGTTCACGTTCGCCGGGATGATGGCGCGGCCGGCCGCGACCTCGGAGCGCACCAGCTCCACGTCCACGCCCTCGCGCAGGGCGACGTAGCGCATCTCCGGGGTGATCTCGCCGCGCCGGGCGTAGTGCATCTGGGTGACGCGCGCGCCCTCCTTGGCGCGCAGCGGGGGGCGGCGCTCGCCGGCCCACTCCTGTGAGGCGGCGCCGCGGCGCACGGCCGAGCGGCCGTCGTCGAGCAGGTCGCGCTCGCGGCCCTCGTACTCCTCGACGTCGCCGCGGGCGCGGATCCACTCGGCGCGCTGGGCCGGCAGGCCGCGCTCGGGCACGGAGCCCGGGCCCATGGTGCGGTAGACGGTCAGGGGCGCGTTGGGCGTGCCGTCGGGGGAGTCGTCCTGGTGGACCTCGGTGACGGGCACGCGGATGCCGTGCTCGGCGTCCTCGAGCCATCCCAGACGGTGCGTGGGGTAGTTCTCCTCGGCGACGACCTCGGCCGTCGACTCGGCTGCGGGCAGGGGGGTGCGCTCGGAAACGGACATGGCCGCTGCTCCTTCTTCCTTCGCCGGAATGACCCGGACAGGTTCAGACGGTCTCCGGGCGGCGTCAGCCCGGTCTCAGCCCCGTGCCGTGGGGCTCCCGTGGGATGCGAGCGACCCTAGCACGTCCCCCGCGGCGCCTCACCGTCCGCCGTCCGGCCATGCGGCCGGGCGCTCAGGCGCGCGCCGCGCGGGCCGCCCGGCGGCGTACCGTGGAGCGCTCGACGATCCACGTCACGACCAGCATCACGATGATGACGAGGCCGGCGTAGCCGAGGACGGGGTAGACGGTGCCCACGAGGTCGGAGAAGCCGACGCTCGAGAGCAGGGTGGCGGCCAGGGCCGTGACGACGGCGATGACCCAGCCCGGCACGCGGCGCATCGAGGACAGCAGGGCGATGCGCTCCACCCCGCCGTACAGGCACGAGACCGCCGTCGTGAACTGCGCCAGCAGCAGGACGACCGTGTACAGCAGGGCGGCCCAGCCGCCGATCATCGCGGCCAGCTCGACCATGGGCAGCTCGGCGCGGCCGATCAGCTGGGCGTGGGCGGTCATCGCGGCCATCACCGCGCCGGCCATCACCACGAGGCCCAGGGCCCCGAGCCCGGCCCCGGCGACGAGGGAGCGGCCCGACGAGGAGCTCTCCTCGCCGATCGGGGCGAGCACCGCGTAGGCCAGCTGGATGTTGAAGGCCACGTACAGCACGCCCGAGAGCCACCACTGGTTGATCAGCGGGGACGAGGTCACGAGCGCGGCGACGTCGTCCACCGCGGCCCCCGGGTTCGCCAACCCCCACACCGCGACGCCGACGGCGACCACGATGATCAGGGGGACCACCACGGCCTGGACGCGCACGAGGCCCGTGATGCCGGCCAGCACCGAGACCACGCAGACGGTGGCCATCACCAGCGAGCCCACGAGCGAGGGCAGCCCGAACGCGGTGTGCACCGCCGCCCCGGCCCCGGCCAGCATGATCACCAGCGTCCCCAGCAGGGACGTGGTGATGGACAGGTCCGCGAACCAGGTGGGCACGCGCGACGTCGTGGGGTTCACGATCCGGTGGATGTCCGTGGTCCGCAGCTTCTGCGCCAGCCGCAGCACGATCACCGCGAGCAGGAAGAACAGCGCGCCGGCGATCACGAGCGCCCCCGTGCCGCCCCAGAGGCCGAAGCTCACGAAGTACTGCAGGATCTCGTTGCCCGAGGCGTACCCGGCGCCGATGGTGGTGCCGATGAACGTGGCGGCGATCCCGAGCGGGGAGGTCGGCCGCAGCGGCGCCGACTCCTCGGCTCGGCCGGGGTGCGCGGGAGAGCTCTCTGTGACGTGGGACATGCGACTACATTCTCATGGGCGGGATCGGCCCGGCCCGGGCGGCCGATCCGCCCCGACCCGAAGGAGCCCCCGCATGACCTCCGCCGTCCCCCGTGTGCTCAGCATCGCCGGCTCTGACTCCGGCGGCGGCGCCGGTGTCCAGGCCGACCTCAAGACCATCGCCGCGTGGGGCGGCTACGGGATGACCGCGATCACCGCGATCACCGCCCAGAACACGCAGGGCGTGCAGGCCGTCCACCCGCTGCCGGTGGACGTGGTGCGCGCCCAGCTCGACTCCATCGCCGCCGACATCGCCGTGGACGCCGTGAAGATCGGTATGCTCGGCACGGCGGAGCTCATGGGGGCCGTCGCCGGCTGGCTCGAGGAGACCCGGCCCGCCGTCGTCGTGCTGGACCCGGTCATGGTGGCTTCGAGCGGGGACGCCCTCACCGCGGTGGGCGACGACGACGGGCGCGCCGCGTGGGCCCGGCTGCTGCGGGCGGCGCACCTGGTGACACCCAACCTGCCCGAGCTGGCCCGGCTGACCGGACGGGACGCGACGGACTGGGACGCCGCCCTCGACGCGGCGCGGGGCCTGGCCGCCGAGCACGGGGTGACGGTGCTGCTCAAGGGCGGGCACCTGGACGAGACCGAGGCGCCCGAGGCCGCAGCGGCGGAGGTGCCGGACGCCGTCGTGCGCGTGGGCGGGGCCGTGCACGAGGTGCGCGGCCCGCGCGTGACGACCCGCGCCTCGCACGGCACCGGCTGCACCCTCTCCTCGGCCCTGGCCACGCTGGCCGGGGCGGGCCTGAGCTGGGAGGACGCACTCGAGCGGGCCAAGCCGTGGCTGGCCGACGCGATGCGGGCGGGGGAGGCGCTCGCGGTCGGGGACGCCTCGCGGCCGACGTGGCACGGGCCCGTCGACCACGGTCATGCGCAGCGGGGCTGAGGGCCGGACCTCCGGACTTCGACACGTTCGAGGCGGGAAATCCGGCGAATACGCACCTCGGGACGTCCCATGAGGTCGATTTCCCGCCTCGAATGCCGGTGACCCGGACCTCCCGCTCCGCTCGAGCGTCCGGGTCCGCAGAACGCAGAAGAGCCGGACCACCGTGTCGCCACGGGGGTCCGGCTCTGTTCGTTCGTGCCCCCGGCAGGATTCGAACCTGCGGCCTTCTGCTCCGGAGGCAGACGCTCTATCCCCTGAGCTACGGAGGCGGGGGTCGCGACGCGTCGAGCGCGTTGCGGACTCGTCGACTCTACACCATCAGGACGGCCCGTCCGTGACCTCCCCGCGGGGCGCGTCAGCCGGGCAGGCCCGCGCGCAGGGTCCGGGCCGCGGCCTCGGGGTCCTCGGCCTGCGTCACGGCGCGGACCACCACGATCCGTTCCGCCCCGGCCGCGCGGACCTCGGGCAGCCGGTCCGCGTCGACGCCGCCGATGGCGAACCACGGCCGCGCCCCCGCCGGGTCCTCCGCGTCCAGGCGTGCGGCGAGGGTCGGCAGTTCCAGTCCGACGGCGGCCCGGCCCGGCTTCGTGGGCGTCGCCCACACCGGCCCCGTGCAGAAGTAGTCCAGGCCGTCCTCCGCGCGGGCGCCGCGCACCTGCGCCTCGGTGTGGCACGAGCGGCCGAGCACCACGTCCGGGCCCAGCAGGGCGCGGCACTGCGCGGTGGTCAGGTCGGTCTGGCCCGTGTGGAACACGTCCACCCCGGCCAGGGCGGCGACGTCGGCGCGGTCGTTGGCGGCCGAGAGCGCCCCGTGCTCCCGGGCCAGCGGGACGAGCGTGGCGAACGCGGCCAGCTCGACCGCCACGTCCACGGCCTTGTCCCGCACCTGGATCACGTCTACTCCGCCGCGGAACGCCGCCGCGCAGAAGTCGGCGAACGCGGCCGTGTCGAGCGTGCCGTCCGGGCGCAGGAACCGCTGCAGGTCGGTGCAGACGTACAGCCGGGAGGCGGCGAGGCGGGCGCGGCGGCGCGCGCCGGGGCCGGTGCCGCCGTCGTCGCGGCCGGCCGCGGTCATCAGGAGCGGATCGGGGGAGTGCATGCGCCCACTGTGGCAGACTGGCCGCTGTTCCATGGGAGCCCGGGCCGCACACGCCGGGCTGAGAGGGCCGCAGGGGCGCACCGCGCCGGCGCGGCCGACCATCACCACTCGATGCGGGTCATGCCGCCGTGAGGAGGACCGGTCCGTGCACGTGGCCGTCGTCGGGGCCGGGATCATCGGCCTCACCGCCGCCGTGCGTCTGCGTGCCGCAGGCCACGCCGTCACCCTGATCGCCCCCGAGCTGGACGCCGCCGGGCGCCCGCACGCCGTGGCCGGGGCCACCCACGCCGCGGCGGGGATGCTCGCGCCGCTCGCCGAGACCCAGTTCAGCCAGGACGACCTCGCCCCGCTGCTGCAGGCCGGCTGGGAGGCCTACCCGGCCCTCGTGGACCTGCTCGCCGCCTTCACCGATGTGGAGACGGGCTTCCTCGCACAGGGCGCCTGGATCGTGGCCGCGGACCCCTCGGACGCCCGCGCCTGGGACCACGTGCTCGAGCACGCCTCGATCCTCGGTCGCCGGGTCGAGCCCGTCTCCGTCCGCGCGCTGCGCCGCGCCGAGCCCGCCCTGGCCCCGGGCCTGGCCGCCGGCTTCGACGCCCCGGACGACCATCAGGTGGACCCGCGACGGCTCGCCGCCGCCTGCGTCGCCGCCCTGCGCGCCGAGACCGGACCCGACGGCGGCCCGCTCCCGGTCGGCGCCGGACCCGCCGCCCGGTTCGTGGCCGGACGCGTCACCGCCGCCGGCCCGGAGGGCGAGGGGGTGCGCCTCACGCTGGCCGACGGGGGCGTCCTCACCGCCGACGGCGCGGTCCTCGCCGCGGGCCTGGGCCACCGCGGGATCGGCGGCGCGGCCACCGCCGTCGAGGTCCCGCTGCGCCCCGTCCACGGCGACGTGCTGCGTCTGCGGGTGCGCCCCGAGCAGCTGCTGCCGGGGGAGTCGCACCTGATCACCCGCACCGTCCGCGGCCTCGTCCACGGGCGCCAGGTCTACCTCGTGCCCCGCGCGGACGGCACCCTCGTGGTCGGCGCCTCGGCCCGCGAGGACGGCCTGGCCGGCACCTCCGCCGGGGCCGTGCTGGACCTGCTCGCCGACGCCGCCGCGATCCTGCCCGCCGTCCGCGAGTGCGAGCTGGTCGAGATCACCACCGCCGCCCGCCCCGGCACCCCCGACGGCGCCCCGCGCGTGCTCGCCGTGCCCGAGGCTCCGGGCGCCGTCGTCGCCACCGGCTTCCACCGTCACGGGATCCTGCTCGCCCCCTGGGCGGCCGGGCGGATCCTCGAGCTGCTGCACGCCCGCCTGAAGGAGATCGCATGAGCACCCTCCCCCTGACCCTCAACGGAGAGCCCGCCGAGCTGGCCGTGGCCACCGTCCGCGACGTCGTCGCGCACGTCACCGGGCGCGCGATCGGCGAGGACGGCGCCGCCGCGGATGGGCGGCGGCTCGGCGTGGCCGTGGCGGTCGGCGGCGAGGTCGTGCCCCGGTCGGCCTGGGCCACCCGGGCGCTGGCCGCCGGGGACGAGGTCGACGTCGTCACCGCGGTGCAGGGGGGCTGAGCGATGGCCGAGCACCGCACCCCGCCCGCCGCCCCCGCGATCCCGCCGCTGCGGATCGGCGGCTACGACCTGGCCTCCCGGCTCATCATGGGCACGGGCGGCATCACCGACCTGACCGCCCTCGAGGGCGCCCTCGTCGCCTCCGGCACCACGCTCACCACCGTGGCGCTGCGCCGCTGGTCCGCGGACACCCGTGACGGCCTGGTCGCGCTGCTGGACCGCCTCGGCATCGACGTGCTGCCCAACACCGCCGGCTGCTACACCGCCCGGGACGCCGTGCTCACCGCCCGGCTCGGCCGGGAGGCGCTCGAGACCGACCTCGTGAAGGTCGAGGTCATCGCCGATGAGCGCACCCTGCTGCCCGACGTCGTCGAGACCCTCGAGGCCACCGAGCGGCTCGCCGCCGACGGCTTCACCGTCCTGGCCTACACCTCGGACGACCCCGCCATGGCGCTGCGCCTCGAGCAGGCCGGCGCCGCCGCCGTCATGCCGCTGGGCTCGCCGATCGGCTCGGGGCTGGGCATCCTCAACCGCGCACACCTGGAGCTGATCGTCTCCCGCGCCTCCGTGCCGATCGTGCTCGACGCCGGCGTGGGCACCGCCTCGGACGTCGCCCTGGCGATGGAGGCCGGCTGCGACGCCGTGCTCGCCGCCTCGGCGATCACGCGCGCCGCCGAGCCCGCCCGCATGGCCCACGCGTGCCGGCTCGCGCTCGAGGCGGGCTTCCACGCCCGCCGTGCCGGGCGCATCCCGCGCCGCGAGCACGCCCTGGCCTCCTCGCCGATGGCCGGGCGGGTCACGGCCGAGGAGGACGAGCGGTGACCGCCGCCCGCGAGCCCCGCGACCTCACCGCGCTGTCCGACACCCAGCTGGAGCGCTTCGCCCGCCACCTGAGCCTGGACGGCTTCGGCCCCGAGGCCCAGCTGGCGCTGCTGCGCTCCCGCGTCCTCGTGGTCGGCGCCGGCGGCCTCGGGGCGCCCGTGCTGACCTACCTCGCCGCCGCGGGCGTGGGGGAGGTCCACGTGATCGACGACGACATGGTGGACCGCTCCAACCTGCACCGCCAGGTGATCCACGCCGAGGCGGACCTCGGCCGCCCCAAGACCGCCTCCGCCGCCGCGACGATGCGCGGCCTGCACCCCGAGGTGCGCGTGGTCGAGCACCGCGAACGCCTGACCGCGGCCAACGCGCTCGAACGGGTCGGCGCCGTGGACCTCGTGCTCGACGGCACGGACAACTACGCGACCCGCTACCTCGTGGCCGACGCGTGCGAGATCGCGGGCGTGCCCGTGGTGTGGGGCGCGATCCTGCGGTTCGCGGGGCAGGTGAGCGTGTTCGCCCCGGGCGGGCCGCTGTACCGGGACGTGTTCCCGGAGCGGCCCGAACCCGGCGAGGTGCCCTCGTGCGCGCAGGCCGGGGTGCTCGGGGTGCTGCCCGGGATCATCGGCTCCCTCATGGCGGCCGAGGCGATCAAGCTGCTCTCCGGGGTGGGTGAGCCCCTGGTCGGGCGGCTGCTCTCCGTGGACGCCCTGACGATGCGCTTCCGTGAGCTGCGGCTCGTGCCCGACCCCGAGCGGACCCCCGTGACGGACCTGTCCGCCCACGCGGACCAGGCCCCCCGCCCGGACGACGCCGGCGCCCCCGGCTCGGCGGAGGCGTGCGGCGCCGCGGGCGGGGAGATCGCCCCCGCCGCGCTGGCCGCCCTGCTCGCCGACCCCGCCCGGGCCGCGTCCCTCACCCTGCTCGACGTCCGCGAGGACTGGGAGCGCCGCCTGCGCCGGGTCGAGGCCCCCGCGACGGTGGCCGATCGGCACGTCCCGCTCGAGGCCGTCCTCGCGGAGCCGGCGGCCCTCGCGCCCGGGCAGGACCGCGTCCTGGTGGTCTACTGCGCCGCCGGAGCCCGGTCGGCCCGGGCGCGGGACGCCGTCGTCGGGGCCGACCCGAGCGCCGGCGGGCGCGTCCTGTCCCTCGCCGGCGGCCTCGCCGCCTGGCCCGCCTGACCCCCACCCCGACGAACCCTGCGAGATGGCCCCCACCGCGGGCCGGAGGGGCCATCTCGCAGGGTTCGTTCGCACGCGCACGGGCGCGGCGGCCCTTCCGTAGACTTGCGCGGGTGAAGCCCGAAGACCTCTCCGCCCTGCTGTCCGCTGTCCTCACCGACGCCGTCGATGCCGGTGACCTCCCCGCCGCGCTGCGGGAGGAGATCACCCCCGCGCGCGTGAAGGTGGAGCGACCCCGCAGCCGCGAGCACGGCGACTGGGCCACCAACGTCGCCCTCCAGCTGGGCAAGAAGGCCGGGATGGCCCCGCGCGACCTCGCCGGGCTCGTAGCCGAGCGCCTGACCGACAAGCCGGGCATCGCCGCCGTCGACGTCGCCGGCCCCGGCTTTCTCAACGTCACCCTGGACGCGGC
This sequence comes from Micrococcus sp. H39-S4, assembly GCF_027158145.1. Taxonomy (NCBI): domain Bacteria; kingdom Bacillati; phylum Actinomycetota; class Actinomycetes; order Micrococcales; family Micrococcaceae; genus Micrococcus; species Micrococcus sp. H39-S4. The sequence continues at coordinate 166,847 of NZ_JAPVLT010000001.1, forward strand.
CTCGGCCGGCGCCCTGGCCCGCGAGATCGTCGAGGCCGGCCCGGAGTACGGCCGCAACGACGCCCTGGCCGGGCACACCGTGAACATGGAGTTCGTCTCCGCCAACCCCACCGGCCCGCTGCACATCGGACACACCCGCTGGGCCGCGCTGGGCGACGCGATCGCCCGCCTCCTGCGCGCCTCCGGCGCGGACGTCACCGCCGAGTACTACGTCAACGACGCCGGCAACCAGATGAACGTGTTCGCCGACTCGGTCCTCGCCCGCCTGCACGGCCGCGACGTCCCCGCGGGCGGCTACCCGGGCGCGTACGTGCAGGAGCTGGCCGACGCCGTCGCCCTCGAGCACCCGGACGTGCGCGAGCTGACGGACGAGGCCGCCCGCCCGGTGGTCCGCGAGGCCGCGTACCGGCTCCAGATGCAGGACATTAAAAACACGCTCGCCGCCTTCGACGTGCACTTCGACGTGTTCACCTCGGAGCAGACGCTCCACGACTCCGGCGCGATCGAGCAGGCCGTGCAGCGGCTGCGCGCGCAGGGCCACGTCGAGGACCGCGAGGGCGCGGTGTGGCTCAAGACCACGGACTTCGGCGACGACAAGGACCGCGTGCTCATCCGCGCCAACGGCGAGCCCACCTACTTCGCCGCCGACGCCGCGTACTACCTCCACAAGCGCGACCGCGGCTTCGAGGAGAAGGTGTACCTGCTCGGCGCCGACCACCACGGCTACGTGAACCGCCTCAAGGCGATCGCCGCCGCCGCCGGCGACGACCCGGCGACGAACATCGAGATCCTCATCGGCCAGCTCATCTCGGTCAACGGCGCGAAGCTCTCCAAGCGCGCCGGCAACATCATCGAGCTCAAGGACCTCGTGGAGTGGCTCGGCCGCGACGCCCTGCGCTACGACCTGGCCCGCTACCCCGCGGACTCGCCCCTGACGATCGACCCCGAGCTGCTGCGCTCCACCACGAACGACAACCCCGTCTACTACGTGCAGTACGCCCACGCCCGCGCCTCCGGCGCGGCGCGCACCGCGCAGGCCCACGGCGTGGACCGCTCCGAGTTCGACGCCGCCCTGCTCACCCACGCCACCGAGTCGGAGCTGCTGGCCCAGCTGGCGGAGTTCCCGGCCGTCGTCGGCGCGGCGGCGCGCCTGCGCGAGCCCCACCGCGTGGCCCGACACCTCGAGGTGATCGCCGGGGCCTACCACTCGTGGTACGCCGCCTGCCGCATCGTGCCCATGCCCACCGACGACGGGACGCCGCGTCCCGTCGAGACCCTCAACCGCACCCGCCTGTGGCTCAACGACGCCACCGCCCAGGTGCTGGCCAACGGCCTCGGCCTGCTCGGCGTGACCGCCCCGGAGAAGATGTGAGCGCCCGGATGACGACGCCGCAGCCCGCCCCCGCCTCCCCGCTCGCCCCCGCCTGGCTCCCCGCGCCGGGGGACCCGGACGCGCTCGTGCCCGGCCTGTGGGCCGCCGGCGTGGACCGCGCCGCCGACGGCGAGCTCACCGTCCAGGGCCTGCGCGCGAGCGCGCTCGCCGCGGAGTTCGGCACGCCGCTGCTCGTGGTGGACGAGGACGACTTCCGCGCCCGCGCCCGCGCGTTCCGCGAGGGCTTCGACGCCGCGTTCGCCGACCTGTGCGGGGGAGCGGACGTCTACTACGCCGGCAAGTCCATGCTCACCCTCTCCACCGCCCGCTGGGCGGCCGAGGAGGGCCTGCGCGTGGACACCGCCTCCGGCGGCGAGCTGGCAATCGCGCTGGCCGCCGGCGTCGACCCGGCCCACATCGGCCTGCACGGCAACAACAAGTCGGACGCCGAGCTGCGCACCGCCCTCGAGGCGGGCGTGGGCCGGATCATCGTGGACTCGCTCGACGAGCTCACCCACCTGGCCGCGCTCGCGGCCGAGGCCGGCCGCCGCGCCCCCGTGATGCTCCGGCTGACCCCGGGCGTGCACGCGCACACCCACGACTTCATCGCCACCGCGCACGAGGACCAGAAGTTCGGCCTCTCCCTGGCCCCGGCCTCCACCGACCGGGACGGCAACGTGGCCGGCCGCTCGCCGGCCGCCGTCGCCGTGGCCGCGGCCCTGGCGGCCGAGTCGATCGACCTGCTGGGCGTGCACTGCCACATCGGGTCCCAGATCTTCGAGGCCGAGGGCTTCGGGCTGGCGGCCGGACGCGTGCTCGAGTTCCTCGCCGAGGTCAAGGCCGAGCACGGGGTGGAGCTGGCCGAGCTCGACCTCGGTGGCGGCCACGGCATCGCCTACACGGCGGTGGACGAGCCGCGCCCGGCCGCGGAGATCGCCGACGCCCTCGCCGACGACGTCCAGAAGACCGTCGAGCGCCTCGGCCTGACGTGCCCGCGCGTCTCCCTTGAGCCGGGGCGGGCCATCTCGGGCCCCGCGGGGCTGACCCTCTACACGGTCGGGGTGACCAAGACCGTGGACGTGGACGCCCCCGACGGCGGCACCGCGGCCCGCCGCTACGTCGCCGTGGACGGCGGCATGTCCGACAACCCGCGTCCCGTGCTCTACGACGCCGACTACACCGCCGTCTCCGCGCGCCGCACCTCGGAGGCCGAGCCGGTGCTCTCCCGTGTGGTGGGCAAGCACTGCGAGTCCGGCGACATCCTGGTCCGCGACGTGTACCTGCGGGCCGACCTGGGCCGCGGCGACCTGCTGGCGGTGCCGGCCACGGGCGCGTATACGCACGTGATGTCCTCGAACTACAACGCGCTGGCCCGCCCGGCCGTCGTCGCGGTCTCCGGCGGGCAGGCGCGGGTGATCATCCGTCGCGAGACGCAGGAGGACCTGTTCGCCCGCGAGGCCGATCCGCGCCTCGCCCGCTGAGGACGCGGGCGCGGCGCACCCGGCCGTCGGCCTCGGGTCCGGGTGGGTCCGTCCCGCTCTGCGGACACCGAGTGTCGCGCGGTGGGACGGGCCGGGGCGCCGCGCTAGATTCGTGGCCAGCCGGGCCGCGCGGTCGCGCGGGCCCGACCCCACCCTGGATCACGGAGGACCATGCCCCAGCACACCGACGCCCCCACCGCACTCAAGGTCGCCCTGCTGGGCGGCGGGACCGTGGGGTCCCAGACCGCCCGGATCCTCACCGAGGACGCCGACATCCTGCGGGACCGCGTGGGCGCCGACCTCGAGCTCACGGGCATCGCGGTGCGGGACACGGGCGCGACGCGCGACTGGCAGGCGGACCCGGCGCTCTACACGACCGACGCCGAGGCGCTCGTGGACGGCGCGGACGTCGTCATCGAGCTGATGGGCGGCGTCGAGCCGGCCCGCACCCTGATCCTGCGCGCCCTGGCCGCCGGCACGTCCGTGGTGACGGGCAACAAGGCGTTGCTGGCCCAGCACGGCGAGGAGCTGTACGCCGCGGCCGCCGCCACCGGCGCGCAGCTCAGCTTCGAGGCCGCCGTCGCCGGCGCCATCCCGATCCTGCGCCCGCTGCGCGACTCCCTGGGCGGCGACCGCGTCACCCGCGTGATGGGCATCGCCAACGGCACCACCAACTTCATCCTCGACCGGATGGACTCCGAGGGGGCGGACTTTGACGACGCCCTCGCCGAGGCCCAGCGGCTCGGCTACGCCGAGGCCGACCCGACCGCCGACGTCGAGGGCCACGACGCCGCCGCGAAGGCCGCGATCCTGGCGACCATCGCATTCGGCGCGCCGTACACCCTGGACCAGGTGGCCGTCGCGGGCATCACCGCGATCACGGCCGAGGACAACGCCGCCGCCGCGGAGGCGGGCTACGTCATCAAGCTGCTGGCGATCGCCGAGCGCGGCCGCGCCGCCGACGGTGCCCAGGGCGCCGTCCTGCGCGTGCACCCCACCCTGCTGCCGCGGGAGCACCCGCTGGCCTCCGTGCGCGGGGCGTTCAACGCCGTCTTCGTGGAGGCCGAGAACGCCGGCGAGCTCATGTTCTACGGTCCCGGCGCCGGCGGCGCCCCCACCGCCTCCGCGGTGATGGGCGACGTCGTCTCGATCGCCCAGCGCATCGTGCGCGGCGGCCCGGCGCGCCTGCGCACCCCCGTCACCGCCCTGCCCGCCCTGGACCCGGCCGAGGCCCACACCTCCTTCATGGTCGTGCTGCGCGCGGCGGACCAGCCCGGCGTGCTGCGCCGCGTCGCCGGGGTGTTCGAGGAGCACGGCGTCTCCATCGAGACGCTGCGCCAGGTCCCATCTGAGCGCGAGGACGCCCCCGGCGCGTCCCTGCGGCTGATCACCCACCGTGCGCGGCAGCGCGACCTCGACGCCACCGTCGAGGCGCTCGCCGCCCTGGACGTCGTCCACGAGGTCGCGTCCGTCCTCCGAGTCGAAGGGAACTGACCCATGGCCCACCAGTGGCGCGGCGTCGTCCGCGAGTACGCCGACCGCCTGCCCGTCACCGAGGACACGCGCGTGATCACCCTCGGCGAGGGCGGCACCCCGCTCATCCACGCCCCCCACCTCTCCGAGCTGGTGCAGGGCACCGTGCACGTGAAGTTCGAGGGCATGAACCCGACCGGCTCCTTCAAGGACCGCGGCATGACCATGGCGATCACCGCCGCCGTCGCGGACGGCGCGAAGGCCGTCGTCTGCGCGTCCACCGGCAACACGTCCGCCTCGGCGGCGGCCTACGCCGCGCAGGCCGGGATCACGTGCGCCGTGCTCGTGCCCGAGGGGAAGATCTCGATGGGCAAGATGTCCCAGGCCGTGGCCCACGGCGCGGAGATCCTCCAGGTGCAGGGCAACTTCGACGACTGCCTCGAGGTGGCCCGCAAGCTGGCCGAGAACTACCCCGTGTTCCTCGTGAACTCCGTCAACCCGGCCCGCATCGAGGGGCAGAAGACCGGCGCGTTCGAGGTCGTGGACACCCTCGGCGACGCCCCGGACTACCACCTGCTGCCCGTGGGCAACGCGGGCAACATCACCGCGTACTGGAAGGGCTACCGCGAGTACGCCGCCCCCTACGTGAACCCGCACGAGGGCGCCTCGGACGCCGAGCTGCCCGCGGTGGCCACGAAGACCCCCGTGATGTGGGGCTTCCAGGCCGCGGGCGCCGCCCCGATCGTCCAGGGCCACCCCGTGACCGACCCGGACACGATCGCCACCGCCATCCGGATCGGCAACCCGGCCTCGTGGGAGCAGGCCGAGGCCGCCCGCGACGAGTCCGGCGGGATGATCGACTCCGTCACGGACGAGGAGATCCTCGAGGCCCACCGCTGGCTCTCCGCGAAGGAGGGCGTGTTCGTCGAGCCCGCCTCCGCCGCCGGCGTCGCCGGGCTGCTCAAGCACCACGCCGCCGGGAACGTGCCGGCCGGCAAGAGCTGGGTCATCACCGTCACCGGCCACGGCCTCAAGGACCCGCAGTGGGCCCTGCGCGGCGCCGACGGCGCCGACGTGACCCCGCGCTCGGTGCCGTTCGACGTGGTCACCGTCGCCCAGGCCCTCGGCCTGAGCTGAGCCATGGCCGCACCGCAGCCGCTGGCGCCCGGGACCGCCGCGTCCGTCTCCGTCCCCGCCACCTCCGCCAACCTCGGCCCCGGCTTCGACTCGATGGGCCTGGCCCTGGAGCTGCGCGACGAGGTGACGCTCACGGTCGTGGCGGGCCCCGACGTCGCGGAGGTCGTGGGGGAGGGGGAGGCCACCCTGCCGCGGGACGGCGCGCACCTGATCCTGCGCCTGGCGCACGAGCACCTGCGGGACCGCGGGTTCACCGCGCCGGGGCTGCACCTGCGCGCCGTGAACCGGATCCCGCACGCCCGCGGGCTCGGCTCGTCCGCGGCCGCCGTCGTCGCGGCCTACGCCGCGGCCGAGGCCCTGCTGCCGGCCGCGCTGCGCCGGGCGCCCGCGGACCTGCTCGAGGCGGCCACCCGCTTCGAGGGGCACCCGGACAACGTCGCCCCCGCGCTCGTGGGCGGGGCCACCGTCTCCTGGACCCGTGACGACGTCCCCGGCCCGGCCACGGCGCGGCTGCGGCTGCACGAGCGCGTGGTGCCGGTGGTCGCGATCCCGGACACCGAGCTGTCCACCCACGTCGCCCGGGGCGTGCTGCCCGCCGAGGTGCCCCACGCCGTGGCGGCGGCCCAGGCCGGCCGTGCCGCGCTGCTCGTCCACGCGCTGGCGGAGGACCCCGCGCTGCTGCCGGCCGCCACGCGGGACTGGCTGCACCAGGAGCCGCGCGCCGTGACCATGCCGGCCAGCGCCGCACTGGTCGCGGGGCTGCGCGAGCGCGGCCACGCCGCCGTCGTCTCCGGCGCGGGTCCCACGGTGCTCGCGCTGTGCGACGGCGTCCAGGCGGCCGAGCACGCCGCGGAGGCGGCGCGTGCTCTGACGGCGGACGGGGCGGCCGCCTGGCGCGTGCTGGTGCCGTGCGTGGCCGTGGACGGTGTTAGGGTGGAATCACTCCACCACGGCTGACCCCACCGCCTCGCGCGGCCCGGGTCTCCGGTGCCCGGGCCTGTGACGGCCGGACGCACCGTGCGCCGTCGGCCGGAACCCCGCCGCGATCCATCCCGTGCTGCGCACGGCCGGCGTGCGGGATCCGCTCCGGCTCGGTCGAGTCCGGACGCCTCCGCCCCGTCACGCAGCGACTGCGCACGATCAGGGGAGGCGCCACTGCTGAGTTCACACCATGAAACCCGGTTTTCTGGGGCGCCGCTGCGCGGCCCGACCGGATGCACACCGCAGCCCGACGCGCCACGCGCCGCCGGGCCGCATTCGAGGGAGAAGGAACCTTCGTGACCGAATCCACGGAACAGACCACGCCGACGAACGGCGGTGGCCTGGCCTCGCTCAAGCTCGCCCAGCTCCAGGCCCTGGCCTCCCAGCTCGGCATCGCCGGCGGCTCGCGCATGCGCAAGGCCGACCTGGTGACCGCGATCTCCGACCACCAGCGCGGCGGCTCCGTGGCGGACCGCGACGCCGCCGAGCGCGCGGCCCAGGCCCCCGCGGCCCCCGCCGCCGAGGCCGTCCCGGCGGCCGCGTCCTCCGAGGACGCCGCCCCGGCCGCCGAGCGCCCCGCCCGCCGCCGCTCGCGCCGCGCCGACGCCGACACCTCCGCTCCGGCCGCCGTCGCCCAGGACGGGCAGCCCCAGGCCGAGGCCCGCGAGGCCCAGACCGAGCAGGGCCCCCGGGAGACCGCCTCGGACCAGGATCGGTCCGGGGGGTCCGAGACCCGCGACGAGGGCGAGGACCGCCCGCAGTCCGAGCGCCGTTCCCGCGGCCGCCGCCGCGCCGGCGACGACGACGCCCAGCAGGGTCAGGACCGTCGCTCCGACGGCGCCCAGGGCGAGGACGGCGCCGACGCGGACCGCCGCGGCGACCGGGAGGACCGTGATGACAACGGGCGCGAGAACGGCCGCGGCCGCAACGGCCGCAACGGGCGGGACCGCGACAACGGCCGCGACCGCGACAACGGCCGCGACCGCGAGAACGGCCGCGACCGCGAGAACGGCCGCGAGAACAATCGGGACCGTGAGAACGGCCGCGACGGCTCCCGCGAGCAGCGCGGCGACAAGTCCGAGGACGGCGGCCGGGGCGACGGCGGACGCGGGGACCGCAGCCGCCGCGACGACCGCGACGACGAGGGCGGCCGCAACCGTCGCAACCGCCGCAACCGCAACGAGCGCGGCCGCAACCGCCGTGGCCGCGGCGGCCCCGAGGTCGACGAGACCGAGCTGACCGAGGACGACGTCCTGCAGCCCGTGGCCGGCATCCTCGACGTGCTGGACAACTACGCGTTCGTCCGCACCTCCGGCTACCTGCCGGGCCCGAACGACGTCTACGTCTCCCTGGCCATGGTGAAGAAGTACGGTCTGCGCAAGGGCGACGCCGTCGTCGGCGCGATCCGCGCCCCGCGCGACGGCGAGAAGCAGCAGCACCACGGTGGCGGCTCCAACCGTCAGAAGTTCAACGCCCTGGTGAAGATCTCCTCGGTCAACGGTCAGCCCGCCGTCGAGCACCCGCAGCGCGTGGAGTTCGGCAAGCTCGTGCCCCTGTACCCGCAGGAGCGCCTGCGCCTGGAGACCGATCCCAAGCTGATCGGCCCCCGCGTGATCGATCTGGTCAGCCCCATCGGCAAGGGCCAGCGTGGCCTCATCGTCTCCCCGCCCAAGGCCGGCAAGACGATGATCCTGCAGTCGATCGCCAACGCGATCAAGACGAACAACCCCGAGGTCCACCTCATGATGGTGCTCGTCGACGAGCGCCCCGAGGAGGTCACCGACATGCAGCGGTCGGTGGACGGCGAGGTCATCGCCTCCACGTTCGACCGCCCGGCGGACGACCACACCACGCTCGCCGAGCTGGCCATCGAGCGCGCCAAGCGCCTCGTGGAGATGGGCCGCGACGTCGTCGTGCTGCTCGACTCCATGACCCGCCTGGGCCGCGCCTACAACCTGGCCGCCCCGGCCTCGGGCCGCATCCTCTCCGGCGGTGTGGACTCCTCGGCGCTGTACCCGCCGAAGAAGTTCTTCGGCGCCGCCCGCAACATCGAGAACGGCGGCTCGCTGACCATCCTGGCCACCGCGCTGGTCGAGACCGGCTCGCGCATGGACGAGGTGATCTTCGAGGAGTTCAAGGGCACCGGCAACATGGAGCTGCGCCTGTCCCGTCACCTCGCGGAGCGCCGCATCTTCCCGGCGGTGGACGTCAACGCGTCCGGCACCCGCCGCGAGGAGGCCCTGCTCTCGCAGGAGGAGGTCAAGATCATGTGGAAGCTGCGCCGGGTGCTCTCCGGCCTCGAGCAGCAGCAGGCCCTCGACCTGCTCACCAACAAGATCAAGGACACCGCGTCCAACGCCGAGTTCCTCATGCTGGTCTCCAAGACCACGCTGGGGTCCAAGGGCGACGACTGACCGTCCCGTCGCACGGCCCCGTCCCGCCCGGGGGAGCTCGTCTCCGCCGGACGGGGCGGGGCCGTCCACGTCGGACAGCCCGGCCCGCTGAGGCCGGAGGAGGAGAGGCACGCACGTGTTCGATTCGGACCAGCGGCGCGAGGCCGTGGATCGGCTCCTGGCGGAGCATCGCGAGCTGACGGCGCGCCTGTCCGACCCGGCGGTGCACCAGGACCCGGCGCTCGCCCGGCGGCTGAACCGGCGGTTCGCCGAGCTCGGCGCCGTGGTGACGGCCCACCGCGCCTGGTCGGCGGCCGCGGAGGAGCTGGCCGACGCGCGGGAGCTGGCCGCGGCCGGCGACGACGACGCGGCGGCCTTCGCGGCCGAGGTGCCCGGTCTGGAGGCGGCCGAGGCGGAGGCCGCCGAACGGCTGCGCCGGCTGCTGATCCCGCGCGACCCCGACGACGCCCGCGACGTGATCCTCGAGATCAAGGGCGGCGAGGGCGGCGAGGAGGCGGCCCTGTTCGCCGGCGACCTGTTGCGCATGTACCTGCGCTACGCCGAGTCCCGGGGCTGGAAGACGGAGGTCCTCTCCGCCACGCACTCCGACCTGGGCGGCTACAAGGACGTCCATGTGGCGGTGCGGGGGAGCGCGGCCGACCCGGCCGACGGCGTCTACGCCCGGCTCAAGTTCGAGGGCGGCGTGCACCGCGTGCAGCGCGTGCCCGTCACCGAGTCCCAGGGCCGCATCCACACCTCCGCCGCCGGCGTGCTCGTGCTGCCCGAGGTGGACGCCCCGGACGAGGTCCACCTCGATCCGAACGACCTCAAGGTGGACGTGTTCCGCTCCTCCGGGCCGGGCGGCCAGTCCGTCAACACGACCGACTCCGCGGTGCGCCTGACGCACCTGCCCACGGGGATCGTCGTCTCCATGCAGAACGAGAAGTCCCAGATCCAGAACCGCGAGGCCGCGCTGCGCGTGCTGCGGTCGCGGCTGCTCGAGCGGCAGCGGGCGGAGCAGGACGCCGAGGACTCCGCGGCGCGCGCCGCGCAGGTGCGCACCATGGACCGCTCGGAACGCATCCGCACCTACAACTTCCCGGAGAACCGGATCGCGGACCACCGCACCGGCTACAAGGCGCACAACCTCGACGCGGTCCTCGACGGCGACCTCGAGGCCGTGATCGCCTCCTGCCTCGCCCTCGACGAGGAGCGGCGGCTCGCCGCGCTGGGCGGGGACGCGTGAGCGCACCGGCCTGGTCCGCGCTGCTGCGCGACGCCGCCGCCCGCCTGGCCGCGGTGGGCATCGACTCGCCGCGCGTGGACGCCGAGCTGCTGCTGGCCCACGTGCTCGGCCTCGACCGCGGCGCGCTGCTGGCCCGGGTGTTCGCCGGGGCCGTGGCCGAGCCCGCGCAGGCGGCGGCGTTCGAGGCGCTCGTCGGACGCCGCGCCGCCCGCGAGCCCGTCCAGCACCTGACCGGCGTCGCGCACTTCCACGGGCTCGACCTGGCGGTCGGCCCGGGCGTCTTCATCCCGCGGCCGGAGACCGAGCTGCTCGTGGAGACCGTCGTGGCCGACCTGGCCGCGCGGCCGGCGGCGGGCGTCGTGGTGGACCTGTGCACCGGCTCCGGCGCGATCGCCGCGGCCGTCGCGGCGTGGGGCGAGGCGCGGGGACGCGCGCTCGCCGTCACCGCCGTCGAGCTCGACCCGACGGCGGCCGACTGGGCCCGGCGGAACCTCGCCCCGCGCGGGGTCGACCTGCGACAAGGCGATGCCCTTGTCGCATGCCCCGACCTCGAGGGCCGCGTGGACGTCGTCGTGAGCAACCCGCCCTATGTGCCCGAGGCCGAGGTGCCCGCCCAGCCCGAGGCCCGACTGGACCCGGCGCGGGCGCTCTACGGCGGGGACGCGCCCGGGCTGCGGGTCCCGCGGGCCATCGCGCACCGGGCGGCGGACCTGCTCGCCCCGGGCGGCCTCTTCGCCATGGAGCACCACGAGACGCAGGGCCCGGCGCTCCTGGCCACCCTCGGCGCGGACCCCCGGTTCACGGGCGTCCGCGTGCACCCGGACCTCACCGGACGAGACCGGTTCCTGACGGCGCGCCGGTCCTGCGACGCCGCGGCGGGCGCGGAGGTGGAAGAATGACCGACGTGAGTGACTTCATCGACGTCTCGGATCCGGCCGCCCTCGAGAATGCCGTGGCCCGCGCCCGCGAGGTCCTCGCGGACCGCGGCTGCGTGGTCCTGCCCACGGACACCGTCTACGGCATCGGAGCGGACGCGTTCTCCCCGCTGGCCGTGGCCGTGCTGCTGGCCGCCAAGGGCCGCAGCCGCACCATGCCGCCGCCCGTGCTCATCGCGGACCGCCGCGTCATGGCGGGCCTCGCGTACGACGTGCCGGAGGAGGCCGAGGCCCTCGCCGAGCGCTTCTGGCCCGGCGCCCTCACGCTCATCCTCAAGTCCCAGCCCACGCTGACCTGGGACCTCGGCGAGACCCGCGGCACCGTCGCCCTGCGCGTGCCGGACGACGCGGTGGCCCGCGAGCTGCTCTACGCCGTCGGCCCCATGGCCGTCTCCAGTGCGAACCGCACCGGCATGGACGCCGCCACCACCGCCGACGCCGCCCGCTCGATGCTGGGGGAGTCCGTGGCCCTCTACCTCGACGCCGGCCCCCGCGAGAGCCGGGATCCCTCGACGATCGTGGACTGCACCGTCACCCCGTTCCGGGTGGCCCGGCAGGGCTCCGTGCCCCTGGAAGAGCTGCGCGCGGTGGTGCCGGACCTGCTCGCCGAGGGCGAGGAGCCGCCGGTCGCCGCCGAGCGGATCGCGGCCGACGACGCCGCCGCGGCGCGCCCCGCCGACCGGGAGGCCTGACCGGCCCCCATGCGCGCGTATCTCGTCCTGGTCGTGGTCACGGCCGTCGCCTGCGGGGCCCTGACGCCCCTCATGCGCCGGCTGGGGCTGCGCGCGCGCGTGTTCACCCCGCTGCGCCAGCGAGACGTGCACCGGCACCCCGTGCCGAAGCTGGGCGGCGTGGCCATGGCCGCGGCCGTGCTGGTGGGATTCGCCGTCGGGGGAGTCGTGCCGTTCCTCCAGGGGATCTACGCGGACGACGCCGCGATGCGCGGGCTCCTGGTCGCCGTCGCCGTCGTGCTCATCGTGGGCATCGCCGACGACATGTGGGACCTGCGCTGGTGGGTGAAGATGGCCGGCCAGGTGCTGGCCGGGCTCGCGGTGGCCCTGGGCGGGATCCGCATCGAGGCGATGCCGGTGGGCTGGATCCCGGTGGGGAACGAGACCACGCAGGTCATCCTCACGGTGTTCGCCGTGGTGCTGACGATGAACGCGATCAACTTCGTGGACGGTCTGGACGGCCTGGCGGCGGGCGTCGCGCTGATCGGCGGCTCGGCCTTCTTCGTCTACTCGTATCTGCTGACGCGGACCATCAACCAGTTCGACTACGCCAACCTCGCCACCCTGCTCATGGCCCTGCTCGTCGGCGCGTGCGTGGGCTTCCTGCCGTGGAACCTGGCCCCGGCCCGCATCTTCATGGGCGAGGTGGGGGCCATGCTCATCGGCCTGCTGATGGCCGCGGCCGCGGTCGCCGTGACCGCGGACGTGAACGCCCTGGACGGGATGCGCTTCCGCAACGTCCCCGCCTACATGCCGATCCTGCTGCCCGTCGCCGTCCTCGCACTGCCGCTCGCGGACCTCGCCCTGGCCGTGCTGCGGCGGACGGCCAAGGGCACCAGCCCCTTCTCGGCGGACCGCGGGCACCTGCACCACAAGCTCGTGGACGGCGGCTACACCCAGGCGCAGGCCGTCGCGCTGCTCTGGCTCTGGGCGTTCCTCGTGGCCTGGGGCGCGGTGTCCCTGAACTTCGTGGACCACAGGATCGTCCTGCCCGTGCTCGCCGTGGCCCTGGCCGGAGCCGGCTACCTCACCCTGCATCCGCTCGTGGAGCGCCGTCGCGCGGTCCGGAACGACGCCGCGGCCCACCCGGACGAGCGGGGGGACGCGTGACCGGGGCGGGAGGTCGCCGACGCCGGCGCCGCTGGGAGAACCGCCGTGGCTGGTGGGGGATCCTCGGGTGGTCCCTGGCCGCGGCGGGGGCTGCCCTGGCGATCACGTGCGCCGCGTGGCTGCTCTCCGCCGGCGGTGAGGCAGCCGGGAGCGCCCTGTTGGGCGGCGGCGCGGTGCTCGCGCTCTCGGCGCTCACCGGGGTGACGACGGCACTCGTCTGGGACCGGGCGCGCGAGGCGGCGCTGCCGGTCAGCGTGGGGCTGTTCGTGCTCAAGATCGCGGTGTTCGCGGTGCTGCTGGGGGCCCTGCCCCGCCCCGACTGGGTCCGGCCGGACGCGGCGGCGATCTCCGCCCTCGTGACGATCCTCGTCTGGCAGGCCGCGGAGGTCCTCGTCTTCGCCCGGACCCGCCGCGGGATCTACGCCGATTGACCCGCCCGAGGGGCGAAGACACGGAGCCGCGGGCCATGTCGTGGGCCCCGTCTGCGGTACGGAGCACGGGTCACCGTTTGGTATCGTTGGCGGCGAACACTTCGACGGCGCCCATCTGCCGCCATCCGTGTCTCGCATCGCACCGGTACCCCCGCAATGTCGCGGCGCCCGCCTGTGGTCCGGGGACGAGGCTGCGGTCCCGTCGACTGCATCACTTCGGAGAGGAACCGCGTGCTGACCCTCGTGCTGGCCAACGCATCATTCGTGCCCCCCACCATCTCTGATGGTCACCTCTCGGAGATCTTCCCCTGGGGTGCGGAGTACGGCACCGGCTTCGGCAAGCAGATGCTGCTCGTCCTGCTCTCCGTGGTGCTCATCACCGCCTTCTTCGCGTGGGCCATGCGCCGTCCCCGGCTCGTGCCCGGCAAGGCCCAGTGGCTCGCCGAGTCCGGCTACTCCTTCGTCCGGAACGACATTGCGAAGGACATCCTGGGCGAGAAGAACTTCAAGCAGTGGGTCCCGCTGCTCTTCGCCATCTTCTTCTTCGTGCTGCTGAACAACCTGTTCGGCGCCATCCCGGTGCTGCAGCTGCCGACCTTCTCCCACGCGGGCGCCGCCTACGGCCTGGCCCTCATCGTCTACGCGATCTGGATCGGCGTCGGCATCAAGCGCCACGGCGTGCGCTACCTGAAGCTGGCCGTCGTGCCCTCCGGTGTGCCCGGTTGGATCCTGCCGCTGCTCGTGCCGCTGGAGATCATCTCCAACTTCATCGTGCGCCCGCTGACCCACTCCCTGCGTCTGATGGCCACCATGCTCTCCGGCCACATGATCGTGATGCTCGCCGGCGCCGGCGCCGCCTACCTGATCACGCAGACCGGCAGCCTGGCCCTGCAGGGCACCGGCATCCTGGTCATCCTCGGCTCGGTGGCCCTGTACTTCCTCGAGCTGCTGATCATGTACCTGCAGGCCTTCGTCTTCACGCTGCTGACCGCGATCTACATCCAGGGCGCGATCGACGCGAACGACCACTGATCTTCCGGGGCCGCCTCGGGCACGACCCAGGCGGCTGCGGTACGGCGGGAGAGCCCGCCACCAGTCTTCCCGGCCCTCCGCAGGAGGACCACCCGGGAGGCCGACCCTCCACAACCCGGCCGGACACCTCGGCCTCGTGAAAGGAACACCATGGAACTGCACGGTTCGCTCAACATGATCGGCTACGGCCTCGCCGCCATCGGCTCCGCCATCGGCGTGGGCCTGATCTTCGCCGCCTACATCAACGGCGTCGCCCGTCAGCCGGAGGCCCAGCGCATCCTGCAGCCGATCGCCCTCCTGGGCTTCGCGCTCGCCGAGGCCCTCGCCATCCTGGGCCTCGTCTTCGCCTTCGTCATCGGCGCCTGACGCGCCGCGTCCACGGAGCGCCCGCACGGTGAGACCGTCGGTGCTCCATCTCCACAGGACTCTTGACCGAAGGATGGTTGAAACATGATCAGCAACGGACTGATCCTCGCGGCGGCTGAGGGGGCCAACCCCCTGATCCCCAACCCGTGGGAGATCCTCGTCGTCGTGGTGGGCTTCGCCCTGCTCATGTTCATCGTCATCAAGTTCATCGTCCCGACCCTCGAGAAGTCCTACCAGGACCGTGTCGAGGCGATCGAGGGCGGTCTGGCCAAGGCTGAGAAGGCCCAGGCCGAGGCGAACGCGATGATGGCGGACTACGAGTCGCAGCTGGCGGACGCCCGCACCGAGGCGAACCGCATCCGCGAGGATGCCCGCACCGAGGCCGCCGAGATCGTGGCCGAGGCGCGCGAGCGCGCGACCGCCGAGGCGACGCGCATCTCCGAGCAGGCGCAGGCGCAGATCGCCGCCGAGCGTCAGCAGGCCGCCGCGCAGCTCAAGGGCGAGGTCGGTTCGCTGGCCACGACCCTGGCCAGCAAGATCGTGGGCGAGTCCCTCGAGGACGACGCCCGCTCGCAGCGCGTGGTCGACCGCTTCCTGGCTGACCTGGACCGTCACCAGAGCGCAGGTGTCGCCGAATGATGACGGGCGCATCGAGGGACTCCCTGGCCGCCTCCCTGGAGGCCGTCGGTCCGGTGCTGGACGAGGGCGGCGTGGCCCTGGCACGCGAGCTGTTCGGCGCGCTGGACGTGGTGGACGAGCACGGCGCCCTGCGCCGCGCCCTGACCGACCCCGCCTGGACCACCGAGCGCCGTCACGGCCTCGTCGACTCGCTGTTCGGCGCCCGGGTGACCCCCGGTGCACTGCAGGTCCTCAAGGACCTGGCCGGCCGCCGCTGGTCGGCGGAGCGCGATCTCGGGGACGCCCTCGAGACGGTGGCTGTGCACGCGGCCGCCGCGGAGGCCGCACGCGGCGGACACGCGGGCCTGGCCGCCCTCTTGGGCGAGCTGTTGGCCTTCAACCGCACGGTGGAGGACTCGCACGAGGTGCAGCGGGCGCTCACCGATCAGCACGCACCCCTCGAGGCACGGGCCGCTCTGGCCGGTCGTCTCCTGGGCGCGTCGGCCAGTCCGGCCGGCCGACTGCTGGTCGAGCGCGCCGTCTCGGCCCCGCGCGGCCTGAAGCCGTCCGCCGCTATCCGCAAGGCCGCGGACGTCGTCGCCGAGCGGCAGCGCCAGTGGATCGCCGAGGTGACCGTGGCCCGGCCGCTCGAGGCCGAGCAGCAGGAGCGGCTGGCCCTGGGCCTGCGCCGCGCCTTCGGCCGCGATCTCGTCATGGACGTGACGGTGGACCCCCACGTGGTGGGCGGCGTCCGCGTCCAGGTCGGCGACGACGTCGTCGACGGGTCCATGGCCTCGCGCCTCCACGACCTCCAGCGGCGGATGGCCGGCTGACGCCGGCTCCCGCCCGCATCCGGAACACCCACGAACGTAAGCATCATCGTCACGTCGATGATCACCAAGCACAGAGAGCAGGGACTGCAGATGGCCGAATTGACCATCAACGCTGACGATGTCCGCAATGCCTTGAACGATTTCGCGGCATCGTACGAACCGTCGGGCACCGATCGCACCGAGGTCGGCCGTGTCATCTCCGCGGCGGACGGCATCGCTCGTGTGGAGGGTCTGCCCTCCGTCATGGCGAACGAGCTGCTGCGCTTCGAGAACGGCATCCAGGGCCTGGCCCAGAACCTCGACACCCGCGAGATCGGTGTCGTCGTCCTCGGCGAGTTCCAGGAGATCCGCGAGGGCATGGAGGTGCAGCGCACCGGCGAGATCCTCTCCGTCCCGGTGGGCGACGCCTTCCTGGGCCGCGTGGTGGACCCGCTGGGCCAGCCCATCGACGACCTGGGCCCGATCGAGGCCGAGGGCCGCCGTGCCCTCGAGCTGCAGGCGCCGACCGTGACCGAGCGCAAGTCGGTCCACGAGCCGCTGCAGACCGGCATGAAGGCCATCGACGCCATGATCCCGATCGGCCGTGGCCAGCGTCAGCTGATCATCGGTGACCGCCAGACCGGCAAGACCGCGATCGCCGTCGACACGATCCTCAACCAGAAGGCCAACTGGGAGTCGGGCGACGTCGAGAAGCAGGTCCGCTGCGTCTACGTGGCCGTGGGCCAGAAGGCCTCCACCATCGCCGGCGTCCGCGCCACGCTGGAGGAGCACGGCGCCCTGGAGTACACCACCATCGTGGCCTCCCCGGCGTCCGACCCGGCCGGCTTCAAGTACCTCGCCCCCTACGCCGGCTCGGCCATCGGCCAGCACTGGATGTACGGCGGCAAGCACGTGCTGATCATCTTCGACGACCTGTCGAAGCAGGCCGAGGCCTACCGTGCCGTCTCCCTGCTGCTGCGCCGCCCGCCGGGCCGCGAGGCCTACCCGGGCGACGTCTTCTACCTGCACTCCCGGCTCCTCGAGCGCTGCGCCAAGCTCTCGGACGAGATGGGCGCGGGCTCGATGACCGGCCTGCCGATCATCGAGACCAAGGCGAACGACGTCTCGGCCTACATCCCGACCAACGTCATCTCCATCACCGACGGCCAGATCTTCCTGCAGTCGGACCTGTTCAACGCCAACCAGCGTCCCGCCGTGGACGTGGGCATCTCGGTGTCCCGCGTGGGCGGCGCCGCCCAGGTCAAGGCCATGAAGAAGGTCTCCGGCACGTTGAAGCTGGACCTGGCGCAGTACCGCGACCAGCAGGCGTTCTCCATGTTCGCCTCGGACCTGGACCCGGCCACCCGCCGCCAGCTCGCCCGCGGTGAGCGCCTCATGGAGCTGCTCAAGCAGCCGCAGTACTCGCCCTACCCGGTCGAGGAGCAGGTCGTGTCCATCTGGGCCGGCTCCAAGGGCCACCTCGACGAGGTGCCGGTGCAGGACGTGCTGCGCTTCGAGCGCGAGTTCATCGACCACCTGCGTCGCCACACCTCCGTCCTGACCGACATCGCCTCCACCGGCAAGCTCGAGGACGGCACCGTGTCCGCGCTCGAGTCGGCCGTCGCCGAGTTCTCCAAGGGCTTCCAGTCCTCCGAGGACGGCGGCGTGCAGGCCGGCCACGAGGAGCACCGCGCGATCGAGCAGGACCAGGTCGCGCAGGAGCAGATCACCAAGCAGAAGCGCTGACCGCCGGTCGGTGAGGGAGCGGTCCGGCGTCGGACCCCACGGGGACGACGCCGGGCCGCCCTCCCGCCAGGGAAAGGACCACCATGGGAGCCCAGATCCGGGTCTACCGTCAGAAGATCGCGTCGACGTCGTCGATGAAGAAGATCTTCAAGGCGATGGAGCTGATCGCCACGTCTCGCATCACCAAGGCACGTGAGCGCGTCAGCGCGTCGCTGCCCTACGCGAACGCGATCACCCGCGCCGTCTCGGCCGTGTCGAGCCAGCACGACATCGATCATGTCCTCACCACGGAGCCCGAGAACCCGACCCGGGCGGCCGTGCTCATCATGTCCTCGGACCGCGGCCTCGCCGGCGCGTACTCCGCGAACGTGCTGCGCAAGGCCGAGCAGCTCCTCTCCCGCCTCGGCGAGGAGGGCAAGGACGTGGACGTGTACGTCGTCGGCCGCAAGGCGCAGACGTACTTCGACTTCCGCGGCCGCGGCTACAAGAAGCTGTGGACCGGTCAGACGGACGCCCCCGTCGCCGAGCGCGCCGCCGAGATCGGCGAGGTGCTCGTGGACGCGTTCCTCACGGACACGGCGGACGGCGGCGTGGACGAGATCCACGTCGTGTTCACCGAGTTCGTCTCGCTCGTGAAGCAGAACCCCCACGTGGTGCGCCTGCTGCCCCTCGAGGTCGTCGAGGAGGAGGCCGCCACCGCCGAGGACGTGCTGCCGCTCTACGAGTACGAGCCGGACGCGGAGGAGGTCCTCGACGCGCTGCTGCCCAAGTACATCGAGTCGCGCATCTTCAACGCGATGCTGCAGTCGGCGGCCTCGGAGCTCGCCAACCGTCAGCGCGCCATGAAGTCGGCGGGCGACAACGCCACGAGCCTCATCAAGGACTACACCCTCCTGATGAACAACGCCCGTCAGGCCGAGATCACCCAGGAGCTCACCGAGCTCATCGCGGGCGCGGACGCGCTCAACAACTCCTGAGCCCGTTCGGGACTCACCAGACTCGCCATCCACACACGATAGAAGTGAGAGAGATGACTGCCACCATCACTGACCAGGGCACCGGGACCCCCACCGGCGGTGCCACCGGACGCGTGTCCCGCGTCATCGGCCCCGTGATCGACGCCGAGTTCCCGGCCAACGCGATGCCGGAGATCTACAACGCGCTGACCACCGAGATCGACCTCAACGGCCAGCGCCGCACGGTCACCTTCGAGGTCGCCCAGCACCTCGGCGACAACATGGTCCGCGCCATCTCCCTGCAGTCCACCGACGGCCTGGTGCGCGGCACCGACGTCGTGGACACCGGTGCCCCCATCTCGGTGCCGGTCGGTGACGCCGTGAAGGGCCACATCTTCAACGTGCTCGGCGAGACCCTGGACATGCCGACCTCGCAGCTGCAGGCCGAGGACCGCTGGCCGATCCACCGCCCGGCCCCGAACTTCGCGTCCCTCGAGGGCTCCACCGAGATGCTGGAGACCGGCATCAAGGTCATCGACCTGCTGACCCCCTACATCAAGGGCGGCAAGATCGGCCTGTTCGGCGGCGCCGGCGTGGGCAAGACCGTGCTCATCCAGGAGATGATCACCCGTGTGGCCCGCAACTTCGGCGGCACCTCCGTGTTCGCCGGCGTCGGCGAGCGCACCCGTGAGGGCAACGACCTCTGGGTCGAGATGGAGGAGGCGGACGTCCTCAAGGACACCGCCCTCGTGTTCGGCCAGATGGACGAGCCGCCGGGCACGCGTCTGCGCGTGGCCCTGTCCGCGCTGACCATGGCGGAGTACTTCCGCGATGTGCAGAACCAGGACGTGCTGCTGTTCATCGACAACATCTTCCGCTTCTCGCAGGCCGGTTCCGAGGTCTCCACGCTGCTGGGCCGCATGCCCTCCGCCGTGGGCTACCAGCCGAACCTGGCGGACGAGATGGGTGTGCTCCAGGAGCGCATCACCTCGACCCGCGGCCACTCCATCACCTCGATGCAGGCCGTGTACGTCCCCGCGGACGACTACACCGACCCGGCCCCGGCCAACGTGTTCGCGCACCTGGACGCGACCACCAACCTGACCCGTGACCTCGCGTCCCGTGGCCTGTACCCGGCCGTGGACCCGCTGGCCTCGACCTCGCGCATCCTCGACCCGCAGTACGTGGGCCAGGACCACTACGACGTGGCCATCCGCGTGAAGCAGATCCTGCAGAAGAACAAGGAGCTGCAGGACATCATCGCGATCCTCGGTGTGGACGAGCTCTCCGAGGAGGACAAGATCACCGTGGGCCGCGCCCGCAAGATCGAGCAGTTCCTCTCGCAGAACACCTACACCGCCAAGCAGTTCACCGGCGTCGAGGGCTCCACCGTGCCGGTCAAGGACACCGTCGAGGGCTTCAAGGCCATCGCCGACGGCGACCTGGACCACGTCGCGGAGCAGGCCTTCTACAACGTGGGCGGCCTGGACGACGTCGAGCGCGAGTGGGCCAAGATCCAGGCCGAGGGCTGATCGATCATGGCTGAGCTCAACGTCGAGATCGTCTCCGAGGAGCGGTCCATCTGGTCGGGCGCCGCGTCGGCCGTGTCGGCGCGCACCGTCAACGGTGAGATCGGCATCCTCCCGGGCCACACCCCGATGCTGGCCGTCCTCGGCGACGGCGAGGTCGTGGTGCGGACCACGGACGGCGGCACCGTGACCGCGCAGGCCCGCGGCGGCTTCTTCTCCGTGGACCACGACCGTGTCGTGATCGCCGCGACGTCCGCCCGGCTGGGCGACGCCGCGGCGGCCTGACGCGGCGCGGCAGGACCTGACGGTGGAGGGCCCGGTGCTCATCGCCTCGGCGACCGTGGTGGCAGTCATCGTGCTGTCGGCACTCGCCCTGGTGATGCGGCGCCGGGCCCTCGCCCGTGTCACGGCCGCCTTCCCGGCGGTCCTGGAGCGGGAGGGCCCGGGGCGTGAGCGCGTGATCGGCGTCTACGACGAGTCCCGCCTGCGCCTCACCGGGGGCTGGCGCCTCTCGCGGGAGCGCTGGAGCGCGGACCGGAGCCGCCTGCAGATCGACCGCCTCCCGGCGGACGAGGCCGGCCGGGCCGTCCTGGAGCTGAGCGCCGGCGCACGTCCGGTGCGCGTCGTCGTCGACCCCGACGACGCCGGCGCCCTGCGCGCCTGGAGCGAGGCGGGGCCGTCCGCGGCGTCGTCCTTCTGGCGTCGCTGAGCCCGCCCGGCGCCTCAGAACAGGCGGGACTCGGCGTCGTCCACGCCGCGCATCGCGTCGTAGTCGAGGGTGACGCAGCGGATGCCGCGGTCCTCGGCGAGGGTGCGGGCCTGGGGCTTGATCTGCTGGGCCGCGAACACGCCGCGCACGGGCGCCAGGAGCGGGTCCCGGTTCATCAGCTCGAGGTAGCGGGTGAGCTGCTCGACCCCGTCGATGTCCCCGCGGCGCTTGAGCTCGACCGCCACGGTGCCGCCGTCGGCGTCGCGGGCCAGGATGTCGACGGGGCCGATCGCCGTCATGTACTCGCGGCGCACGAGGGTGTGGCCGTCGCCGAGCAGGCTGATCTGCTCGGCCAGCAGACGCTGCAGATCCGCCTCCACGCCGTCCTTGACGAGGCCGGGGTCCACGCCGAGCTCGTGGGAGTCGTCCGCCAGGACCTCCTCGATGAGCACGATGAGTCGGTCGTCGGACTTCTTGGCCTGTACGCGCCAGACCTGCGTCACCCCCTGGTCGGCCTGATCGGGGGAGGGCTCCTCCACGTGCAGGGTCGCGGGCGGCGACATCCAGTTGAGGGGCTTGTAGGAACCGCCGTCGGAGTGCACCAGCACCGAGCCGTCCGCCTTCACCATGAGCAGGCGGGTGGCGGTGGGCAGGTGGGCGTTCAGGCGGCCCTCATAGGTCACGGAGCAGCGGGCAATGACGAGTCGCACCGGTCCATCCTAGGCGGACCGTGCCCACCCGCTCGTGTGTCAGCATGGGGACATGCCCCGTTCGAACCGTCCCCGCCGCTCGTCCGCGCCTCGGCGGAGCGAGCGCGGGGCCTCCGGCGTCTCCCGGCGGTCCCGGCCGTCGCCGGGGCGGTCCGACCCGCTCGAGGAGCTCCTCGGCCTGGACGCGGGCTACTCGCGCCAGTCCGGGTCCGACGGCGGATGGCACGTCCGGCAGATCCCCGCGTGGCGCGCGGTGAAGGACTACATGTGCCCTGGCTGCGGTCGGGTGATCCGGCAGGGCCAGGCGCACCTCGTGGCCTGGCGCGCGGACTGGATCATGGGGGACGAGGACGCGGGGGCGGACCGGCGGCACTGGCACCCGGTGTGCTGGCGCACCCGCCCGGGCCGCTGACCGCGACGGTCCGGGCCGCGCCGCCGTCGTGGGCCTACCGGGCGTCCTGGCGGGGGATGAAGACCTCGCGGACCAGCAGCAGCAGCGCGGCGGCGAGCGGGATCGCCATGAGGGCGCCGAGGACGCCGAGCAGCGCGCCTCCGGCGATCACCGCGATCACGGCCACGGCCGCCGGCACGGACACCGCGCGTGCCATGACGCGCGGCGAGATGACGTAGGCCTCGATCTGCAGGTAGACGAAGTAGATGGCCGCGAACACGGCGGCGGTCTGCCACGAGGTCAGCAGGCTCACGAGGGTCAGCAGCGTGCCGCCGATCGCGGCGCCCACCAGCGGGATGAACGCCATGAAGGCGGCGATCGCGGCGAGCAGGACGGCGAAGGGGGCGCCGGCGATGGCCAGCGCCGTGAACGCCACCGCGCCGTTGAGGGCGGCCACGAAGGACTGGCCCATCACGTAGTGGCCGACCGAGGAGGTGATCTGCTCGGACAGCGCCTCGATCCGGGGCCGGCGCGAACGCGGTGCGAGCCGGTAGGCCCAGTACTTCATGTGCGGCAGGGAGGAGAGGAAGTACAGCGTCAGCACGACCACCACGAGCACCGAGAAGACGGCGTTCAGCACGGTCTGGCCGAAGCCGAGGAGCCCGCCGAACAGGTCGGTGACGGCGACGCCGTCGGCGGCGAGGCGCTCGGTCTGGGCGCGAACGGCCTCCTGGAGGTGGAACTCCTCGTCGAGCTGCACGAACCACTCGGCGGTCATCACCCCGTCGATGATGGCCGGCAGGTCCTGGACCAGCTGCGTGGACTGCTCGATCACCGTGGGGACCAGGAGGGCGACGAACGCCCCGGCCACGGCGGCCAGGCCGAGCGCGGCCGTGAGCACGCCGACCCACCGGGGCGCGCCCCAGGACTCGACCCGGCGCACCAGCGGATCCAGGCCCAGGGCGATGAACAGGGCCGCGGCGATCCACACGATGAGCTGTCCGTTCGTGCGCAGCACCGAGACGACGCCGATGGCCAGGGCCACGCCCACCGCGAGCAGGAAGCCGGTCAGCACGGGGGACTCGAGAGCCACGGCCGCGACCGCCGGATCCTCGGCGCCGTCGACGGGGACCGACTCGGGGTCCACCCGGTCCTCCTCGAGGAAGGGTCGGCGCCGCCGCAGGACGGAGCCCAGGCGGGGCAGTCGACGACGCCCGGCGGGCGTCGGCCCGTGCGACGGCGGCGCGGCGGCCACCCCGACCGGCTCCACGGGGACGCCGGCCACGGGCGGCTGCTCGGCGCCCTCGGGCTCGGCCGGGCCACGGACGTCGGCGACGCCGGTGGCATCCGGGCCGGATGCGGTCTCCTTCTCCTCCACGCGCTCAGCGTACGTCAGGGCCCCGGCCTGACCGCGCCGCGCCCGGGAGGCTACCGTGGGGCCCAGTGACAACGCCCCTCGCCCCGGCGACGGGGCGGCCCCGGACCGGAAGGATCGTGACCGACGTGACCGCCCAGCCCCCCTCCGACGCCCCGTCCCACCTGCGCGGCGCCGTCGACCTGTCCTCGCTCGGCACCCCGGCCCCGGCCGGGCGCACCGCGCCGGGGGCCGACGCCGGCGCCGGCGGCGGCTCGTGGGTGATCGCGGACGCCGACCAGGGTCTGCTGCAGCAGCTGGTCCAGCTCTCCGCCCAGGTGCCGGTGCTGCTGCACCTGCACGTGCCCGGGGACGCGGCGAGCGAGGCGCTCTACCGGCAGTTCGCGGACGCGGTCGACGCCCAGGCGGGACGGCTCGTGCTCGCGCGTCTGGACGTGGCGAAGGAGCCCGCCGTGCTGCAGGCGCTGGGCCTGGGGGCCGGCCCCGCGGTCATGGCCGTGGTGGCGGGGCAGCCGGTGCCGCTGGTCAATCAGGAGGTGCCGGAGGAGACGCTGCGCCAGCTCATGGGGGAGATCCTCGAGGTGGCCCGTCAGAACGGCGTCGCCGGCACCGTGCCCCCCGTCGCCCCGGCGCGCCAGGACGCCGACGCCGCGGCTGCGGAGGCTCCGCCCGTGCCGCCGCTGCACCGGGCCGCCCATGAGGCCCTCGCCGCCGACGACCTGCCCGGGGCCGTCTCGGCGTGGGAGGCGGCGCTGGCCGACAGCCCCGCGGACGCCGTGGCCCAGCAGGGCCTGTCCGCGGCCCGCCTCATGCTGCGCACCCGTGACGCCGACGCTGCGGCGGTGCGCGCGGCCGCCGCGGACGGCCCGGACGACGTCGCCGCCCAGCTCGCCGTCGCCGACCTGGACGTGCTCGGTGGCCACGTGGAGGACGCCTTCGCCCGGCTCGTGCGGTTCATCGCCCTCCACCCCGGCGACGACCGGGAGACGGCGCGCGCCCACCTCGTGGACCTCTACACCGTGGTGGGCACGGACGACCCCCGTGTGCAGGCCTCGCGGCGTCGGCTGGCCGCAGCGCTGTTCTGAGGGACCCTCAGTTCATCCCTGAGGAGGACGCCGTGTCCGCCTGACGGTGGGTAAGGTCCCAGGCATGTCTCCGCATGCGCCCGAGCCTGCCCCCGCCCACCTGGCGGCCGCCGCCCGTCGGCGTGCGGCCGACGCCCCCGATCCGGACCTCGCCCTCGTCACGCGCGGGCTGACCCAGCGGTTCGGGGACAAGCTGGCGCTGGACGCGCTGGACCTGGACGTCCCGGCCGGATCGTTCTTCGGGGTGGTCGGGCCCAACGGGGCGGGCAAGACCACCGCCCTGTCCATGGCCACCGGGCTGCTGCGCCCGGACCACGGCCGCGCCTGGATCCACGGCGTCGACGTGTGGGAGCAGCCCCTCGAGGCCAAGCGACGGGTCGGCGTGCTCGCCGACGGCGTGCGCACCTTCGACCGCCTCACGGGCGCGCAGCTCGTGACCTACGCCGGGCTGCTGCACGGCCTCGACGCGGACACCGTGGCCGAGCGGACCGCGGACCTGCTGCGGGTGATGGACCTGGAGGACGCCGGCCGCACGCTCGTGGCCGACTACTCCGCCGGCATGACCAAGAAGGTGTCCCTGGCGGCCGCCATGGTCCACGCCCCGGACCTGCTCGTCCTGGACGAGCCGTTCGAGGCCGTGGACCCGGTCTCCGCCGCGAACATCCGGGACATCCTGCACTCGTACGTGGAGCGGGGCGGCACGGTGATCGTCTCGAGCCACGTGATGGACCTCGTCCAGCGCATGTGCACCCACGTCGCCGTGATCGCGGCCGGGACGCTGCGGGCCGCCGGCACGCTCGAGGAGGTCCGGGACGGGCACGACCTCGAGGACCGCTTCGTGGACCTCGTCGGCGGCCGCCACGGCTCGGAGGGGCTGGCATGGCTCTGACGCTCGTCCGACTGCGCTGGACGCTGACCCTGAACCAGTGGCGGCGGTCCCCGTTCACCCTGGTGATGAGCGTGCTCGGCGCGCTGTACGTGCTCGGCATGGCCGCCGTGGCGGTGACGCTGCTCGTCACGGGCCTGCCCGCCCTGCCGGACGAGGCCCGCGGCGCCACGACCGTGCTGGCCGCCGCCGTCGTGGTGCTCGCCTGGCTCGTCATCCCGCCGTTCGTCACGGGCGTGGACGCCACCCTCGACCCGCACAGCTTCGTGCTCTTCCCCGTCCCGGCCCGCACCCTCATCGCCGGGCTGGTCCTGAGCGCCTTCACGACGCCGGTCGGGCTCGCCACGCTGGCCGTGCTGGTGGGCCTGGGGGCCAGCTGGTGGGACCGGCCGGCCGCGCTGGCGGCAGGCCTGGCCGGGGGCGCGCTGACCGCGGTGACCGCCGTGGCGATCGGCTCCGGCCTCGCCGGCCTCCTGGCCGCCTACGCGAGCCGGCGTCGGGTGCGGGACGTCGTCTCCGTCCTGCTGTTCATCCCGCTCATACTCGGCGGCGTCGCCCTCTCGCAGGCCATCGCATCGTTCGAGGACTTCCTGGCGATCGCGCCCCAGGTCGCCCGCGGCGCGGCGTGGACCCCGTTCGGGGCGGGCCCCGCCGCGGCGTGGGCGGCCGCCGAGGGCCGCGGCGCCGCCGTCGCGCTCCACCTCGCGGTGGCGGCGGCCTGGTGCCTGGCCGCCCTGGCCCTGTGGCACCTGGCCGTGCGCCGCACCGTGGAGCCGGTGGCCGTGGGCGGCGGTCGGTCCCGCCGCGTCGCCGCGGGAACGGACCCGATGCCGCTGCGCTGGCTGGGCCGACCGGCCACGGGCCCGCGCACCGCGATCGCGGCCCGCGCCCAGCGCTACTGGCTGGCCGATCCGCGGTACGCGGCCGGGCTCATCATCATCCCGCTCATGGCCGTCCTGCTGTGGTTCACCGGGGGCATGGCCGCGGAGGGGGGTCCCGGACTGGGCCTGCTGCTGATCCTCGGGCCGATCACCGCCTGGTCCCTGGCCTACTCGATCTCCGCGGACATCGCCTACGACCACACGGCGTTCCACCTGCACGTCGTCTCGGGCGTGCGGGGCGTGGACGACCGCTGGGGCCGGGTCCTGGGCCTGGCGGGCTGGGGCCTGCCGATGATCCTGCTCGTGACGACGGCGACGGTGGCGGCGGCGGGGGACTGGTCCCTGCTGGCGCCGATGCTGGGCCTGGCCCTCGGCCTGTTCGGGACGACCGCCGGGCTGTCCGCGTTCGTCTCCGCCCGTTTCGTGTACCCCGTGCCGAAGCCGGGAGACAGCCCGTTCAAGACGCCGCAGGGCGCGGCCATGCGCACGATGCTCGTCCAGGGCGCCGCGATGCTGGTCAGCCTGGCGCTCGCGGTGCCGTTCCTGGCGCCCTTCATCGTCCGGCTCGTCACCGGGGCCGCCGTGTGGGGCTGGGTGACGGTGGCCCTCGGGCTCGTGTGGGGCGCCGTCGCGCTGTGGCTGGGCGTGCGCCTGGGGGCGCGCTGGTACGACCGCGCGCAGGCCGAGACCTACCAGGCCGTGGCCGCCTTCTGAGGGGCGCGGCTAGACTGGCCCGTATGAGTGTGACCGGCGAACCCGACCTGAACGACCCCTTCGCGCCCGCCGGCGGCGGCACGTCCGTCCTCGAGCGCGAGGAGCTGCGGCAGGAGATCGAGCCGGGCGACCACGAGCGCTTCGCCCACTACGTCCGCAAGGAGAAGATCACGGAGTCCGCTGTCACCGGTGCCCCCGTGATCGCCCTGTGCGGCAAGGTGTGGGTGCCGGGCCGGGACCCGAACAAGTTCCCCGTGTGCCCCACGTGCAAGGAGATCTACGAGGGCCTGCGCGAGCCGCAGGACGGCGGCGACGGCGACGGCGGCGGCAAGCGCGGTGGCTGGTTCGGAGGCCGCGGCCGTGGCTGACGGCCGCTCCCTGACGAGCGGCACCCCGGACGGCAGCGTCCAGCACGACCTGTTCCACATCGGCGAGGACCTTCCCCCCGCCATGCCCGAGCGCGCGGCGTGGGGGACGGCCCCCAAGCTGCGCCAGTGGCAGCAGGAGGCGCTGGAGCGGTACCTCCAGACCGCCCCGCAGGACTTCCTGACGGTCGCGACCCCCGGCGCTGGCAAGACGACGTTCGCGTTGCGCGTGGCCAAGATCCTGATGGACTCCGGCGTCGTGCAGCGGCTGACCGTCGTCGCGCCCACGGACCACCTCAAGCGCCAGTGGGCGGACAATGCCGCGCGCGTGGGCATCGCCATCGACCCGAACTTCAAGAACGCCGACGGGCGGCACGGCGCCGAGTACCGCGGGGTGGCGCTGACGTACGCCCAGGTGGCGAACAAGCCCGTCCTGCACCGCAACCGCACCGAGGCCGCCAAGACGCTGGTGATCCTGGACGAGATCCACCACGGCGGCGACGCCCTGAGCTGGGGCGAGGGCATCCGTGAGGCGTTCGAGCCGGCCACGCGGCGTCTGTCCCTGACCGGCACCCCGTTCCGCTCGGACACCGCATCCATCCCCTTCGTCCGCTACGAACTCGGTGCGGACGGCATCGAGCGGTCGAAGGCGGACTACACGTACGGCTACGGCCCGGCGCTGCGGGACCACGTGGTGCGCCCGGTGATCTTCATGGCCTACTCCGGGCAGATGCGCTGGAAGACCTCCACCGGCGAGGTCATGGAGGCTCAGCTCGGCGAGGCCGCCACGAAGGACATCACCGCCTCCGCCTGGCGCACCGCGCTGGACCCGGCGGGCGAGTGGATCCCGTCCGTGCTGCGCGCGGCCGACCGCCGGCTCAGCGAGGTGCGCCGCAACGTGCCCGACGCCGGCGGCCTCGTGATCGCCTCGGACCACCAGGACGCGCGCGCGTACGCCGCGCAGCTCGAGGCGCTGACCGGCCAGCGGCCGGCCGTGATCCTCTCGGACGACAAGGGCGCCTCGGATCGCATCGAGGAGTTCGCCGCGTCGGACGAGCGGTGGATGGTGGCGGTGCGCATGGTGTCCGAGGGCGTGGACGTGCCCCGCCTGTGCGTGGGCGTGTACGCCACGTCCACGTCCACGCCCCTGTTCTTCGCCCAGGCCGTGGGCCGCTTCGTGCGCTCCCGCCGGCGTGGGGAGACCGCCTCGGTGTTCCTGCCGTCCGTGCCCGCGCTCATGCTGCTGGCCAACGAGATGGAGCTCGAGCGGGACCACGCGCTGGACCGCAAGGAGGGCGCCGTCGAGGTCGAGGACCTCGAGGACGCCCCCGAGGAGGACCTCATCGCGGAGGCCAACCGGGCCGAGAGCGGCTCGGACGCGCTGACGCGGGAGAAGTTCGAGGCCCTCGAGTCCCGGGCGAGCTTCGACAAGGTGCTCTTCGACGGCGGCGAGTTCGGTCTCGGCGGCGCGGTCGGCTCGGAGGAGGAGCAGGACTTCCTCGGCATCCCGGGCCTGCTGGACGCCGAGCAGGTCTCCGCCCTGCTGCGGCAGCGGCAGGCCGAGCAGATCCAGCGCCGGCCGCGTGCGCAGGCGGCCGAGCCCGCCGACGTCGTGGACCACCGGCGCATGAAGGAGCTGCGCTCAGAGCTGTCGAAGACGGTGTCCGCCTGGGCGGCCCGTTCCGGCCAGCCGCACGGGGTGATCCACAACCGCCTGCGGGAGATCTCCGGCGGCCCCGCCGTGGCCCAGGCCTCCCGCGAGCAGCTGGAGAAGCGGCTGAGCACCCTGCGCGGGTGGTTCGTCGGCCGGACCTGAGGTCCGCCGGGCGCGGCGGGCGCCGGCAGGCCGTGTCGGCCTGAGCGCCGGGCTCAGCCGTCCCGGGACTGGAAGCGCACGAAGGCGCGCAGCTCGTCGCCCTCCACGTCATGGGACTCGCGGAATCCATGGGCCTCGTAGAAGGCGCGCTGACGCTCCTCGGTGTCCGTGAGCAGCACGTGCTGACGCACCTGGCCGAACCGCGCGAAGACGCGGCGCAGCAGCTCGGAGGCGATGCCGCGGCGCTGGTGCCCCGGATCCACGAGGATGTCCTGCAGGTAGGCGATGGTGTGTCCGTCGGAGACCACGCGGGCCAGACCGACCAGTCGGCCGCCGTCGAAGGCGGTCACCACGGTGGCCGAGCCCTGCAGCCCGCCCATGAGCGTGTCCATGTCCCCCGTGGAGGCGGACCAGCCCACGGCGTCGTAGAGGGCGCGGACATCGTCGGCGGCCGGGATCGCCCCGGAGAGGTAGCGGATGCCGTCCCGGTCTGCGGCGATGGGGGAGTCGGTCATGGCTGCTCTCCTCGTCTGCGTCGGGCACCGGCTCCGGCACGCCCGCCGGGGCCGCGTGCCTCCATCATGCCGCACGTCGTGACATTCGTCACTGTCCCGACGTGCGGCGCCTCAGAGGCGACGCGGGCGCCGCTCGGGGCCGAACCCGCTCACGAGGTCGCCAGGATGGCCCCGGCGGCCTCCATCTCGTGGAGCGCGGCCTGGGCGGCCGCCTCGTCGACGCCGGCCACCAGGTCGGTCAGCACGGTGACCTCGTAGCCGGCGTCGAGGGCGTCGAGCACGGTGGCGCGCACGCAGTGGTCCGTGGCGATGCCCACCACGGTGATCGCGTCCACGCCCTGCTCGCGGAGCCACTCGTCGAGGCCGGGGGCGCCGGACTCGACGGCGGCCGCGGCCACGGCGGTGGCCCCGTACGGGCCGACGGTCCCGGAGGGGCGCTCGCCCGCGGCCCCGGTCGGGACGGCGTCGGGCTCGCCGAGGGCGCCGTCGAAGCCGGAGTAGGCGTCCGTGTGCAGGCCCTTGAGGAACTCGGCGTCGAGGTGCTCGGCGTCCAGGTCGGGATGCAGCTCGGCGCCGGCGGTGCCGGACACACAGTGCACCGGCCAGGTGGTGCGGAAATCCGGCTCGGCGCCGGTGGCCGCGGCGAAGTGCGTGCCCGGGTCGACGTGCCAGTCGCGCGTGGCGGCCACGGCCGCGTAGGCGTCCGCGTGCTCGGCCAGGTGCTCGCTGACCCCGGCCGCGACGGCGGCGCCGCCGGTCACGCCGAGGGCGCCGCCCTCGCAGAAGTCGTTCTGCACGTCCACGATCACCAGGGCGCGGTTCAGGTTCTCCATGGGTCAGTCCTCCAGGAAGATGGTCGGGATGGCGGGGTCGCCCGGCTGCAGGCGGCCCACCGAGGCGGGCAGCTCGCGCAGGGAGGCGGCGTGCCGCTCGGCGGCGCGGGTGACGGCCTCGGGGCCGGTCCAGCCCTCGGCCAGCTCGCCGGCGTGCACGAAACGGTGCAGCAGGGGACGGTCGTCGGCGTCGGGCGCGGCGCTGCGGTTGACGCCGATCACCTCGGCGGTGGCCCGGCCCCGCGGGTCGCGGCGGCGCGCGGCCTCCTTGCGGCCGCCCCGGCTGGCCTTGCCGGAACTGGCCTTGGCCACGTCCACCCACGTGCCGTCGTCGTCCTGGCGGGCCACGAGCTTGTAGACCATGGAGGCGGTGGGCGCGCCGGACCCGGTGACCAGGCGCGTGCCCACGCCGTACGAGCTGACGGGGGCGGAGCGCAGGGCGGCGATCGCGTACTCGTCCAGGTCCGAGGTGACCATGATCCCGGTCTCGGTGTTGCCCAGCTCGTCGAGCAGCTCGCGCACGCGGTGGGCCTGGATCACGAGGTCGCCGGAGTCGACCCGGACGTTCCGCAGGGCCGGGCCGGCCACCTCGACCGCGGTGCGCACGCCCTGCTCCACGTCATACGTGTCCACGAGGAGGGTGGTGTCCGCCCCGAGCGCGGCGACCTGGGCCTCGAAGGCGGCGCGCTCCGAGTCGTGCAGCAGGGTGAAGGAGTGGGCGGCGGTGCCGACGGTCGGGATGCCGTACCGGCGGCCCGCCTCGAGGTTCGAGGTGGCGGTGAAGCCCGCGATGGCCGCGGCGCGGGCGGCGGCCACGGCGGACTCCTCGTGCGTGCGGCGCGAGCCCATCTCGGCGCACGGGCGGCCGTCCGCGACGGCCGTCATGCGGGAGGCTGCGGAGGCCACGGCGGAGTCGTAGTTGTAGATGGAGAGCAGGTAGGTCTCCAGGATGCACGCCTCGGCGAACGTCGACTCCACCTGCAGGAGGGGGGAGTGCGGGAAGTAGGCCTCGCCCTCGGCGTAGCCCACGATGTCACCCGTGAACTCGTAGTCGGCGAGCCAGGCCAGCGTGGCGTCGTCGAGGGCGGTGGTGTCCGCGAGGAAGTCGAGCTCGGGCGTGTCGAACCGGAAGCGGGACAGGCCCTCCAGCGCGCGGCCCACGCCGGCCACCACGCCGTAGCGGCGGCCGCTGGGCAGGCGTCGGGTGAACAGCTCGAAGCGGGAGCGGCGGTGCGCGGTGCCGGCCTTCAGCGCGGCCTGGAGCATGGTCAGCTCGTAGTGGTCGGTCATCAGCGCCGTGGGGATCTGCCAGTCGTCGGCGGTCCGCGGGGCGCTGGGCACGGGGTTCAGGCTCACGCGCCCACCCTAGTGGACCGTTGCGGGGCCGGTCCTGGCCCGCCCGCCTCGTACACTGGGGCGCATGTCCGTGCTGACCCGCCACGATCCGTCCGCGCCGCGCGCCGTGCGTCCGGCGCCGGGTGAGTCCGTCCCCGCCGGCGCCACCGACACCGCCCTGCTGGAGCGGCCTCACGAGGACACAGCCCGGGACCGGCCGTGGAACGTGGTGGTGTGGAACGACCCGGTGAACCTGATGAGCTACGTCGCCTACGTGTTCCGCACCCACTTCGGCTACTCCGCGGCCAAGGCGCAGCGGCTCATGCTCGAGGTCCACGAGCGGGGCCGGTCCGTGGTGGCGACGGGCACCAAGGAGAAGGCCGAGCTGCACGTGGGCGCGATGCACGGCTACGGTCTGTGGGCCACGCTGGAGCAGGCGGAGGACTGAGGAGGGGCATGGCAGAACGGTTCCGCTGGACGCGGCGGGGGTACACGGCGCAGCTGGAGCTGCCGGAGGTGCGCCTGCTGCGCGGGCTGGTCAGGGACGTCGTCGCCCTGCTCGAGGGCCGACGCGCGGACGTGCGCCCCGCCGAGGCGGACCCCGCCGAGGCCCCGGCCGCCGAGGACGGCGTCGACACGCCCGAAGATCCCCCGGCGGCGCCGCCGTCCGTGTCCGCCGCGCAGGACGCGGGCCCCGTGGCCGGGCTGGACGCGTCCGACGCCGCGTTCTGGGGGCTGGTCTCCGGCCTGCACCTGAGCCAGGACCCGGAGCCGCAGCGCTCGGCCCCCACCGACCCGGCCGTCGCACGCCTCCTGCCGGATGCGATGCCCCAGGCCGGCGCCGCCGAACAGGGCGCCCACCGGGCCCTGACCGAGGACGCCCTGTCGGAGGGGAAGCTCGCGGACGCGCGCCTGGCCCTCGAGCTGCTGCGCTCGACGCGCGTGGAGGTGCCGCACGACCAGGCGCCGGCCTTCGGCCGCGCGCTCAACGACGTGCGCCTCGTCCTGGCCGCCCGCCTGGGCGTCGAGACCGAGGAGGACGCCGCCCGCGTGCACGCCGTGGACGACTGGCGCAGCGCGGAGGACGTCGAGTCCACCATGGCCCTGCTCTACAACTTCACCTCGTGGCTGCTGGAGACGCTCATGACGGAGATGCTCAGCGAGCTGCCCGAGGGCGCGGACGAGTCCGCGCCGGGCGCCGGGGACGCGGAGGACGAGCAGTGAGCGGCCAGCGCGCCGCCGTGGACGCCGCCGCGCCGATCGGCGTGTTCGACTCGGGCGTGGGCGGGCTGACCGTGGCCCGGGCGATCATGGACCAGCTGCCCCACGAGTCCATCCTCTACGTGGGCGACACGGAGCACTCGCCGTACGGCCCGCGGCCCATCGCCGAGGTACGGGCCCTCGCCCTGGCGATCATGGACGAGCTCGTCGCGCGCGGCGTCAAGGCGCTCGTGATCGCGTGCAACTCCGCGTCGGCCGCCGTGCTGCGCGACGCCCGCGAGCGCTACACGGGAGGCCACGGCATCCCCGTGATCGAGGTGATCCAGCCCGCCGTGCGCCGCGCCGTGGCCGCCACCCGCACGGGCCGAATCGGCGTGATCGGCACCGAGGCGACCGTCGGGTCCCGCGCCTACGAGGACTCGTTCTCGGCCGCCCCGCACCTCGAGATCACCTCGGTCGCGTGCCCGCGGTTCGTGGAGTTCGTGGAGGCCGGCATCACCACCGGCCCCGAACTGCTGGAGACCGCCCGGGAGTACACGGCCCCGCTGCGCGCGGCGGGCGTGGACACCCTCGTGCTGGGATGCACCCACTACCCGCTGCTGACCGGCGCCCTCTCGCTCGTGATGGGGGAGGACGTCACGCTCGTCTCCTCCGCGGAGGAGACCGCCAAGGACCTCTACCGGGAACTGGTCCGCCTCGGCCTCGAGCACCCCCACTCGGCCGCGGGCTCCGGCCAGGCCACCCGCCACCGCTTCGCCGCCACCGGCGACCCCGACCACTTCCAGGCCCTCGCGCGCCGCTTCCTCGGACCCGAGGTCGAGTCCGTGCGCCGCCTGGAGACGATCGGCGCGCCCCGCCCCGCGGCCGCGCCGGTCCCGACGCGCTCGACGGCCTTCGTGCGGCTGGGCGCCGAGCAGGAGGGTGTGACGTGAAGCTGACCATCATCGGGGCCTCCGGGTCCTTCCCCGGCCCGGGCTCACCCGCCTCGTGCTACCTCCTCACCGCCGAGGGCGTGGCCGAGGACGGCGTCACCCCGCGCACATGGCGGATCCTGCTGGACCTCGGCAACGGCGCCCTCGGCGTGCTGCAGCGCTACGTCGAGCTCGAGGACCTGGACGGCATCCTGCTCTCCCACCTGCACCCGGACCACTTCATGGACCTGTGCGGGATGCACGTGGCCATCCGCTGGAACCCGGCCGGCTGGGACCGCGGCCGGCTGCCCGTCTACGGACCCGCCGGCACCGCCGACCGCATCGCCGAGGCGTACGGGATGGACCCCGAGCCGGGGATGCACCAGGACTTCGAGTTCCGGTGCTGGGCCGCCGGCCGCACCGAGCGGCTCGGTCCGTTCCGGTTCACCCCGGTCCCCGTGCGCCATCCCATCGACGAGGCCTACGCGATCCGGGTCGAGGTGGACCGCGTCGACGACGACGGCGACGTCACCACCCGCGTGCTCACCTACTCCGGGGACACCGACGCGTGTGAGGGGCTCGTCGAGGCCGCGCGGGACGCGGACGTGTTCCTGTGCGAGGCCGCCTTCCACGAGGGCCGGGACGACGGCATCGACGGCGTCCACCTGACCGGCCGACGGGCCGGCGAGACGGCGGCGCAGGCCGGGGCCCGGAAGCTGCTGCTCACACACCTGCCGGTGTGGAACGATCCGCAGCGCGCCGTCCAGGAGGCCCGCGCGGTGTACGACGGCCCGCTGGCCGTCGCCGTCTCGGGGCTGAGCTACGGCGTCTGAGGGCGCGCCTAGACTGGAGGCCATGAGCTCTCCCGCCCCCACCGCCCCCCGCCCGGACGGCCGCGCCGTCGACGAGCTGCGCCCCATCACCATCACCCGGGGCTGGTCCCGGCAGGCGGAGGGCTCGGCCCTGATCGAGTTCGGGAACACCCGCGTGCTGTGCACCGCCTCCTTCACCGAGGGCGTGCCGCGCTGGCTCAAGGGCGAGGGGACCGGCTGGGTCACCGCCGAGTACGCGATGCTCCCGCGGGCCACCAACGAGCGCAGCCAGCGCGAGTCCGTCAAGGGCCGGATCGGCGGGCGCACCCACGAGATCTCCCGCCTGATCGGCCGGTCCCTGCGCGCCGTCATCGACCTGTCCGCCCTGGGGGAGAACACCATCGTCCTGGACTGCGACGTCCTCGACGCCGACGGCGGCACCCGCACCGCCGCCATCACGGGCGCCTACGTCGCCCTCGCCGAGGCGGTGGCCTGGGCGCGGCGCGAGGGGATCCTCGCCAAGGGCGCCGCCGTCCTCAAGGACTCCGTCGCCGCGGTGTCCGTGGGCATCGTGGACGGGGTGCCCGTCCTCGACCTGCCGTACGTGGAGGACGTGAAGGCGGAGACGGACATGAACGTGGTCGTCACCGGGGCCGGGGAGTTCGTGGAGGTGCAGGGCACCGCCGAGGGCGCGCCGTTCACCCGCGCCGAGCTGGACACCCTGCTGGACCTGGCCCTGATCGGCACGGGTGAGCTGGCCCGCATCCAGGCCGAGACCCTGGCCGCCGCCACGGAGGACCGGGCGTGAGCGCGCCCGCCTCCTCGTCGGCGGGCCTGCCGGAGGGCGCCCGCATCGTGCTCGCCACGCACAACGCGGGCAAGGTGCGCGAGCTGCGGCAGCTGCTCGCCGGCGCCGTGCCCGGCCTCGACGTGGAGGCCGCGGTGGTGGACGCGGGCGCCGTGGGCGCCCCGGACGTCGTCGAGGACGGCGTCACGTTCGCCCAGAACGCGCTGAAGAAGGCCCGCGCCGTGGCCGCGCACACCGGGCTGATCGCCGTCGCGGACGACTCCGGTCTGGCCGTGGACGTGCTGCACGGCGCCCCCGGGATCTTCTCGGCCCGCTGGGCCGGGCGCCACGGGGACGACCGTGCCAACCTCGAGCTGCTGCTGGCCCAGCTGGCCGACGTGCCGGACGAGCATCGGGGTGCCCAGTTCGTGTGCGCCGCCGCGCTCGCGGTCCCCAGCGGCCCGGACGCCGCGGGCGCCCGGGCCATCCACGTCGAGCACGTCGAGCACGGCCGCCTGCCCGGCACGCTGCTGCGCGAGCCCGTGGGGGACGGCGGCTTCGGCTACGACCCGATCCTGCGGCCCGAGGGCCGGGACGTGTCCACCGCGCAGCTGAGCCCCGAGGACAAGAACGCGATCAGCCACCGGGGGCACGCCTTCCGCGCCCTGCTGCCCTACCTGGTGGACGCGCTCGACGCGCGCCCGTGAGCGGCGGGCGCGTCCCCGTGCCGGGGCTGGACTTCACCGCGATCGACTTCGAGACCGCCAACGGCTTCCGCGGCTCCCCGTGCGCCGTGGGCGCCGTCCGGGTGCGGGACGGGGTCATGGTGGACCGTGCCGAGTGGCTGATCCGTCCGCCCGTCGGCTTCGACCGGTTCGATCCCCGCAACGTGCGCATCCACGGCATCACCGAGGACCGCGTCCTGGACGCCCCCCGGTTCGCGCAGGTGTACGACGAGCTCGCGGACTTCGTGGGGACGGACGTGCTCGCGGCGCACAACGCGGGCTTCGACGTCGGCGTCATCGAGTCCGGCCTCGAGGTCTCCGGCCGGGACGTGCCGGGCCTGGAGTTCGTGTGCACCCTGGTGCTGGCGCGCCGCGTCTACGACCTGCCCTCGTACGCCCTGCCCTCCGCGGCGCGCGAGGCCGGGTTCACCCCGGGGCGCCACCACGACGCACTGGCCGACGCCGAGGCCTGCGCGGCCATCCTCGTGGACATCGGCCGGCGCGTGCTGGGGGCGCCGCCGGCCGACGCGGAGATTCTGCCCGGGCTGACCGACGCGCCGGCCGGCCGCGGCGTCGACCGCCTGATGCGGGCCCAGGGGCTGAGCGTCAGCGTCCTCGCCCCCCGGGCGGCGGGATCGGGCGCCGAGTCGAAGGCCACCCGCCAGGCCCGGCGTACCGAGGGCGTCTTCGACGCGCGGGTCCCGCTGCGGGACGAACGCGCCATGCCCGACTTCATGCGCTGGCCGGACGAGGGCGTCAATCCGCTCCCGAACCCGGCCGCCGACCCGGGCCACCCCCTGTTCGGCCAGACCGTGGTGTTCACGGGCGGCATCGGCATGTCGCGTCAGAGTGCCAAGACGCGCGCGGCCGCGCACGGCGCGCAGACCGCGAACCGGGTGGGCGCGGCCACCACGATGCTCGTCGTGGGGGACGGCTTCGAGGCCGCGGACTTGCACCGCCCGCGCGCCGAGGACGGGGCACCGCAGGCCGTGACCACGGCGCTGGCGCACCGCAAGACGCGGGACGCCCTGCGCCGGCGGGACCGTGGGCAGGCCATCGCCCTGGTCTCCGAGGGGGAGTTCCTGCAGATGCTCGACGGGAACTGGCCGGACGCCGCGCGCTGAACCACTCAGGTGGTCGCGGCGCTCCAGCGCCGGGCGGCCTCCAGGACGACCTCGCGCTCGGCGATCCACCCCGGGACGGAGGCCTCGGCCGCGGCGCGGTCCGCGGGGTCGTGCGCACCGAACACGGCGGTGCCGTGCGCCACGCCGAGCACCTGCCCGGCCAGCGAGGCCGTGGAGTCGGAGTCGCCGTCGTGGTTCACGCCGATCCGCAGCGCCAGGGCGAGCGCCGCCGCCGGATCGGCCGGGTGCACCGCCTGCGCGGTGAGCGCGGCATACAGCGCGATCGCCAGGGCCTCCTCCGCGACCCAGCCCTCGCCGAGCGCGGTGGGGAGGGCGCCGGGGGCGCCGGGGTCGGCGTCGACGGTGCCGGCCAGGTCGACCGCCGCGGTCACGGCGGCGCGGGTCTCCGCGGCCTCCTCGCCCAGGCCGTCGAGCCACGCGCGGGCGTGCGCGACCGCGGCGGCCAGGTCCAGGCCGCGCAGCAGGGCCGCGATGACGAGGGCGTACGCGCCCGCCGCGACCCACGCGGTGGGGTGGCCGTGCGTGAGGACGGCCCCCTGGCGGGCGAGGGACACGACGTGCGGGTCCTCGAGCCCCGGCACCATCCCGTACGGGGCCGAGCGCATGACCGTCCCGCAGCCCTTCGAACCCGGGTTGTGCGGGTCGCCCGGCAGGCCCATCCCCGGTTCGGCGAGCCCGGTCAGGCACGCGGTGCCCGGCGCGCGGCGCACCTTCAGCTCCGCGTGCGCGTCGATCCAGCGGGGCGGGGCCGGGGGAGCGCCCTCGGGCAGCGCGCCGTCCTGCGTGGCGAACCAGCGCAGGCACGCGAGCCACACGCACGCCGCGGGATCGGCCGGGACGCCGTCGTTCTGCCACTCGATCCACTCGAGCAGGCCGTCGAGCACGTACAGCGTCAGCTGCGTGTCGTCCGTGATCGGCAGGGCGTGGGCGCCCTCCTGGGCGAGCAGGTCCGCGGCGTCGGTGACGCCGGCGGGGCCGTGCACCGCCGCGATCCCCGACGCGGGGGTGAACTCGACGACGCCGCCCAGCGCGTCCCCGGCGGCACCGGCCGCGAGGAGGGCCAGGACCCGGTCGGCGTGCTCGGGGCCGGGCAGGGGCGTGGACGAGGAGGCGGTGGGCTCGGGCGCGGTGGCGGACATGCCGCCATCGTACGAGCTGCACCGCGTCGTGCTTATCCCGTCCACACCCTCCCTAGAGTGGGCCGCATGATCCTGCTGCACACCTCGGACTGGCATCTGGGCCGGTCGTTCCACGGTACCGGGCTGCTCGAGGCCCAGGAGGAGGTCCTGGACGCCCTCGTCGCGACCGTGACGGAGCGCGGCGTGGACGCCGTCCTGCTGGCCGGGGACGTGTACGACCGCGCGCTGCCGCCGGCGGACGCCGTCCGGCTGCTGGACCGGACGCTCACCCGGCTGCACGCGGCCGGCGC
The DNA here is from genome assembly GCF_027158145.1 of Micrococcus sp. H39-S4. Classification (NCBI taxonomy): domain Bacteria; kingdom Bacillati; phylum Actinomycetota; class Actinomycetes; order Micrococcales; family Micrococcaceae; genus Micrococcus; species Micrococcus sp. H39-S4. Next base: position 205,841 of record NZ_JAPVLT010000001.1, read on the forward strand.
CCAGGTGGTGCTCACGAGCGGCAACCACGACTCGGCGGTGCGCCTCGGCTTCGGCGGCGGACTCCTGGCGGCCGCGGGCGTGCACGTGCGCGCGGACGCGGTGGAGCTGGACCGCCCCGTGCTGCTCACCGAGCCCGGGGTCGACGGCGGCGCGGGCCAGACCGTGGCCGTCTACGGCATCCCCTACCTCGAACCGCGCCACCAGGGACCGGCCTGGGGCGTGGAGCCCCACCACACGGCCGTGCTGACGGAGGCGGTCCGCCGCGTCCACGCCGATCTGGCCGCCCGCCGCGCCGAGACGCCGGAGCCGGTGGCCGCCGTCGTGCTGGCCCACCTGTTCGCGGCCGGGGGCCACGGCTCCGAGTCCGAACGGGACATCGGCGAGGGCGAGCACGTCGAGCCGGACGCCCCGCCCGAGATGCTGGTGGGCACGCTGGGGCAGGTGCCGGTCTCCGTGTTCGACGGGCTCGACTACGCGGCCCTGGGCCACCTGCACGGCCGCCAGCGGCTGGCAGAGCACGTGCGGTACTCCGGCTCACCGCTGCCGTACTCCTTCTCCGAGGCGGGCCACCGCAAGGGCGGCTGGCTCGTCCACGTCACGGGCGGGGCCGTCACCGACGTCGAGGCCGTGGACTGGGACGCCGGACGGCGCCTGGCGGTGCTGTCCGGGCCGATCGAGGACCTGCTGGAGTCCCCGGAGTTCGCGTGGGCGGAGCAGTGCTGGGTGCAGGTCACCGTCACCGACGACGAACGCCCCGAGCGGGCCCTGGAGCGCCTGAAGACCCGGTTCCCCTCCGTGCTCGTCTTCCGCCACGAACCGGCCGGCGGGAGGCGGGCCCGGGAGCGGACCTACGCCCAGGTCCTGCGGCAGGCACCCTCGGACCACGCGCTCGCGGTCGGTTTCGTGGACCACGTCCGGCAGCGGCCGGCCAGCGGGGCCGAGCAGGACCTGCTGCGGGACGCCCTCGAGGCCGCTCGCGCGGGGGAGGTGCGCGCATGAGGATCCATCGGATGCGCCTGGAGGGGCTCGGGCCCTACGCCCAGGCGCAGGACGTCGACTTCGACCGGCTCAACGCGGGCGGCCTGTTCCTGCTGGACGGGCCCACCGGCGCGGGCAAGTCCACGGTGCTGGCCGCGCTGTGCTTCGCCCTCTACGGGACCGTGCCGGGCGGACGGTCGGCCGAGTCGCTCGTGACCACGCTGCGCGAGCCGGGCGCGGTGATCCCCGAGGTGCAGGTCGAGTTCACCGTGCAGGGCCGGCGCTTCGAGGTGGTCCGCTCACCCAAGCACGAGCGGCCCCGCCGGCGACGCAGCGCGGCGGGGGGCGCCACCGTCACCACGCAGGCCACGGTCTCCCTCCGGGAACGCGTGGCCGGGGAATGGACGGCGCCGCTCACCCGGGCGGACGAGGTCGGCCAGCAGATCGCGGCCGTCCTGCACCTGGACGCCGAACAGTTCATGCAGGTGGTTCTGCTGCCCCAGGGACAGTTCGCCCAGTTCCTCACCGCGAAGTCGGATGAGCGCCGCGCCCTGCTGCGGCGGCTCTTCGGCACGCAGCGCTTCGACGGCGTCGAGGAGCACCTGCGCGTCGAGACGGCCCGGCTGGACACCGCGGTGGCCGTGGACGCGGACGTGGCCCGGACCGCGCGGGCGCAGCTGGCCGAGGCGCTCCACGAGGCGCTCGGCCCGGACTGGCATGCGCCGGAGCCGTCACCGGACACGGACGACCGGCTGCTCGCCCTCGCCGCCGAGCGCGCGGGTCGCGCCCACGAGGACGCGCGGGCCGACCTCGCCACGGCCCGCGCCGCGGAGCAGCGGGCCCGGCTGGCGGCGCGTGAGCTGGAGACCCGCGGGCGGGACCTGGCCGCGGCCGAGGCGTGGGCGAGCCGTCGACGCGACCACGACGCCGAGGCCGAGACCGCCGCGGCGCGGCGCCGCGCCATCGACGCCCATGAGCGCGCCGGGCGGGTGCTCGCGGCCGCCCAGCGGGCCACCGCGGCGGCGGACGCCGCCGGCACCGCGTCGGAGGCGGTGACGGTGGCCCTGGCGCACGTCGAGGACGAGCCGACCGCGGCGGCGTGGCTCGCCGCCGCCCGGGCGGACGGGGCCGCCGACGCGCCCGCCTCCCGCCAGGCGCTGGGGGAGGCCGAGCGCGCCGCGGAGGCGGTGGCGCGCGCCGTCCAGGACCGTGCCCGGATGGGCGAGCTGGAGCAGGAGGCGGCCGCCGCGGCGGAGCGGCGGGCCGAGATCGGCCGCGACCGCGCCGCCCTGGTCGAGTCCCGCCCCGAGCGTGAGGCGGCCGTCGCGGCACACCGCGCGGCCGTCGAACGCGGCACCGAGCGTCTCGGCGCCCGGGAGGCCGTGGACCGCGCCGTGTCCGAGGCGGCCGCGCGCCGCACGGCCGCCGAGGCCGCGGCCGCCCGCGCCGTCGAGGCAGAGACCGCGGCCCGGGCCCACCGGGAGGCACAGGAGCGGCGACGCGAGGCCGCCGAACGGCACGTCGGTCTGCTGCGTGCCCGGTACGAGCAGGCCGCCTCCGAACTGGCGGAGCGGCTCGTGCCCGGCGAGCCGTGCGCCGTGTGCGGCTCGCCCGAGCACCCGGCTCCGGCCGCCACCGCGGACACCGCGGTGACCGAGGCGGACGTGCGGGACGCCGAGCAGGCCCGGACCGCGGCCGACCGGGCCGCGACCGACGCCGAGACCGCCCTGCGCGCCGCCGAGCAGACCCTCCGCACGGCGCGCGAGGCCGCCGCCGGGCTCGCACCCGAGGCCGCGCGAGAGGCGCTCGAGCGCGCCGAGGCCGAACGGGCCGCGCTGGACCAGGCGGCGAAGGACCTCGCCGCGGACCGCCGTCGGCTGACCGCCGCCGAGAAGGAGCACGCCGGGGCCGACGAGACCGCCGCCGCGCTCGCGGCCGAGGACGGTCGGCTCGCCGAGGCCGCCGCCCACCGTGCCGCCCGGCTGACCGAGCTGCGGGACGCCGTCGAGGCCGCCCGCGGTGACGCCGAGACCCTCGACGCCCGCGGCGACCAGGTCACCGCCGCACGCCGGGTCCTGGCCGCCCTCGCTGCGGCGCAGGACGAGGACGCGCGCGCCCGGGCGGTCGCCGACGAGACCGGCCAGGCGCTCACCGCCGCGCTGACCGAACAGCACTTCGACGACGTCGACGCGGCGCGCGCGGCCCGCCTCGAGGAGACGGAGGCCGCCGCGCGCACGGCCGCCGTGCAGGAGTGGGACGCCGAACGGGCCCGCCTCGCCGAGCTCGAGGCGAGCGAGCCCGTCCGCCGGGGCCGCGCCCTCGCCGAGGCGGGCGTCGAGCCGCCGACCGAGGAGCAGACCCGCGCCGCCGCCGAGGCGCTCGCCGCGGCCGAGGCCGCGAGCTCGTCCCGGGCGACGGCGGTCGGGCGACTCGATGCACTCGTCGCCACGGTGCGCCGCCAGTCGGCCGCCCTGACCGAGGTCCTGGAGCGGTCCGCCGGGCTCATCGCCGAGCACACGCGGGTGCGGGGGCTGCTCGACCTCGTCCGCGGCGGCGGGGAGAACCTGCTCAAGATGCCCCTGACGAGCTACGTCCTCGCCGGGCGGCTCGAGGAGGTCGCCGCCGCGGCCACCGAGCGTCTGCTCGCCATGACGGACCAGCGGTATTCGATCGAGTACTCCGACGCCGTGGGCGGGCGCGGGAACAAGGGCCTCGAACTCGTCATCCGGGACCACTACGTGGACGAGACCCGCCACCCGGCCACGCTCTCGGGCGGCGAGACCTTCATGGCCTCCCTCGCCCTCGCCCTGGGGCTCGCGGACACCGTGCAGGCCGAAGCCGGCGGCATCGAACTGGACACGCTCTTCGTGGACGAGGGCTTCGGCTCGCTCGACGCGGACACCCTCGACGACGTCCTGGACGTCGTGGACACCCTGCGGACCGGTGGCCGGACCGTGGGCCTCGTCTCCCACGTCGAACGGATGAGGCAGGAGATCGGCGTGCGCCTCGAGGTGCGCAAGGACCGGCGCGGCTCGAGCCTCGCGGTGCACGACGGCGCCTGAGCGACGGGGGTGCGCCCCGCCGCCCCGGCCCGCGCCACGCGTGAGGTCAGGCCCGGCGCCACCGCCGGTGGAGGCGCTGCCGGAGTCGGCCGAGGCGTCCGGCGTCGAGCTCGGACGGGGCCGCCCAACGGTCCTCCGCCCGGCGCTCCTGCTCCGCCCGGCGCTCCTGCTCGGCCGCACGCTCGGCCGCGACGCGCTGCGCCTCCTGCTCGGCCGCGACGCGACGCTCCTCCTGCAGGCGGCGCTCCCCGCGGACCTCGGTGAGCCGGTACAGCACGGGCACGAGCACGAGCGTGAGCAGGGTGGAGGACACCAGGCCGCCCACCACGGCCACCGCGAGGGGCTGGGAGATGAACCCCGCGTGCCCCGTGATGCCCAGGGCCATCGGGGTCATGGCCAGGACGGTGGCCAGGGCCGTCATCACCACCGGGCGCACGCGGTTGAGCGCGCCCACCTCGATGGCCTCGTCCAAGGGCATTCCGCGGTCGCGTCGGTACTGGTTGATCAGGTCGATCAGCACGATCGCGTTCGTCACCACGATGCCCACCAGCATGAGCAGCCCGATCATCGTGGACAGTCCCAGGGGCGTGCCGGTGGCCAGCAGCGCCAGGAACACGCCCGTGGCGGCGAAGGGGATCGACACGAGCAGCACGAGCGGCTGGCGCAGCGAGTTGAACGTCGCCACCAGCACGACGTACACGGTCGCCACGGCGGCCAGCAACGCCAGCCCGAGGTCCCGGAACGTCTGCGCCTGCTGCTCCGCCGCGCCGCCCACGGCCGCGGTGACGCCCTCGGGCAGGTCCAGCTCCGCCACGGCCTGCGTGACCCGGCGTGAGACGGCCCCGAGGTCCTCGTCGTCCGGGGTCACCGTGACGACGGCGGTCCGCTCGCCGTTCGAGGACGTCACCCGGGCGGGCACGGACACGCGCGAGACCTCGGCGAGGTCCGCCAGCGGCACGGGTCCCTCCGCCGTCTCCACAGGCACCTGGCGCAGGGCGTCGAGGGACTCGACCGGCTCCGGGTCACCCAGCTGCACCGCGAAGCTCTCGAACCCGAAGCGGACGTCGCCCACGGGCACGGCCTGCAGGGCGGCGGCGGCCTGGCCGGCCACCGCCTCCTCGGTCAGGCCGAGCCGGGCGGCGGCGACGGTGTCCACGTCCACCTGGAACGTCGGGCGCAGGTCCGAAGCCGGCGTTGTCACCTCGCGGGCACCCTCGACGGGCCGCAGCGCCTCGGCGACCTGATCGGCGGCCGCGGTGAGGGCCTGCGGGTCGGGGGCGGAGACGGCCACCTCGATGTCCTGGCCGCCGCTCGGCCCCTGCTGCGTGGAGACGGACACGTCGCCCACGCCGTCGAGACCGGTGAGCTCGGCGCGCACCCCGTCCTGGAGGGCCACCTGGTCCGCATCCGGGTCGGTCACCACCGTGAACCGCGCCCGGTCCGCCGAGGAGCCGCCGAAGGCCCCCATCGGACCGGCGGCGGTGCCGGCCGTCCACTGGACGGTCTCGACGCCGTCGGTGTCCAGCAGCACGCGCTCGATGCGCTCGGCGGCGGCGGCCGTCGTCTCCAGCGACGCCCCCGGCTCCTGCTCCGCCGTGACGACGAACGAGTTCTGTCCCGAGTCGCCCAGGAGGTTCGTGGGGATCAGCGGGACCAGCGCGGCCGTGCCGGCCAGCAGCGCCAGGGCGGCGGCGAGGGTGACCACGGTGTGCCGCTGCGTCCAGCGCAGCACCGGGCGGTAGGCCCGGGTGAGCCATCCGCCGGCCGCCACGGGCCGGTCGCCGGGGACGGCGGGCGCGGCCGTGGTCTCGGCCCCGCGCCGCGGGGAGCGCAGGAACCACCAGCACAGCACCGGCACGATCGTCAGGGCGACGACGAGGGAGGCCAGCAGGGCGACCGTGGCGGTCACGGCGAAGGGCCGGAACAGCTCGCCGGCCAGGCCGCCCACGAAGGCGATGGGCAGGAACACGGCCACGGAGACGAGGGTGGAGGCGGTGATCGCGGTGGCGACCTCGCGCGTGCCGTCCAGGATCGCGGTGCGCCGGTCGGCGCCCAGGCCGAGGTGCCGGCGGATGTTCTCCACCACCACGATCGCGTCGTCCACGACTCGGCCGATCGAGATCGTCAGCGCCCCGAGCGTCAGCGTGTTGAGGGAGTAGCCGAAGGCCGCCACCCCGATGAGGGCGGCCAGCAGGGACAGCGGAATGGACACGGCGGTGACGAGGGTGGAGCGCACCGAGAGCAGGAACACGGCGATCACCAGCACGGCGAACGCCAGGCCCAGCAGGCCCTCCTGGAACAGCGTGTCGATGGACTGCTGGATGAACGGGGCCTGGTCGAACACCACGGTCAGGTCCGCGCCGCCGCCGACCAGGGACGCCAGCTCCGGCAGGGCGTCGCGCACGGCCTGAGAGACCGCCACGAGGTCGGCGTCCGGGGTCGCGGTCACGGAGACGGACAGCGTCGGCACCCCGTCGGTGCGGGTCAGCGAGGTGGGGGCCGCGGCCACGAGGGTGACGTCGGCGACCTCGTCCAGGGTGCGCGGTTCGCCGTCGCCGGAGGGAGCGACGACGATCCCGCGCAGGCCCTCGAGGTCCTCGACGGCGGCGCCCGCCTGGACGGGATAGGTGGTCGCGCCCTCGGTGACCTGGCCGACGGGGAAGAGGCCGGCGTTCTCCTCGAGCGCGTCGGTGATGTCGGAGGTGGTCAGCCCGGCGGCGGCGAGCGCGGCCGGGTCCGGGACCACGGAGACGTTCTCGTCCGTGCCGCCGAGGACGTCGGCGCCGCGGACGCCGTCGATCTTCTGCAGCCGCGGGGCCAGGACGTCCTCGGCGCGGCGGCGCAGGGTGTTGAGGTCCTCGTCCCCGGACAGGGCGAGGAAGACCACCGGGAAGTCGGAGACGGAGCCCGCGAAGGACGAGGTCTCCGCCTCCTCCGGCAGCTGCGGCCCCAGGTTGGCCACCACGCGGTCCACCTGGGACCGGGCCCGGTTCAGGTCTGTGCCGTAGGCGAACTCCAGCTGGACCGCGTTGAAGCCGGACTGCGACGTGGACCGCGAGGATTCGAGCCCCTCCACGGCCTGCAGGGCCGTCTCGAGGGGCTCGCCCACCTGAGCGTCCACGACCTCGGGGGACGCCCCCGGGTAGAGCGTCGAGACGGAGATGACGGGCAGCTCGAGCGGGGGGATCAGCTCCCGCTTGAGCTGCCCGGCGGAGAGGATGCCGAACACCGCGATGAACACGGTGACGAGCGCCACGAGCGCCCGCCGACCGAGTGAGAACCGTGCGAGCGCTCCCATCGGGGCGTCAGGCCAGCTTCAGTGCGGCGTCCGTGACGGTGCGGACCTCGTCCAGCAGCGCCGGGTCGTCGTTGAGCGTGTGGCCCAGGGACGGGATGAGCTCCTTGAGCGTGCCGTCCCAGCCGGCCATCTTCGCGGGGAAGCAGCGCTCGAGCAGCTTCACCATGATGGGGGCCGCGGTGGAGGCGCCCGGCGAGGCGCCGAGCAGGCCGCCGAGCGAGCCGTCCGCGTGCGTGACGACCTCGGTGCCGAACTGCAGGACGCCGCCGAAGCGGCCCTTGCGCTTCATCACCTGCACGCGCTGGCCCGCGGTGATCAGCTCCCACTCGCCGCCGTCGGCCTCCGGGTAGAACTCGTGCAGCGCGTCGATCTTCTTGTCCCGGGACTTCAGCACCTCGGTCACGAGGTACTTGGTCAGGTCCATGTTGTCCTTGGCCACGTCCAGCATCGTGCTGAGGTTGTGCGGGCGCACGGACAGCGGCAGGTCCAGGTAGGAGCCGGTCTTGAGGAAGTTCGTGGAGAACCCGGCGTAGGGGCCGAACAGCAGGGAGCGCTTGCCGTTGACGAAGCGGGTGTCCAGGTGGGGCACGGACATCGGCGGGGCGCCGACGGCGGCCTGGCCGTACACCTTGGCCATGTGCTGGTTGACCACGGACTCGTCCGTGCAGCGCAGGAACTGGCCGGAGACCGGGAAGCCGCCGAAGCCCTTGGCCTCGGGGATGCCGGACTTCTGCAGCAGGGGCAGGGCGCCGCCGCCGGCACCGACGAAGACGAAGCGGGCGCGGTCCACGAGCTCGGAGCCGGCGGCCTTGTTCTTGACCTTGACCTCCCAGCGGCCGTCCGTGCCGCGGGTGAGGCCGGTGACCTTGTGACCGAAGCGCACCTCGGCGCCGGCGCCGGCCATGGCCGTGATGAGCTGGCGGGTGAGGGAGCCGAAGTCGACGTCGGTGCCGCCGGTGTTGCGGGACGCCGCCAGGCGCTGGCCCGGCTCACGGCCCTCGATCAGCAGCGGGGCCCAGGCACGGATCTGCTCCGGGTCCTCGCTGTGCTCCATGCCGGCGAACAGCGGCTGGGCGGACATGGCCTCATAGCGGGTGCGGAGGTAGTCCGCGTGGTCGTCACCCCACACGAAGGACATGTGCGGCAGCGGGTTGATGAAGGACTTGGGGTCCTTGAGCGTGCCGTCCGCCACCAGGGAGGACCAGAACTGGCGGGTGGTCCAGAACTGCTCGTTGATGCCCAGCGCCTTGGTGACGTCCACCCGTCCGTTCTTGTCCATGGGCGAGTAGTTCAGCTCGCACAGGGCGGCGTGGCCGGTGCCCGCGTTGTTCCACGGGTCGGAGGACTCCAGGCCGGCCTGGTCGAGGCTCTCGTACAGGGCGATGGACCAGGTGGGCTCGAGCTTCTGCAGCAGCACGCCCAGGGTGGCGCTCATGATGCCGCCGCCGATCAGGACGACGTCGTGGGTGGCGGTGGACGAGGTGGTGGGCACGGTCAACTCCTGAAGCAGAACGACGGCGGGTGGGCGCAGTGCGACCAGGCCGAGCAGTGGCGGTCGGGCCGGGCGCCGTGATCTCCCACTGTACTACCGGTGCGTTCAGCCTTCGGTCAGCCTGACGCGCGAGAAGGGCTCGTCCAGCTGCGGCGACGTCGGGTAGGAGGCCACGCGCGGGCCGGTGGCCAGGGCCGAGATCGGATAGACCAGCGGCAGCGCCGGCAGGTCGAGGGCCATGGCCCGGACGACGCGGCGGAACAGGGCGCGGCGTGTGTCGTCGTCGGTCTCGGCCGCCGCCGCGTCCACGTCCTCGACGACGCGCGGGTTGCGGTAGCCGGTCTCGGCGCGGCCCGAGCGCGCGAAGGGCTCGAGGAACGCGTGCGGGTCGCGGTAGTCGCCGGTGCGGCCCATCAGGTGCAGGGCTCGGGTGGGTCGGGAGACGACGGCGTGCAGGTAGTCCTGGTCCTCCGGCACGGGCACGGGCACGATGTGCATCCCCACCGCGCCGAGGTCGCGGGCGACCATCGCGTAGACCCGCTCCGGCTCGGGCAGGGAGGGGCGGGCCGTGCCGGCCGGGTAGAGGAACTCCAACGGCTCCCCGTCGTATCCCGCCAGGCGGAGGAACTCGCGGGCCCGGCCCGGGTTGACGTCGTAGCGCCGCGCCTCCTCGTCGCCGACGCCGAGGGACGGGGGGACGAGGTCGTGGGCCAGGCGGGTGCCCTCGAGGAAGACGTCGCTGCCGGCGATGCGCGGGCGGTCCACCGCGTACGCGATCGCCTGGCGCAGGTACTGCGAGCGCACGCGCGGGTGGTCCAGGTTCATGCCCACGTAGAGCACGCCCAGGGGATCCCGGGGCAGCACCTGGGTGCCGGCCTCGACGAGGGGGCGCAGCTGGCCGGGGGCGACGACGTCGATCACATCCGCCGTGCCGCGCCGCAGCTCCCGCAGGCGCACGGAGGCCCGACCCCACGCCTGCACGGCCACCGGGTACGCCGCCGGATCGGAGCCGCGGTGGCGGGCGCTGGGGACCAGGATCGTCGCGCCCGAGGCGCCCGGGTGGGCGCGCGTGAGCTCGGCGGTCTCCGCGGCGTCGGCCCAGCGGTAGGGGCCGGTGCCGGCGGGGGTGGTGACCTCGGAGCCGTCCACGTCGACCGTGCGGTCCCACGAGGCCGGCGAGGAGATCGCGAAGGCCGGCGAGGCCAGCGCGGCCGCGAGGTGACGGCGGGGGGAGTGCAGGCGCAGCCGCACCTCGAGCTCTCCGCGGGCCTCGACGCCGGCGAAGGCGGAGTCCGCGTCCCCGGCGTATCCGCCGAAGGCCGAGACGAACGAGGAGGGCGGGGCGACGGTCCCGTCCACGGGCGCGGGGGCGGCGGCCCACCGCTCGATGTTCGCGACCACGGCGGCGGCGTCGCACGGCTCGCCGTCGTCGAACACCACCCCGGAGACCAGGTGGAACGTGTGGAGGCGGCCGCCGTCGGACTCCTCGTGCCGCTCGGCGAGGCGGGGCGTGGGGGCGCCGGTGTCCGCGTCCACGCCGAGCAGCGTCTCGAAGACCTGGCGGATCAGACGGAAGGACTCGACGTCCAGCGCGCGGGCCGGATCCCGCGTCAGCGCCCGCGCCGGGGCGCCGACCACGAGCAGCCGGCTCGGGCCCGAGGAGGTCGGGGCGGCGGAGGACGGCGCCGCGGGCGACGTCGCGCAGCCGGCCACGCCCAGGCCGAGCAGGCCCAGGCCCCCGCCGAGGAAGGCGCGGCGAGTGGGCTGCATGGCGGCCTCCTGTGGCGGGTGACGTCGGGGTCGGGCGGGTCCGGGGAGTGCGGGCGGGGGGACTCGAACCCCCACGTCCAGGACACTGGAACCTAAATCCAGCGCGTCTACCAGTTCCGCCACGCCCGCGCACACCCCGCGCGGGCGGGGCGAGGCCCGATCCTACCGTGCGGCGCCCGGGCGCGGCGGGCGCGGATCAGGCCTCGTCGAGGCCGAGGGTGCGGCGCAGTCGGGCCACGTGGCCGGTCGCCTTCACGTTGTACTGCGCGTGGGTGACCTTCCCGTCCGGGCCGACGACGATCGTGGAGCGGATCAGACCCTCGAAGGTCCGCCCGTAGTTCTTCTTCTCACCCCAGGCGCCGTAGGCCTCGGCCACCGCGTGGTCCTCGTCCGAGAGCAGGGGGAACGTCAGGCCCTCCTGCTCGGCGAACCGGATGATCTTGCCGATCGGGTCGGGGGAGATCCCCAGGACGACGTAGCCGGCCGCGGTCAGGGAGGCGAGGCTGTCCCGGAAGTCGCAGGCCTGCGTGGTGCAGCCGGGCGTGGACGCGGCCGGGTAGAAGTAGACGATCGTGTGCTTGCCCGCGCTGTCGCGCAGCGAGACGGGCCGGCCCTCCTGGTCCTGGAGGGTGAACGCGGGTGCCGTGTCGCCGGGCTGGAGGCGGTGCTGGGTCGTGTCGGTCATGGGCCCCAGCCTACGGTGGGCCCGGGCGGGGAGCGGGGACGACGAAGGCCCCGTCTCCGTGGAGACGGGGCCTTCGCTTCGGTGGGTGCACCCCCCGGGACTCGAACCCGGAACCTGCTGATTAAGAGTCAGATGCTCTACCGGTTGAGCTAGAGGTGCAGGTGCCGCACCGCCTCTCGGATCTCTCCGGTGCGCCGTGCAACGAGGTGAAACCCTAGCAGGGGTTTCAGACGCCGCGCAAATCGGGGGGCGTGACGTCCGTCGCGTCCGTCTCCGGGGTCGCGTAGAGGCGGTCCAGTTCGTCCATGAAGGCGGTCATGAAGGCGTGGAAGTCGGTGGCGTCCTCGGCCTGGTCGAGCTCCGCGGTGCCGTCCTCCGTGAGGTCGCCCACCGGCACCCGCGTGTGCTCCGGGACGTCGAACCACGTCCGGAAGCCCGTGACGGTCTCCACCTGATAGCCGCTGCCCGTGTCCGCCACGGTGGCCACGTTGGCCAGGCCCACCTCGACGACGTCGGCGCGGTCCGCGGAGGCCTCGGTCACCGGGCCGTGCGGGTCGTCCTCGGCCACGCCCGGCGCGCGGCGGTCGTGGTCGTCCGGGGTGGAGGTGGGGTCGAACGGGCACAGCAGCATCTCGAGCGGCTGGTGGCGGTAGCCGATCACGAGGGGGGAGGAGGAGCCCGAGGGCTGGCCGTAGACGACGTTGTAGTCGCCGTGGTTGAACACGCGCGCATCGAAGACGCGGCGCAGCCGTCTGTGCAGGGTGGGCGTGTCCATGGGCCCAACGTACGCGGACCCGTCCGCACGTGTCATGCCGCGGCACCCGTCACACGGGGACGTCGCGTCGGCCCGGTGGCGCCGTGCTCACTAGACTCCGCGGCATGGACTCCGCCGCGTCGACTCCCAGCACCCCGTCCGCCGCTCCCGACATCAAGCCGCGCTCGCGCGACGTCACCGACGGGATGGAGCGCACCGCCGCCCGCGGCATGCTCCGCGCGGTCGGCATGGGGGACGAGGACTTCGGCAAGCCGCAGATCGGCATCGCGTCGTCCTGGAACGAGATCACCCCCTGCAACCTCTCCCTGGACCGCCTCGCCCAGGCCTCGAAGGACGGCGTCCACGCCGCCGGTGGATATCCGCTGGAGTTCGGCACGGTCTCCGTCTCGGACGGCATCTCCATGGGCCACGAGGGCATGCACTTCTCCCTCGTCTCCCGCGAGGTGATCGCGGACTCGGTGGAGACCGTGATGATGGCCGAGCGCCTGGACGGCTCCGTCCTGCTCGCCGGCTGCGACAAGTCGCTGCCGGGCATGCTCATGGCCGCCGCCCGCCTGGACCTGGCGTCCGTGTTCGTCTACGCAGGCTCGATCATGCCGGGCGTGGCCCGCCTGACCGACGGCACCGAGAGGCAGGTGACCATCATCGACGCCTTCGAGGCGGTCGGCGCCTGCGCCCGCGGTCTCATGTCCGAGGAGGACCTGCTCCGCATCGAGAAGTCCATCGCCCCGGGTGAGGGCGCCTGCGGCGGCATGTACACCGCCAACACCATGGCCTCCATCGGTGAGGCCCTCGGCATGTCCCTGCCCGGTTCCGCCGCCGCCCCCTCCGCGGACCGCCGCCGCGACGCCTTCGCGCGCCGCTCCGGCAAGGCCGTGGTGAACATGCTCCGCCAGGGCATCACGGCCCGGGACATCATGACCAAGCCCGCGTTCGAGAACGCGATCGCCGTGACCATGGCGTTCGGCGGCTCCACCAACGCCGTGCTGCACCTGCTCGCCATCGCCCGGGAGGCGGGCGTGGACCTGCAGCTGTCCGACTTCAACCGCATCGCCGACCGCACCCCGCACATCGCCGACCTCAAGCCGTTCGGTCAGTACGTCATGACGGACGTGGACCGCATCGGCGGCGTCCCGGTGGTCATGAAGGCCCTGCTGGACGAGGGCCTGCTGCACGGGGACACCCTCACCGTCACCGGCAAGACCCTCGCCGAGAACCTGGCCGCGCTCGATCCGGACCCGGTGGACGGCAAGGTCATCCGGACCATGGACGACGCGATGCACCCCAACGGCGGCATCGCGATCCTCCACGGCTCGCTGGCCCCGGAGGGCGCTGTCGTGAAGTCCGCCGGCTTCGATGCGGACGTCTTCGAGGGCACCGCGCGCGTCTTCGACCGGGAGCGCGCCGCCATGGACGCCCTCGAGGACGGGACCATCGCCGCCGGCGACGTGGTGGTCATCCGCTATGAGGGGCCGAAGGGCGGCCCGGGCATGCGCGAGATGCTCGCGATCACCGGCGCGATCAAGGGGGCGGGTCTGGGCAAGGACGTCCTGCTGATCACCGACGGGCGCTTCTCCGGCGGCACCACCGGCCTGTGCATCGGCCACATCGCCCCCGAGGCCGCCGAGGGAGGGCCGATCGGGCTGGTGCAGGACGGCGACCGCATCCGCGTGGACATCGCCGGACGCACCATGGACCTGCTCGTGGACGAGGCCGAGCTCGCCGCCCGCCGCGAGTCCTGGGAGCCGGTGGAGCCGAAGTTCACCACGGGCGTGCTGGGCAAGTACGCCAAGCTGGTGCACTCCGCCGCCGAGGGTGCCTACCTGGGCTGAGGCCCGGTCGGCCTGCACGCCGAGACGAGCAGAGGATGAGCATGCACGCGATCGACGCCCGGGCCGGGGGACCCGCGCCTCGTCCCGGGCGGGAGGCGCGCTGATGGAGGTCGTCATCCTGCCCGACGCCGCCGCCCTGGGCCGGCACGGCGCGGACGCGGTGGCCGCCCACGTGGCGGCCCGTCCCGAGGCCGTCCTGGGGCTGGCCACCGGCTCCTCGCCGCTGCCCGTCTACGACGAGCTCGCCCGCCGGGTCCGGGACGGGGAGCTGTCCCTGCGCTCCTGCCGCGCGTTCCTGCTGGACGAGTACGTCGGCCTGCCCGCGGGACACCCCGAGTCCTACCGCACCGTGATCGAGCGGGAGTTCGTCGCGCGCACGGACATCGCCCCGGAGGCCGTGCACGGTCCGGACGGCGGGGCGGCGGACGTCCCGGGCGCCTGCGCCGCCTACGAGGAGGCGCTGCGTGAGGCCGGCGGCGTGGACGTGCAGCTGCTCGGCGTGGGCACGGACGGGCACATCGCGTTCAACGAGCCCGGCTCCTCCCTCGCCTCCCGCACGCGCATCAAGGTGCTCGCCGAGCAGACCCGGCGGGACAACGCCCGCTTCTTCGACGGCGACCTCGACCAGGTCCCGACCCACTGCCTCACCCAGGGCGTCGGCACGATCCTCGACGCCCGGCACCTGGTCCTGCTGGCCCGGGGCGAGGGAAAGGCCGAGGCGGTGCGGCAGCTCGTGGAGGGCCCCGTGAGCGCGCGCTGGCCGGTCACGGCCCTGCAGCTGCACCCGCATGTGACCGTCCTCGTGGACGAGGCCGCCGCCGGGCGACTCGAGCTCGCGGGGGAGTACCGCCACATGTGGGAGGCCAAGCCGTCCTGGCAGGGCCTCTGAGCGCCCCTCGTCCATCGACCCGCCCACCCCGGAAGGTGCATCCGTGCCCGCCTCGGTCCCTCACCGGCCGCGCGCCGAGCAGGCGTCGCCGGCCGCCGCGTCCCCGTCGGTGCTGCGCGCGGACCGCGTCCATGACGGTGAGCGCCTCGGCGGCCCCGGCTGGATCGCCCTGGCCGAGGGCCGGGTGGTGGCCGTCGGGGGCGGGGACCCGCCGCGCACCCACGGCCCCGTCCACGACCTCGGCGACGCCCTCCTCGCTCCCGGCTGCGTGGACGTGCACTGCCACGGCGGCGGCGGACACGCCGTCGAGTCCGGCGCGGCCGCGGCACGCGCGGCGGCCGCGGCCCACGCCCGTGCGGGCACGACCACGGTGGTGGCCTCCCTCGTCACGGACGAGGTCGACGCGCTCGCGGCGCAGCTGACGGCCCTGACGCCCCTGCGCGCGGAGGGCGTCCTGGCCGGCGTGCACCTCGAGGGCCCTTGGCTCTCGCCCCTGCACCGCGGCGCGCACCGGGCCGCGTCGCTGCGGGCGCCGGAGCCCGAGGACGTCGCTCGCCTCGTCGAGGTCGGCGCGGGCCACCTGGCGATGGTCACGCTGGCCCCCGAGCTGCCCGGGGCCCTCGACGCGGTGGGCCGGCTGGCGGAGGCGGGCGTCGTCGTCGCGATCGGCCACACGGACGCCTCCTACGAGACCACGCGCGCGGCGATCGACGCGGGGGCGCGGATGGCCACGCACCTGCACAACGCGTGCCGGCCCACCCACCATCGCGAGCCCGGGCCGGCCGTCGCCCTGCTGGAGGACCCGCGCGTGGGGAGCGAGACCATCGTGGACGGCGTCCACCTGCATGCGGCCACGGTGCGGCGGGTCGCCCGGGAGGCGGGGGAGCGGTGGATCCTCGTCTCGGACGCGATGGCCGCCGCCGGCTGCGGCGACGGCGACTTCTCCCTCGGACCCCTGCGGGTCCGGGTCCACGACGGCGTCGCGCGGGTGGTCGGCGCGGATGGCGCAGCCGGGGCCATCGCCGGGTCCACGGCCACGGTCGCCGGCTCGGTGCGCTCCGCCGTCGCCGCCGGGGTCGACCTCGACGCCGCGCTGCGGGCGGCGACGGCCGCGCCCGCGGACGCCCTGGGGCTTCCCGACGTCGGCCGGCTCCGAGCCGGGAGCCGAGCGGACGCCGTCGTCTTCGGCCCGGAGCTCGAGGTGCGCGGGGTGCTCCGTCACGGAGCGTGGGTGAAGGCGGCCGCCACCGCGGCGGCTGACTAGGGTGGGCTCAGGCCCGGGATCCGACCCCGACCGCCCGGTCGTCTCACGATGTGACGCTTTATCTCACATTGCGAGACAGGCGGGTGGTCGATGGCGGGCGGGGCGCACGGCTGTCGATACTGAGACCACCCCCGAAGGACCCGGCGGCCCGTGTCCCCACCTCAGACTCCGCCACGCCGGCCCGATCCGTCATCGACGCGGCCACGGTCCCCGACGCCCGACGGATCCGAACGACGACCGTCCGACGCCCCCGCGACGGACACGCAGCGACGAACGCAGTGAGGTGACCCCATGAGCACGACCCCCCGCGACGCCCGCGCGGCGGTCCCGCAGGTCCCGACGCCGGCCTCCCGCCCGACGGAGACGGCCCGGGCCCAGGAGCGCCGTCCGGCCCCCCGGCCCGAGATCGTCGAGCCCCGGGTGCCCGGCGAGGGCTCCCGCGTCGAGCCGACCCGGATGACCGGTTCCGAGGGCATCATCCGATCCCTGGAGGAGCTGGGGGTCACGGACGTGTTCGGGCTGCCCGGCGGCGCCATCCTGCCGACCTACGACCCGCTCATGGACTCCGATCGGATCCGCCACATCCTGGTGCGCCACGAGCAGGGTGCCGGTCACGCGTCGCAGGGCTACCACCTGGCCACCGGCAAGGTCGGCGTGGCCATCGCCACCTCCGGTCCCGGCGCCACCAACCTGGTGACCGCCATCGCGGACGCCCACATGGACTCCCAGGCGGTCGTGTTCATCACCGGCCAGGTCTCCTCCGCCGCGATCGGCACGGACGCCTTCCAGGAGGCGGACATCGTGGGCATCACGATGCCCATCACCAAGCACTCCCGGCTCGTGACCCGGCCCGAGGACGTCCCCCAGGCCCTCGCCGAGGCGTTCCACATCGCCGCCACGGGCCGGCCCGGGCCCGTGCTTGTGGACGTCACCAAGGACGCCCAGCAGGGCGAGTTCGAGTTCGCGTGGCCGCCCCGGATCGACCTGCCCGGCTACCGCCCCGTCCTGCGCGGCCACCCCCGGCAGATCCGCGAGGCCGCCCGGCTGATCCGCGAGGCCCGGCGCCCCGTGCTGTACGTGGGCGGCGGCGTGGCCCGCGGCGAGGCCCACGAGGAGCTGCGCGCCCTCGCCGAGCTCACGGGCGCCCCGGTGGTCACCACCCTCACCGCCCGCGGCGTCTTCCCCGACTCGCACCCCCAGCACCTGGGCATGCCGGGCATGCACGGCGGCGTCCCCGCCGTGGCCGCGCTCCAGCAGGCCGACCTGCTGATCACGCTCGGCGCCCGCTTCGACGACCGCGTGACCGGTCACCTGCCCTCGTTCGCCCCCGGCGCCCGCGTGATCCACGCGGACATCGACCCGGCCGAGATCTCGAAGAACCGCACCGCGGACGTGCCGATCGTCGGCCACGTCAAGGAGATCATCCCGGACCTGGTGGCCGAGCTCGCGACGGACACCGAGGCGCTGCCCGACCTCGCCGACTGGTGGGCGGTGCTGCGGCGCCTGCAGGACACCTACCCGATGGGCTGGACCGAGACCGAGGACGGCCTCCTCGCGCCCCAGGAGGTGATCTCGCGCCTGTCGGCCCTGTCCGGTCCCGAGGCCACCTACGTGGCCGGCGTCGGCCAGCACCAGATGTGGGCCAGCCAGTTCGTCGCCTACGAGCGCCCGCGCCAGTGGCTCAACTCGGCCGGCCTCGGGACGATGGGCTTCGCCGTCCCCGCCGCGATGGGGGCGCAGGTGGGCGAGCCCGACCGCGTGGTCTGGGCCATCGACGGCGACGGCTGCTTCCAGATGACCAACCAGGAGCTCGCCACGTGCGTGATCAACCGCATCCCCATCAAGATCGCGGTGATCAACAACTCCTCGCTGGGCATGGTGCGTCAGTGGCAGACCCTCTTCTACGACGGGCGCTACTCGAACACGGACCTGAACACGGGCCACGACACCGCCCGGGTGCCGGACTTCGTCAAGCTCGCCGACGCCTACGGCGCCGCGGGCCTGCGCTGCGACCGTCGGGAGGACCTGGACGACACCATCCGCCAGGCCCTGGCCATCGACGACCGCCCCGTGATCGTGGACTTCGTGGTCTCCCGCGACGCCATGGTCTGGCCGATGGTCCCCGCGGGGGTCAGCAACGACGCGATCCAGGTGGCCCGGGGCATGACGCCCGACTGGGACCAGGAAGACTGAGGAGGGCAACCGATGGAACGCCACACCCTGTCCGTGCTCGTCGAGGACGTGCCCGGCACCCTGACCCGCGTGGCCGGCCTCTTCGCCCGGCGCGCATTCAACATCCACTCGCTGGCCGTGGGCGTCACGGAGGTCGAGGGCCTGTCCCGGATTACCGTGGTCGTCGACGCCGACACGGACCTGCTCGAGCAGGTCACCAAGCAGCTGAACAAGCTGATCAACGTGATCAAGGTCGTCGAGCTCACGCCCGACTCCTCCGTTCAGCGCGACCACCTGCTCGTGAAGGTGCGCGCCGATGCCGCCACCCGCGGTCAGGTCGTCCAGGCGGCCGACCTGTTCCGCGCCCACGTCGTCGACGTGGCCCCGGAGTCCCTGACCCTCGAGGCCACCGGCACCCGTGACAAGCTCGAGGCCTTCCTCGAGATGATGGAGCCCTACGGCGTGCGTGAGCTCGTCCGCTCGGGCACCCTCGCCCTCGCCCGGGGGCCGCGGTCCATGACCGACCGCGCCCTGGCCCGCTGACCCGTCCCGATCCACCCATCCCGTGAGGAGAACAGCATGACCGTGAAGAAGTTCTACGACGACGACGCCGACCTGTCGATCATCCAGGGCCGCACCGTGGCCGTCATCGGCTACGGCTCCCAGGGCCACGCCCACGCCCTGTCGCTGCGCGACTCCGGCGTGGACGTGCGCATCGGCCTCGCCGAGGGCTCCAAGTCCCGCGCCAAGGCCGAGGCCGAGGGCCTGCGCGTCGTCGACGTCGCCACCGCCGCCGCCGAGGCCGACCTGATCATGATCCTCACCCCGGACCAGGTCCAGGCCGACGTGTACGACCAGCACATCGCCGGCAACCTGCAGGAGGGCGACGCCCTCTTCTTCGCGCACGGCTTCAACGTGCGCTTCGGCTACATCCAGGCCCCCGAGGGCGTCGACGTCGCCCTGGTCGCCCCCAAGGGCCCGGGCCACGTGGTGCGCCGCGAGTTCGAGGCCGGCCGCGGCGTGCCCGCGCTGATCGCCGTCGAGAAGGACGCCTCCGGCCAGGCCCACGCCCTCGCCCTGTCCTACGCCAAGGCCGTGGGCGGCACCCGCGCCGGCGTCATCGAGACGACCTTCACCGAGGAGACCGAGACCGACCTGTTCGGCGAGCAGGCCGTGCTCTGCGGCGGCGCCTCCCAGCTCGTGCAGTACGGCTTCGAGACCCTCACCGAGGCCGGCTACCAGCCCGAGATCGCCTACTTCGAGGTGCTGCACGAGCTGAAGCTCATCGTCGACCTCATGGTCGAGGGCGGCATCGCCAAGCAGCGCTGGTCCATCTCCGACACCGCGGAGTACGGCGACTACGTCTCCGGCCCCCGCGTCATCACCCCCGACGTGAAGGAGAACATGAAGGCGGTCCTCGCCGACATCCAGTCCGGCGCCTTCGCGAAGCGCTTCATGGACGACCAGAAGGCCGGTGCGCCCGAGTTCAAGGAGCTCCGCGCCCGGGGCGAGGCCCACCCGATCGAGAAGACCGGCCGCGAGCTGCGCCAGATGTTCTCCTGGCTCAAGGACGCGGACGACGACTACACCGAGGGCACGGCGGCCCGCTGAGCCGCCTGAGCCCCCGACGCCGGCCCCGGGCATCGCGCTTCGGGGCCGGCGTCGCATTCCGGCCACGGTCCGGTCACGCGTCTAGGCTCGGACCGGAGCGCGGGCCGGCCCGCCTCCCATCCCACCGCACCACACCTCCAGGAGCACCCGTGAGCGCAGCCCAGCCCGTCGTCCTGATCGCCGAGGAACTCTCGCCCGCCACCGTCGAGGCCCTCGGCCCCGACTTCGAGATCCGCCGCACGGACGGCGCCGACCGCGCTCGCCTCCTCGAGGACCTGCGCGACGTCGACGCGGTGCTGATCCGCTCGGCCACCCAGATGGACGCCGAGGCGATCGCCGCCGCGCCGCAGCTGAAGGTCATCGCGCGCGCCGGCGTCGGACTGGACAACGTGGACGTGCCCGCCGCCACCGAGGCCGGCGTCATGGTCGTCAACGCGCCGACGTCGAACATCATCTCCGCCGCCGAGCTCACCTGCGGCCACATCCTGGCCGCCGCCCGCAACATCGCGGCCGCCCACGGCTCGCTGAAGGCGGGGGAGTGGAAGCGTTCGAAGTACACGGGCGTCGAGCTGTACGGCAAGCGGCTGGGCGTGATCGGCCTGGGCCGCATCGGCGCGCTCGTGGCCGAGCGCATGAAGGCGTTCGGCATGGAGATCCTCGCCTACGACCCCTACGTGACCACCGCCCGGGCGCAGCAGCTCGGCGCGAGCCTCGTGGAGCTGGACGAGCTGCTCGAGCGCGCCGACGTGGTCACGATCCACATGCCCAAGACCCCCGAGACGGTCGGCATGATCGGCGACGAGCAGTTCGCCCGCATGAAGGACACCGCGATCATCGTGAACGTGGCCCGCGGCGGCCTCGTGGACGAGGACGCCCTCGCCCGCGCGCTCGAGGCCGGGACCATCGGGGGCGCCGGCATCGACGTCTTCAGCTCCGAGCCGGCCACGGACCTGGCGTTCTTCGCGCACGACTCCGCCGTCGTCACCCCCCACCTGGGCGCCTCGACCGCCGAGGCCCAGGAGAAGGCGGGCGTCGCCGTCGCCGGCTCCGTGCGCCTGGCCCTCTCCGGCGAGCTCGTGCCGGACGCCGTGAACGTGGCCGGCGGCGCGATCCACGAGGACGTGCGCCCCGGTCTGCCGCTGGCCGAGAAGCTGGGCCGCGTGCTCACCGCGCTGGTGGGCGAGCAGTCCATCACGGCCGTCGAGGTGGAGATCGCCGGTGAGATCGCCGAGCACGACGTCTCCGCGATGCGCCTGGCCGCCCTGAAGGGCGTGTTCACGGACATCGTCTCGGACCAGGTCTCCTACGTGAACGCCCCCGTGCTGGCCGAGCAGCGCGGCGTCGAGTGCCGCCTCACCACCACCGCGGTGTCCGAGTCCTACCGCAACACCGTCACGGTGCGCGCCGCGACCGCGCAGGGCACCCAGACCGCCGTCACCGGAACGCTCACCGGCCCGCGCCAGGTGCAGAAGCTCGTCGGTGTGGACCGGCACGAGCTCGAGGTGCCGCTGGCCGACCACCTGCTCGTGTTCGCCTACCAGGACCGCCCGGGCGTGATCGGCGTCCTGGGCCAGGCCCTCGGGGTGCAGGGCGTGAACATCGCCGGCATGGACGTCTCGCGCGACGACGAGGGCGCCGCCCTGGCCGTGCTGACCCTGGACGGGGCGCTGTCCGGAGACACCGCGGCCACGCTGGCCGCGGCCATCGGCGCCGCCCGTGCGGCCGAGGTGGACCTCTCCGCCTGACCCGTCGACGCCCGGGCGGGCATCGCGGGGCCGGCGCGCGTCGCCCTGTGTTGAGATGGTGTCCATGTCGCGTCCACCCGAGCCCCGCCCCGCACCCGCCCCGACCGCGCGCGCCGCAGCGGCCCGCCCCGCCACGCCTCCGGGTGTGCAGGGCCGCTGGGCCCGGCGCGCGGCGGGCGGGCTGATCGGCGTCAGTGTCCTGCTCGCCGCCTGGTCGTTCGCCCTCCCCTTCGTGTTCGGGCTGGGCCCGCGGCAGGTGCCGTGGTGGCGCGAGGTCTTCGACGTGAACCACGAGGCCAACCTCACGGCGTGGTGGAGCTCGGGCCTGCTCCTGCTGGGGGCCGCGGGCTTCACCACGGTGGGTCTCGTGCGCCGCGCGCTGGGGCGGACCGGCGGCGGAGCCTGCTCGCGTGGCTGACCCCCGCGGCCCTGCTGGCGGCCATGAGCCTGGACGAATCGACGCAGCTCCACGAGCAGGCCGGCCGGCTGTGGGAGGCCCTGCCGTTCGCGGGGGAGAACCCGCTGCCCGCGTTCCAGTGGCTGATCCTCGGCGCGCCGGCCGCGATCGTCGTCCTCGGGCTGCTCGCGCTGTGCACCGTCGCCCTGCCCCGCCGGACCCGAGCGCTGACGGTGGCGGGCGGCGCGGTGTTCTTCGTCGGCGCGATCGTCCTCGAGGCGGTGCCGCTCGTCTTCGGGATCGGGCGCAGCACCCTGGCCTACCACGTGGCGACGCACGCGGAGGAGCTGACCGAGATGATCGGGGCGTCCGTGCTCGTGGTGGCCCCGTGGGCCCACCTCCACCTGCGGCCTGCGCCGGGCCATCTGCAGGTGACCGCCGACGGCGTCCCGGACGCCGACGCGGACGACGTCGTCCTCGGCGCGGGCCCCAGGCCCGCCGCTAGACTCGACGACTGTGACTGACGCCCGCGCCCCGTACTACCTGACCACGGCCATCTCCTACCCGAACGGCGAGCCGCACATCGGCCACGCCTACGAGTACATCGCCTCGGACGCGATGGCCCGCTTCCAGCGGCTCGACGGGCGGGACGTGCGCTTCCTGACCGGCACGGACGAGCACGGCCAGAAGATGGAGCAGACGGCGCAGCAGCAGGGCGTGAGCGCCCTCGAGCTGGCCACGCGCAACGCCGCCGTCTTCAAGGAGATGGACGACGACGTCCTGGACATCTCCTACGACCGCTTCATCCGCACCACGGACACGGACCACGCCGAGGCCGTCCGCGAGATCTGGCGGCGGATGGAGGCCAACGGGGACATCTACCTCGGCTCCTACGCCGGCTGGTACTCCGTGCGGGACGAACGCTACTTCGGCGAGGACGAGACCGAGGTGGGTCAGGACGGGGTGCGCCGCGCCGTCGAGACCGGCACCGAGGTGACGTGGACGGAGGAGGAGTCCTATTTCTTCCGCCTGTCCAAGTACCAGCAGCCGCTGCTGGACCACTACCGCGAGCACCCGGACTTCGCCGCCCCCCGGTACCGCTTCAACGAGGTCATCCGCTTCGTGGAGGCCGGGCTCGAGGACCTGTCCATCTCCCGGACCTCCTTCCAGTGGGGCATCGACCTGCCGGCGCCCGCGGACCCCGACGCCGGCGACGCCGACCGGCGCGCCGACCACGTCACCTACGTCTGGGTCGACGCGTTGACGAACTACCTCACCGGCGCGGGCTGGCCGGCGGAGGACCCGGAGGCGTTCGCGCGCTACTGGCCCGCGGACCTGCACGTGATCGGCAAGGACATCTCCCGGTTCCACTGCATCTTCTGGCCCGCGTTCCTCATGTCGGCCGGCCTCGAGCTGCCGCGCCGCGTCATGATCCACGGCTTCCTGAACAACAACGGGGCCAAGATGTCCAAGTCCCTGGGCAACGTGGTGCACCCGCGGGAATGGGTGGCCCGCTACGGCCTGGACGCCATCCGCTTCTTCCTGCTGCGCGAGTTCCCGTTCGGCGCGGACGGCTCCTACAGCCACGAGGCCGTGGTGAGCCGCAAGAACGCGGACCTGGCCAACAACCTCGGCAACCTCGCCCAGCGCTCGCTGTCCATGGTGGCCAAGAACTGCGGCGCCGCCGTGCCCGAGCCGGGCGAGTTCACCGAGGCGGACCGCGCCGTCCTGGTCCAGGTCGACGCCCTGCTGGAGCGCTCCCGGTCCGCGTACGCGGTGCAGGACTTCCACGACGCGCTCGAGGGGACCTGGCGCGTGCTCGGCGAGGTCAACGCCTACTTCGCGGACCAGGCCCCGTGGGTGCTGCGCAAGACGGACGAGCCGCGCATGCGCACGGTGCTGTACGTGACGTTGCAGGCCGTGCGCCGGGTGGCCCTGCTCGCGCAGCCGGTGATGCCCGGCTCGGCCTCGCGGCTGCTGGACCTGCTCGGCGTCCCCGCCGAGGGCGACGCCGGCCGCACCGGCGCGTCCGGCACCGGCCCGCGGTCCTTCGCCGCGTTCCACGAGGACCTGGTCCCCGGCACGCCGCTGCCCGCCCCGCAGCCGGTCTTCCCGCGGCACGAGGAGCCCGCCGAGGACTGAGCCCGTCCGGAGGGTGAGACCGGGTGTCACACGATGTGGTCCTCACGCGTGCCCCGCGTAGCCTGAGGGCCATGACCGAGACCACACGCAGCTCCGCAGACCCCTTGGACATCGCCGTCATCGGCGGCGACGGCATCGGCCCCGAGGTCACCGACCAGGCCGCCGCCGTCCTGCAGGCGGCGCTGCGTGCCGAGGGGCGTCCGGAGGCCCGGCTCACCCCGTATCCGCTGGGTGCGGAGCACTGGCTCGAGACCGGCGAGGCGCTCACGGACGAGGTCCTCGAGTCCCTTCGCCGCCACGACGCGATCCTGTTCGGGGCCGTCGGCGCCGCGCCCGGGGACGAGCGCATCCCGTCCGGGCTGATCGAGCGCGGCATGCTGCTCAAGCTGCGCTTCGCGCTGGACCACGGCGTGAACCTGCGCCCGGCCACCCTGCTGCCCGGCGCCGTCAGCCCCCTGGCCGCGCCCGGCGAGATCGACTTCACCGTGGTGCGCGAGGGCACGGAGGGGCCGTACGTGGGCAACGGCGGTGCGATCCGCGTGGACACCCCGCACGAGATCGCCACGGAGGTCTCCGTGAACACGGCGTTCGGCGTGCGCCGCGTCGTCGAGGACGCCTTCCGTCGCGCCGACGCGGGCGAGCGCAAGCGCCTCACGCTCGTGCACAAGCACAACGTCCTGGTCCACGCCGGCCACCTGTGGCGCCGCACCGTGGAGTCCGTGGCGGCCGACTTCCCCGCGGTCACCTGGGACTACATGCACGTCGACGCCGCCATGATCTTCCTGGCGACGGACCCGGCCCGCTTCGACGTGATCGTGACGGACAACCTGTTCGGGGACATCATCACGGACCTCGCCGCGGCCGTGACCGGCGGCATCGGGCTCGCCGCCTCCGGCAACATCAACGTCGAGGGCACGGCGCCGTCGATGTTCGAGCCGGTCCACGGCTCCGCTCCGGACATCGCGGGCCAGGGGATCGCCGACCCCGTGGCCGCCATCCTCTCCGCCGCCCTGCTGCTCGAGCACGTGGGCGAGACCGGCGCCGCGGCGCGCGTGCGCACCGCGGTGTGGGCGCACCTGAAGGACCGGGTGGACGGCGCGCGGGGCACCACCGCCGAGGTGGGCGCCGACGTCGCCGCGCGGGTCTGACGCGCGGGCCCGGCGCGTCGACGCCGGGTCTAGGATGGGGCGACGGCCTGTGGCGTGTGCCACGCCCGGCGCCGTGGCCCCCGCGCGTCGTGCCCGGCACCGGAGCCGTCCCCATCCGCCACCCGTCACGAGGAGTGATCCCACCGTGTCCGAGACCGTGTTCACGCGGCAACCGCATCTGTCCCCGATGTCCGATCAGCAGCGCGTCGAGATCCTCCAGGACCCCGGTTTCGGCAACGTCTTCACGGACCACATGGTCTCGATCGACTGGACCTGGGACGAGGACGGCGGCGCGTGGCATGACGCCCGCGTGGAGCCCTACGGCCCGCTGTCCCTGGACCCCGCGGCCGCCGTGCTGCACTACGGCCAGGAGATCTTCGAGGGCCTGAAGGCCTACCGGCACGAGGACGGGTCGGTGTGGACGTTCCGCCCCGAGGCCAACGCGGCCCGCCTGAACCGCTCCGCCCGCCGCCTGGCCCTGCCGGAGCTGCCCGAGGAGCTGTTCCTCGGCTCGCTGCAGGCCCAGCTCGAGGCGGACCGGGCCTGGGTGCCCACCGGCCCGGGCCAGTCCCTCTACCTGCGCCCCTTCATGTTCGCCTCCGAGGCGTTCCTCGGCGTCCGCCCGGCCCGGCAGGTGCGGTACATGGTGATCGCCTCGCCGGCCGGCAACTACTTCGGCGGCGAGCTCAAGCCGGTGACCATCTGGGTCTCGCGTGACTACGCCCGCGCCGGCAAGGGCGGCACGGGCGCGGCCAAGACCGGCGGCAACTACGCCGCCTCGCTGCTGCCCCAGCTGCAGGCCGCGGCGAAGGGCGCCGACCAGGTCGTGTTCCTCGACCAGTACCACGACGACGCGATCGAGGAGCTCGGCGGCATGAACGTGTTCTTCGTGCACGCCGACGGCCGCCTCGTCACCCCGGCGCTCACCGGCACGATCCTCGAGGGCGTCACCCGCTCCTCGATCCTCCAGCTCGGCCGGGACATGGGCCTGACCGTCGAGGAGCGTCGCGTCACCCTCGCCGAGTGGGCCGAGGGCGTCCGCTCGGGCGAGATCACCGAGGTCTTCGCGTGCGGCACCGCCGCCGTCGTGACCCCGATCGGCCGTCTGCTCGACGGCGACGACGTGATCGAGTCCGCCGGCGGGGCCGACGTGGCCCTGAAGATCCGCACCGAGCTCGAGGGCATCCAGACCGGGCGCGTCGAGGACCGCCACGGCTGGCTGCACCGCCTCGTCTGACCCCACCCCACGAACGGAGACCCCCGTGAGCTCGCACCGCTCCTCCGCGGCCGCCGAGGGCGCCCCACTCCCGGCCACGACGCCGGAAGACCTCCCGCCCACCGAGGCCGCCGGCCGGCCCCGCTGGACGCCCGCGAAGATCGCCGTCTGGGTGGCCGTCGCCCTGCTCGGCGGCGTCGCCTGGACCATGCTCGCCCTGCACCGCGGCGAGACGATCAACGCGATCTGGTTCGTGTTCGCCGCCGTGGCGACGTTCGCGATCGGCTACCGCTTCTACTCGAAGTACGTCGAGCGCATGATCGTCCACCCGGACGACACCCGCGCCACCCCGGCCGAGTACCGGGCCGACGGCCGGGACTACGTGGCCACCGACCGCCGCGTGCTCTACGGCCACCACTTCGCGGCCATCGCCGGCGCCGGTCCGCTCGTGGGCCCCGTGCTCGCCGCGCAGATGGGCTACCTGCCCGGCACCATCTGGATCATCGTCGGCGTGATCCTGGCCGGCGCGGTCCAGGACTACCTCGTCCTGTTCTTCTCGATGCGCCGCGGCGGCCGCTCGCTCGGCCAGATGGCCCGGGACGAGCTGGGCCGCGTCGGGGGCACCGCCGCGATCGTCGCGACCCTGCTGATCATGGTGATCATCACGGCCATCCTGGCCCTCGTGGTGGTCAACGCCCTGGGCGAGTCCCCGTGGGGCGTGTTCTCCGTGGCCATGACCATCCCGATCGCGCTCTTCATGGGCGTGTACCTGCGCTGGATCCGCCCGGGCCGCATCACCGAGATCTCCGTGATCGGGTTCGTCCTGCTCCTGGCGGCCATCATCGGCGGCGGCTGGGTGGCCGGGACCGAGTGGGGCGCGGCCCTGTTCACCCTGGACCGCACCACCATCGCCTGGGCCGTGATCATCTACGGGTTCGTCGCGGCCGTGCTCCCCGTGTGGCTGCTGCTCGCGCCGCGCGACTACCTGTCCACCTTCATGAAGATCGGCGTGATCGCCGGTCTCGCGCTGGCCATCGTCGTCGTGCAGCCGCGCATCGGCACCCCCGCGTTCTCCGAGTTCGCCTCGGGCCAGACCGGCCCGGTGTGGCCCGGTTCGCTGTTCCCGTTCCTGTTCGTCACCATCGCGTGCGGTGCGCTCTCCGGCTTCCACGCGCTGATCGCCTCGGGCACGACGCCCAAGATGGTGGAGAAGGAGCGGCAGACCCGCTTCATCGGCTACGGCGGCATGCTCATGGAGGCCTTCGTGGCGGTCATGGCGCTCGTGGCGGCCGTGTCCATCGACCGCGGCATCTACTTCGCCATGAACGCCCCCGCCGCGCTCACCGGCGGCACCCCGGAGACCGCCGCCGACTTCGTCATGGGTCTCGGCCTGGCCGGGGTGAACCTCGCCCCCGGGGACCTGACCCACCTGGCCGACCTCGTGGGCGAGGAGACCGTGGTCTCCCGCACCGGCGGCGCCCCCACCCTCGCGGTCGGCCTGGCGCACATCATGGGCCAGCTCGTGGGCGGCGACGCGCTCATGGGCTTCTGGTACCACTTCGCGATCATGTTCGAGGCGCTGTTCATCCTCACCGCCGTCGACGCCGGCACCCGCGTGGCCCGGTTCATGCTGCAGGACTCCCTGGGCAACGTGATCCCGCGCTTCAAGGACACCTCGTGGCGCGTGGGCGCGTGGGTCTGCACGGCCATCATGGTGGCCGCGTGGGGCGCCGTGCTGATCATGGGCGTCACCGATCCGCTGGGCGGCATCAACACGCTGTTCCCGCTGTTCGGCATCGCCAACCAGCTGCTCGCGGCGATCGCGCTCGCCGTCGTCCTGACGATCGTCGCGCGCCGCCGTGACTTCCGGGGGCTGTGGATCGTGGCGCTGCCGCTGGCGTTCATCACGGTGGTCACCACCGTGGCGTCGTTCCAGAAGATCTTCTCCTCCGTCCCGGCGGTGGGCTACTGGGCGCAGCATCGCGCGTTCCAGGACGCGCTGGCGGCGGGGAAGACGAGCTTCGGCGCCGCGAAGTCCGTGCCGGCCATGGAGGCCGTGGTCCGGAACACGGCCATCCAGGGCACGCTCTCCGTCGTCTTCCTGGTGTTGGCGCTGATCGTCATCACGACGTCGGTGCTCGCCACGGTGCGCGCCTTCCGCGGCACCGAGGTCATCGACCACCAGGACCCGTACGTGCCCTCACAGCGCTTCGCCCCGGCCGGGCTGTTCGCCACGGCCGAGGAGAAGGAGCTGCAGCGGCAGTGGGACGCCCTGCCGGCGGACCGGCAGCCGGTGCGGGGTCACTGACGTGGCCGATCCGCGCGCGACGCCGGCCGGGCCCTCCACCGCGGAGGGCCCGGCCGGCCCGTCTCGGCCCGGGGTGTGGGCCCGGGTGCGCTGGTGGGTCCGCCAGCTCTCCGGAGAGGGGAAGTACGACGCGTACGTGGCCCACCACCGGGCCCACCATCCGGAGCGCGCGCCGATGACCGAGCGGGAGTTCTGGCGGGCCGAGTACGCGCGCCAGGAGGCCAATCCGGGCAGCCGCTGCTGCTGAGCGGTCTCGACCCGCCCCGCACCGCGCCGCACCGCGCTGAGCCAGACGAATCCGCCCGCGAGCCAGACGAATCGGTCTCCTCAGGCCGTCCGCCGCGGCCGAATCGTCTGGCTCGCGGCGTCAGCGGGGCCGGAATCGGGTGGGTGTCCGGCGACGGCGACCGCCGCTCACCCACTACGCTGACCCCCATGCGCATCGCCCGTTTCGTGGACCAGGCCGAACCGACCTACGGCATCGTGGAGGGCCCGGCGGACGCCGACCTCTCCGAGCTGAGCATCACCGCCCTGCAGGGTGACCCGTTCTTCCACGGGATCCAGCCCACCGGCGCCACCCACCGTCTCGAGGACGTGCGTCTGGTCGCGCCGATCATCCCGCGCTCCAAGATCGTCGGCGTCGGCCGCAACTGGGCCGACCACGCGAAGGAGCTCGGCAACGAGGTGCCCACCTCGCCCCAGTTCTTCCTCAAGCCGAACACCGCCGTGGTGGGGCCGAACGAGCCGGTGACCCTGCCGAGCTGGTCGGAGGAGATCTCCTACGAGGCCGAGCTCGCCGTCGTCATCGGCACCATCTGCAAGGACGTGCCGGTGAGCCGCGTGGACGACGTCGTGTTCGGCTATACCGTGGGCAACGACCTCACCGCCCGCGACGCCCAGCGCACCGACCTGCAGTGGGCCCGCGCCAAGGGCTTCGACGGCGCCTGCCCGCTGGGCCCGTGGATCGAGACCGAGCTGGACGTGGAGCCGGCCGGCGGCCTGCGCATCACGTCTCGGCTCGACGGCGAGACCCGCCAGGACGGCACGACGGCGGACATGGTCTTCGGCGTCCGCGAGCTCGTGGCCGCGGCCTCGGAGATGTTCACCCTCCTGCCCGGCGACGTGATCCTGACCGGCACCCCGGGCGGGGTCGGGACGGTCCAGGAGGGCCAGCGCGTCGAGGCCGAGGTCGAGGGCATCGGCGTCCTCGCCACCGTCTTCCGCCGCTGACGCTGGCGCCCGACGACGGCGTCCGGGCCCCCGCGTAGACTCGGGGCATCATGACTGACGCCACCGCTCCCGTGTCCGAGAACGCCCCCGCCCCCTTCGCCGACGTCCCCCAGGTGGACGCCGAGACCCCCGTGCGCGTGCGCTTCGCCCCCTCGCCCACCGGCACCCCCCACGTGGGGCTGATCCGCACCGTCCTGTTCAACTGGGGCTGGGCGCGGCACACCGGCGGCACCCTCGTGTTCCGCATCGAGGACACGGACGCCAAGCGCGACTCGGAGGAGTCCTACCAGCAGCTGCTCGAGGCGATGCGCTGGCTCGGGATCGACTGGGACGAGGGCGTCGAGGTCGGCGGCCCGCACGAGCCGTACCGTCAGTCCCAGCGCGGGCAGATCTACGCGGACGTGATCGAGAAGCTCAAGGCCGGCGGATACATCTACCCGTCCTACTCGAGCCCCGAGGAGACCGAGGCCCGTCACCGGGCCGCCGGCCGCGACCCCAAGCTCGGCTACGACGGCCACGACCGCGACCTCACGGACGAGCAGATCGCCGCCTTCGAGGCCGAGGGCCGCGCGCCGGTCTGGCGGCTGCGCATGCCGGACGAGGACATCACCTTCACCGACCTGGTGCGCGGGGAGATCACCTTCAAGGCCGGCTCCGTGCCGGACTTCGTGGTGGTCCGCGCGGACGGGTCGCCGCTGTACACCCTCGTGAACCCGGTGGACGACGCGCTCATGGGCATCACCCACGTGCTGCGCGGCGAGGACCTGCTCTCGTCCACTCCGCGCCAGATCGCGCTCTACCGCGCCCTGCACGCGATCGGCGTCGCCCGGTACATGCCGGTGTTCGGCCACCTGCCCTACGTGATGGGCGAGGGCAACAAGAAGCTGTCCAAGCGCGATCCGCAGGCCAACCTGTTCCTGCACCGGGACAACGGCTTCATCCCGGAGGGCCTGCTGAACTACCTCGGCCTGCTGGGCTGGTCCCTCTCCGCGGACGAGGACATCTTCACCCCGCAGCAGTTCGTGGAGCACTTCGACGTGCACAAGGTGCTGGCCAACCCCGCCCGCTTCGACGAGAAGAAGGCGATCGCGATCAACGGCACGCACGTGCGCATGCTCGACGTGGCCGACTTCCGTGACCGTCTCGTGCCCTACCTGCACGCGGCCGGCCTCGTGGGCGAGCACCTGACGGAGCGGGAGATGGAGGTCCTCACCGCCGCGGCCCCGCTCGTGCAGGAGCGCGTGCAGCTGCTCGGTGAGGCCGTCGAGATGCTCACCTTCCTCTTCACGGCGGACCGGGACGTCCGGACGGCCGAGGGCGCCCTCAAGGGCATGCCGGCGGACCTGGGGGCCGCCGTCGCCGCGGCCCGGGAGGCGCTGGCCGCCCTGCCCGAGGACGAGTTCACCACCGAGCGCATCGAGGCGGCGCTGCGGGCCGCCCTCATCGACGGCCTGGGCCTCAAGCCGCGCCAGGCGTTCGGCCCGGTGCGCGTCGCGGTGACCGGCCGCAAGGTGTCCCCGCCGCTCTTCGAGTCGCTCGAGATCCTGGGCCGGGACTCCGCGCTCGCCCGCCTGGACCGCTTCGCCGCGGAGCAGGGCCTGGACCAGGACCAGCCCGCCGACGCATGAGCCGGGGCGCCAGCACGACGCCGGCCGGCGGGTCCGCGGGCGCGCCCGCGCCGCCGGCCTGGGACGCCGTCCTCTTCGACCTGGACGACACGCTGCTGGATCTGCGCTCCGCCCAGCACGCCGCGTTCGACGCGACGGTGCGCCGGCAGTGGGCCGGGGCCGCCGACGTCGACCCGGCGGTGCTGGCTGAGGCCACCGACGCCTTCGCGTCCGACGCCGGCGGCCACTACGGGCGCTACGTGGCCGGGGAGCTGACGTTCGAGGAGCAGCGGCTGGCCCGCGTGGCCGACGCCCTGCGCGCGCTCGGCGTGCCCGAGGACGCGGCGACCCCGCTCGACGGCCTGTGGACCACCGACTACGAAGAGGTCGTGCGCGGGCACTGGGCGCTGTTCCCCGCGACCGTCGACGTCCTCGCCGAGGTGCGGGGAACAGGCCGTGGCGTGGGGATCGTCACGAACAACGTGGAGGCCTACCAGCGCGGCAAGGCCGACGCCCTCGGTCTGGAGTGGGTCGAGGTGCTGATCGGCTCGGACACGGCCGGGGCCCCGAAGCCGGACCCGGCCCCCTTCCTGGCCGGCTGCTCCCGCCTGGGCACGGACCCGGGACGCACCCTCATGGTGGGGGACAGCCTGCGTCACGACGTCGAGGGGGCCCGGTCGGCGGGGCTCGTTCCGGTGTGGATGAGCCCCGACGCCCCCGCCCACGGCGGGGCGGAGGAGCCGCTCTGGGACGAGGAGCACGCATGCTGGCGGATGCGGGCGATCGGCGGGCTGCGGACCTGGCTGGCGGCCTGACCCGCCGATTTTGCACACGTCGCCCGGAGGGTGTAGAGTTCTTACTCGTTGCCGGAGAGATCCGGGAACACCGAGCTCATGAATATGATGCACATCGGTCAGGCATGCTTGACCGACAGTGGGGTATGGTGTAATTGGCAACACAACGGTTTCTGGTACCGTCATTCTAGGTTCGAGTCCTGGTACCCCAGCGAGTCTTCGGACTCAGTGAACGCGCACGGGCGGAGACGCTCGGACGTGGCGCACGGCCCCATCGTATAGCGGCCTAGTACGCCGCCCTCTCACGGCGGTAACGCGGGTTCAAATCCCGCTGGGGTCACGCAGTCGCCGCCCGGTCCTCGGACCGGAACGGCACGGGCGGATGAACGCATCCGTCGCCTGAACAGGAGACGCAGGCGCAGCAGAAGGTCTCCACGGCATCGCTTCCGCACACGCGGACAGCGCGCTCGGCCCCATCGTATAGCGGCCTAGTACGCCGCCCTCTCACGGCGGTAACGCGGGTTCAAATCCCGCTGGGGTCACCCGAGTGACAGGAAGCCCGGTCCCTGCGGACCGGGCTTCCGTCGTCTCCGTCCGCCGGGCCGGCGGGATGGGCGGCCGGCGCGCGCCCGTGAGACGATGGCCCACGTGCCACACACGGATCAGAACGCCCCAGACCTCGGCGTCGACACGGCCGTCCGCCGCGTGCGCGAGCACCTCGCCGCGCTCGAGTTGCCCTTCGAGACCGTCACCGCAGGGCAGGACCGCGCCGAGCGAGAGCGCACCCTGCACCAGATCGATGACTACGTGCTGCCCCGCCTCGACTCGCTCGACGCGCCGCTGCTGGCCGTCGTCGGCGGCTCCACCGGTGCGGGCAAGTCCACGCTGGTGAACGCGCTCGTCGGCCACGAGGTCTCCCGCTCCTCCGCCCTGCGGCCCACCACGCGGCAGCCGTTGCTGCTGCACAACCCCGCCGACGCCCACTGGTTCACGGGCCCGCGGGTGCTGCCCGACCTCGCCCGCGTCAGCGTGCACCGCGACGCGGCCGCCGGCCCCGTCGAACCCGACCAGTCCGCGATGGACACGGTCGCGCTCGTGGCCGAGCCCGCACTGCCGTCAGGCATCGCCCTCGTGGACGCCCCGGACATCGACTCCGTGGCGGACCAGAACCGCGCGCTGGCCCGGCAGCTCCTCGAAGCCGCCGACCTGTGGATCTTCACGACGACGGCGCACCGCTACGCCGACGCCGTGCCCTGGCAGCTGCTGGACGAGGCCGCCGCCCGCGACATCACCGTGGCCGTCGTGCTCGGCCGCGTGCCCGAGGGCGCGGCGGAGGACATCACCCCGGACCTGCGGCGCATGCTCACCGAGCGCGGCCTCGCCGACGCCCGGATCCACGTGATCCCCGAGACCCGCTTCGACGAGCGCGGTCTGCTCCCGCAGGAGCACGTCGCGGGCCTGCGCGCCTGGCTCGAGACCCTCGCCGCCGACGCCCAGGCGCGCGGCGCTGTCGCCCGCCGGACCGTGGACGGCGTGCTGGGCCAGCTGGCCGCCCGCGTCGCCGACCTGGCCCGCGCCGAGGAGGAGCAGCGGCATGCCGCGGACCTGCTCGCCCGGATCGTGGGGGACTCCACGGACCAGGCCGTCGGCCGGGTCCGTGAGGCCACCTCGGACGGCACGCTGCTGCGCGGCGAGGTGCTCTCCCGCTGGCAGGACTTCGTCGGCACGGGGGAGTTCTTCCGCGGCGTCGAGACCACGATCGGCCGGCTGCGGGACCGCCTCGGCGCCCTGGTGCGCGGGCGCCCGGCCCCGCCCGAAGAGGTCGAGACCGCGCTCGAGACCGGCCTGCACGCCGTGATGGTCGAGGCGGCTGCCGCGGCCGCCGAGCAGATCGAGCGGCGTTGGGCGTCCGAGCCGGCGGGCCGGGCCCTCGTGGCCGGGCGCGACCTGGGCGCCCTGGCGCCGGACACGTCGGCGCGGGCGGCCGACGTCGTGCGGGACTGGCAGTCGGACGTCTTGGCACTGGTCCAGGAGGAGGGCGCGGGCAAGCGCACGCGCGCCCGCCTGGCGGCCACCGGCGTGAACGGCGCGGCCGTGGCCCTCATGATCATCTCGTTCGCCTCCACCGGCGGACTCGCGGGCATCGAGGTCGGCATCGCCGGCGGCGCCGCCGTCGTCGGGCAGAAGCTGCTCGAGTCGATCTTCGGCGAGGACGCCGTGCGCCGCATGGCCCGGCGTGCCGATGAGCTGCTCGAGCACCGCGTGCGGGCCTTCCTCGAGACCGTGCTCGCGGACCGCTTCCTGCCGCTGCTCCACCTCGAGCGCGAGCCGCAGGCCACCGAGGAGCTGCGCGCCCTCGTGCCGGTGTTGCGCCGAGGGGTGGCCGCCGGCGTCGACGGCCCGACCGGGCCCGAGCACGTCCCGTCCGCCGCCGAGGCGGGGGAGGAGCCCCGATGAGCCGCCGCGACACCCCCGCCCTGGCCCCCCGCCTGGACGCCCTCGGTGAGGCCGCCGAGCTGGCCGCGGGCCGCCTGCCCGAGGACGTCGTGGCCGGGGCCGACGCCGTCGTGCGCGCGGCCGGGGAGCGCCAGGCACTCTCCGCGGAGCACACCGTGGTCGGGTTCTTCGGGGCGACGGGCTCCGG
Source organism: Micrococcus sp. H39-S4 (assembly GCF_027158145.1). Taxonomy (NCBI): domain Bacteria; kingdom Bacillati; phylum Actinomycetota; class Actinomycetes; order Micrococcales; family Micrococcaceae; genus Micrococcus; species Micrococcus sp. H39-S4. The sequence goes on from NZ_JAPVLT010000001.1 coordinate 240,901, forward strand.
CAAGTCCTCCCTGTTCAACGCGCTCACCGGCCGCGACCTGGCCCGCGTGGCCGCCACCCGGCCCACCACGTCCGAGCCGCTCGCCGCGGTCTGGGGCGTGGGCCGGGGACAGGGGCTGGACCCGGACGCGGAGCACGGCGACGGCACCGGCGAGGGCGGCGGCGCGGCCGCCCTGCTCGACTGGCTCGGCGTGCGCCGCCGCCACCTGCTGGACGAGGCCCCCGTGCTCGACGACGGCCGCCCCGGCTTCCTCGGCTTCGGCCGCCGTGACGGCGCCGACGCCACCGGCCTGATCCTGCTGGACCTGCCGGACATCGACTCGGTCGAGCGGGGCAACCGCGAGATCACCTCCCGGCTGGCCGGCCACGTGGACGTGCTGGTGTGGGTCGTGGACCCGGAGAAGTACGCGGACGCCGTGCTGCACCGCGAGTTCCTGGCGACCATGGGCTCGCACGCGGCCGTGACCCTCGTGCTGCTCAACCAGGTGGACCGGCTCTCGGTGCGGGACCGGGACGTCGTGCTGGCCTCGCTGCGCCGGATGCTCTCCGGCCACGGCCTCGGCGACGTCCGGGTGCTGCCCGTGTCCGCGCGCACGGGGGAGGGCCTCGAGGAGGTCGGCCGGCAGGTCGCGGCGATCGTCGCCCAGCGCGGCGCAGCCGCCGAGCGCCTGGGCGCGGACGTCGCGGCCCGTGCCGCGGACCTCGCCGCCGCCTCGGGCGAGGGCGAGCCGGCCGGCGTCGGGCCCGGGGACGAGCAGCGGCTCGGGCGCGAGCTGGCCGTGGCCGGCGGCGTGCCGGCCGTCGTCCGGGCGGTCGAGGGCTCGTACCGGCTGCGTTCGGCCAAGCGCACCAGCTGGCCCGTGCTGCGCTGGATGCACTCCTTCCGCGCGGACCCCCTGCGGCGCCTGCACCTGATGCCCGAGAGCGCCGCCCCCCGCCGCGACCGGGACGAGGTCGCCCGCGACCCCGCGCTGCACCGCACCTCCCTGCCCGAGCGCTCGGGCACCCAGCGGGCCGTCGTCGACGGCGCGGTCCGCACGCTGGCCGCCGCGGCCGGCGCGGGAGCCTCCGAGCCGTGGGCCGCCGCCATCCGCCGCGCGGGCCGGGAGCACGCCGAGGAGCTCCCCGGCGCCGTGGACCAGGCGATCGCCGCCACCGACCTCGGGGCCGGTCGGGGCAGCTGGTGGCACCCCGTGCTGGACGTGCTGCAGTGGCTCGCCCTCCTCACCGCCGTCGTCGGCGCCGGCTGGCTGGGCGTCCTCGCCCTGGCGGGGTACCTGCAGTTCCCCCTGCCGCCCGCGCCCACGGTCGAGGGCTTCCCCCTCCCGACGCTGCTGCTCGTCGGCGGCCTCGCGCTCGGCGTGCTGCTGGCCCTGCTGGCGATCCCCCTGACCCGGTGGACCGCCGCGGCGCGGGGACGCCGCGCGCGCCGCCGCCTCGAGGAGGCGACCACCGACGTCGGCCGGCGGCTCGTCGTCGACCCGGTGCGCGCCGAGGTGGACCGCTTCCGCGCCTTCCGCGACGCCCTCGCCCGGGCCTCCGGCGTCCCGGTCCGGCGGGGCCGCCGATGACGATGCGCGACCCCGCGGCTGCGGCGGGGGTGACCGTCGGCGACCTCACGGAGGCCGAGCTGCTCGAGGTCGTCCTGGCCGGGCTCGCCCCCGCCGTCCGGGACGGCCACTGGCCCGCCGGCACCGTCGCCCCGGGCGACGACGCCGCCCTCGTGCCCGCGCCCCGCGGCGGGACGCTCATCTCCACGGACGCGATGGGGGAGGGCACGGACTTCCTGCACCGCTGGCCCGCCGGTCCCCGCACCCGCGGCCACGACGCCGGCTGGAAGGCCGTCGCCCAGAACCTCTCGGACGTCAACGCGATGGGCGGGACCGCCTCCGCGCTCGTCACCGCCCTCACCCTGCCGCCGACGACGCCGGTCGCCTGGGTGCGGTCGTTCGCCGCGGGCATCGTGGGCGCGGTGCGTCACCTCGGCGCGCCGGACTGCCGGGTGGCCGGGGGCGACCTGGGCACCGGCGGACGGGTCCACGCCGCAGTGACGGTGCTCGGGGACCCGCACCCCGGCGGCGTGCTGCGCCGCGCGCCGGCCGCGGCGGACCGGGACCGCGTGCTCGCCGAGGGCGCCGACCTCGTCCATGCCCAGGCGGTGCCGGGGAGTCCCCGGGCCGCCGCGCCTTCGGGGCCGGGGTGGGCCGCCGCCGGGCTCGCCCTGCTGCTCACCGACCGCGCGGAGCTGGAGCGACGGGCGGACGCCCTCGCCGCCGCCGACCTGCCGTCACCGCGGGAGCTCGCCCGCGCCGTCCGGGCCCAGCTGCGACCGCGCCCGCCGCTGGCCCTCGGGCCCGCCGCGGTGACGGCCGGCCTGCTCACCCTCATGGACGTCTCCGACGGCCTGGGCAAGGACGCGCACCGCATGGCGGCCGCCACCGGCGGGGCCGGACCCGCGCCGGCACCGTGGCTGGACGAGGCCTGGCTGGCGGCGACCGCCGCACCCCTGCGCCGCGTGGCCGCCCTGGCCGGGACCAGTCCGGAGGCGCTCGTGACCGGCGGGGGCGAGGACTACGGCCTCCTGGGGCTGGCGTGGCCCGAGACCGAGCTGCCCCGGGGGTTCACGCGGATCGGCCGGCTCGTGCCGGACGGGGCCCGGCCGCCGGGTGGTCACCGGCCGCTGCCCGAGTCCGGCTGGGACCCGTTCGGCGGTTGAGCGTCCGGGCCGGGGCCCGCGGGCGGGTCAGGCCGCGCGGAGGAGTCGCTCCGGGTCGAAGCGGTGGCCGAGGCCGATGACGTCCCACCCGTGCTCGCGCCACGCGGCGACGTCCAGGACGTTGCGCCCGTCGATCAGCAGGCGGGAGGCCACGCGTGCGCCCACGGCGTCCGGATCCATCTCACGGAACTGGCGCCACTCGGTCAGCAGCAGGGTCAGCTCGGCGCCGTCCACGGCCGCCTCGAGCGAGTCCACGTAGTCGAGCCGCGGGAAGCGGGCGGCCGCGTTGGCGTTGCCCTCGGGGTCGTACACCCGGACGTCGGCGCCGGCCGTGTAGAGACGGTTGGCGACGTCGAGGGCGGGGGAGTCCCGGACGTCGTCGGAGTCCGGCTTGAACGTGACGCCCAGCACGGCGATCCGCGTGCCGTTGAGCACCTGCACGCTCGCGGGGGTGGGGGCGGGCCCGGAGGCCTCGGCCCGGCGGATCCGGCCGTCGCGAGCCGCGGAGAGCACCTGCACCGCCAGGTCCACCACGCGGTCACGGCGGCGCAGGTTGATGTCGTCCACCTCCGCCAGGAACCGCATGGTCCGGTCCAGGCCCAGCTCGGAGACGCGGGCCTGGAGCGCGCGGATGTCCTTGGGCAGGCAGCCGCCCCCGAAGCCCACGCCCGCGTTGAGGAACCGGCGTCCGATCCGCGCGTCGTGGCCGATCGCGTCCGCGAGGGTGCCGATGTCCCCGCCCACGTTCTCGGTGATCTCCGAGAACGCGTTGATGAACGAGATCTTCGTGGCCAGGAAGGCGTTGGCGGCCACCTTCACCAGCTCGGCCGTCTCGAGGTCCGTGCTGATCCACGGGGTGTCGGCCGCGAGCTGCCGCGCGTAGACGCGGCGCAGGATGCCCTCGGCGCGGGGCCCGTGCGTGCCGATGACGAGGCGGTCCGGGGTGAGCGTGTCCCTCACGGCGAAGCCCTCCCGGAGGAACTCGGGGTTCCAGGCGAGCTCGACCTCGCCCGGCAGTCCGGCCTCCGCGCGCACGGTGCGCACGAGCTCGGCCAGGCGGCGCGCCGTGCCCACGGGCACGGTCGACTTGCCGACGATCAGCGCGTCGCGGTCGATCGCCGCGGCGAGGGAGGCGACGGCGGCGTCCACATAGCTCAGGTCCGCCGCGGTCTCGCCCACCTTCTGCGGGGTGCCGACGCCGATGAAGTGGACGTCCGCCCAGCGGGCCGCCTCCGCGACGTCGGTGGTGAAGCGCAGCCGCCCGGAGGCGACGTGGGTGCGCAGCAGCTCGGGCAGGCCGGGTTCGTGGAAGGGCACCTCGCCGCGGGCCAGGCGCTCGATCTTGGCCGGGTCCACGTCGACGCCGAGGACCTCGAAGCCCAGCTCGGCCATGCAGGCGGCGTGCGTGGCGCCCAGATAGCCCGTGCCGACCACGGACAGCCGCGGCGCGGCCTCCTGCTCGGCGGGGGCGGCGGGCGCGGTCGTCTCGGTCACGGCGGACTCCTCGGTGGTGCGGGGGCGGCGGTCGGGGACCTGGCTGACGCTAGGCCCCGCGGGTGAACGCGGGAAGAACGGGGTGTCTCGGCGGCGCGTCCCGTCGGTGGCGCGGGCGGGCCTCAGGCCTCGCCGGCGCGGATGAGCTCGGTGAGCCGCGTCGCGGCGGAGACGACGGCGTCCGCGTGCAGCCGGCCCGGCTGGCGGGAGAGCCGCTCGAGGGGGCCGGAGATCGAGACCGCCGCGATGACGCGTCCGCTGGGGCCGCGCACCGGTGCGGACACCGAGGCGACCCCGGGCTCGCGCTCGGCCAGGGACTGGGCCCAGCCGCGGCGCCGCACCGCCGCGAGGACGGTGGGTGTGAACACGGCGCCGGCCAGCCCCTCGACGAGCCGCTCGTGGTCTTCCCAGGCCAGGAGCACCTGCGCGGCGGAGCCGGCCTTCATGGACATGCGGGCGCCCACGGGGATGGTGTCGCGCAGGCCCCAGGGCCGCTCCGCGCTGGCCACGCACACGCGGGAGTCCGCCTGCCGACGGAACACCTGGGCGCTCTCTCCCGTGGCGTCGCGCAGCCACAGCAGCACCGGGCCGGAGGCCGTGGTGAGCCGGTCCTCGCCGGCGGCGGAGGCGAGCTCGGCCAGGCGGGTGCCCAGCACGTAGCGGCCCTGCAGGTCCTTGCCCACCATGCGGTGGTGCGTGAGGGCGGCCGCGAGCCGGTGCAGCGTGGGCCGCGCGATCCCGGTGGCGGTGACGAGCTGGGCGAGCGTGGCCGGGCCGGACTCGAGCGCGTCGAGGATCGCCACCGACTTGTCCACCACGCCGACGCCGCTGGGATGCCGGTGGAGCGAGGGGCCGATGAGGTCGTCCTCGGTGGGCGGGCGCACGGGCTCGGTGGTCATGGGGTGATCGTAGTCGTCTCACTGCTCGGACGGACCGGGGGTGTCGGTGTGCGTCGCATGTGACCGGGCCGGCCGGCGCCAGGTCCGGCATGTGAGACGAAATCTCACGATATGGAATATCGCGCCGCGTGGTCGAGAACGGCCCCGCCGCGCCCCACAGTGGTCCGTGAGCACCGGCGCCCCGCGCCGGGCGACGACCGACAGGTGCGTGAGCAGGAAGGTGCGGCACATGACGACGGCGACGACGCGGCCCAGGACGCTGGCCGAGAAGGTCTGGGACGAGCACGTGGTGGTGCGCGGCGAGGGCGAGGGCGCCTCCCGCACCCCCGACCTGCTCTACATCGACCTGCACCTCGTGCATGAGGTGACGAGCCCGCAGGCCTTCGAGGGGCTGCGTCTGGCCGGGCGTCCGGTGCGTCGGCCCGACCTGACCATCGCCACGGAGGACCACAACACCCCGACGCTGGACATCGACCAGCCGATCGCGGATCCCACCTCGCGCACGCAGATCGAGACCCTGCGGGCCAACTGCGCCGAGTTCGGTGTGCGCCTGCACCCGTTGGGCGACGCCGAGCAGGGCATCGTCCACGTCGTCGGCCCCCAGCTGGGCCTGACCCAGCCCGGCCTCACCGTGGTCTGCGGCGACTCCCACACCTCCACCCACGGCGCGTTCGGCGCCCTGGCGTTCGGCATCGGCACCTCCGAGGTCGAGCACGTCCTGGCCACCCAGACCCTGCCGCTGAAGCCCTTCAAGACCATGGCGGTCACCGTGGACGGCACGCTGCGCCCGGGTGTGACGGCCAAGGACATCATCCTCGCGGTCATCGCGAAGATCGGCACGGGCGGGGGCCAGGGCTTCGTGCTCGAGTACCGCGGTGAGGCCATCCAGAACCTCTCCATGGAGGGCCGGATGACCATCTGCAACATGTCCATCGAGGCCGGCGCCCGCGCCGGCATGGTCGCCCCGGACGAGACCACCTTCGCCTACCTGAAGGGACGGCCCCATGCCCCCGAGGGCGCCGACTGGGACGCCGCCGTCGAGCACTGGCGCACCCTCGCCACGGACGAGGGCGCGGAGTTCGACGCCGAGGTGGTCATCGACGCGGACACGCTGGAGCCGTTCGTCACGTGGGGCACCAACCCGGGGCAGGGCGTGAGCCTGAACGACACCGTCCCCGCGCCCGAGGACTTCGCCGACCCGGTGGCCCAGGAGGCGGCCCGCAAGGCGCTGTCCTACATGGACCTGGCCCCCGGCACCCCGATGAAGCAGGTCGAGGTCGACACCGTGTTCATGGGCTCGTGCACCAACTCCCGCATCGAGGACCTGCGGGCGTTCGCCGAGGTCGTCCGGGGCCGGCGCAAGGCCGAGGGGCTGCGCGTCATGGTCGTGCCGGGCTCGGCGCGCGTGCGCCTGCAGGCCATGGACGAGGGCCTGGACAGGGTGTTCGAGGACTTCGGGGCTGAGTGGCGCTTCGCCGGCTGCTCCATGTGCCTGGGCATGAACCCGGACCAGCTCTCCCCGGGGGAGCGCTGCGCGTCCACCTCCAACCGCAACTTCGAGGGCCGGCAGGGCAAGGGCGGGCGCACCCACCTGGTGTCCCCGGTGGTCGCCGCGGCCACCGCCGTGCTGGGCCGCCTCGCCAGCCCGTCCGACCTGCCCGCCCTCACCCCCCAGGAGGCCTGAGACATGGAGAAGTTCACCACCCACACCGGCGTCGGCGTGCCGCTGCGCGCCTCGAACGTGGACACGGACCAGATCATCCCGGCCGTGTACCTCAAGCGGATCTCCCGCACGGGCTTCGAGGACGCCCTGTTCGCCGGCTGGCGCCAGGACCCCGACTTCATCCTGAACACCGAGCCGTTCAGCGGGGGCACCGTGCTCGTGGCGGGCTCGGACTTCGGCACCGGCTCCTCGCGCGAACACGCCGTGTGGGCGCTCAAGGACTACGGCTTCCGCGCCGTGATCTCCCCGCGCTTCGCGGACATCTTCCGCGGCAACTCCGCCAAGCAGGGGCTCGTCGCGGCCCAGGTGGAGCAGGAGGACGTCGAGCGCATCTGGAAGGAGCTGGAGAACCGTCCCGGGACCACGGTCACCGTGGACCTCGTCACACGCACCGTTGAGTGCGGGGATGTGACCGCCCCCTTCCAGATCGACGACGACACCCGTCGCCGGCTGCTCGAGGGCCTGGACGACATCGCCGTCACCCTGGGGCACCAGGCCGAGATCGATGCCTATGAGGCGGACCGCCCCGCGTACAAGCCCACCACCCTGCCGGCCCGCACGGCCGGCTGACCGGCCGCCGCCGGGAGCGCACCATTGCCGCGCGTGCCCGGCGACGCCCTATGCTGGGAGGCGATTCCGGGACCGCCCGCCGCACACGGCGGGCGGTCCCGTTCAGAGACCTCCCCGCTCCGGCGGAGTGGCCGAGACCGTGGCCCTGCGGCCGCACTGAGGAAGGACGCGCATGGCGAAGCTCTTGACCATCCATGGCGGCAAGCCGCTGACCGGTGAGGTGACCGTGCGCGGCGCCAAGAACCTGGTGCCCAAGGCCATGGTGGCCGCCCTGCTCGGCAACTCGCCGTCCGTGCTCCGGAACATCCCCGAGATCAAGGACGTGGACGTCGTCAGCTCCCTCCTCGAGATCCACGGCGTGTCCGTGGAGTGGGACAAGGAGACCGGGCGGATCACGATGGACCCGGCCGGGGTGAAGTCGGCCCTGACCGCCGAGATCGACGCCCACGCCGGCGACTCGCGCATCCCGATCCTCTTCTGCGGCCCGCTCATGCACGCGATCGGCGAGGCCTTCATCCCCGACCTCGGCGGCTGCAAGATCGGCGACCGCCCGATCGACTACCACCTGGCCGTGCTGCGCAACTTCGGCGCCGTCGTGGACAAGCGCCCGGGCGGCATCTCCATCTCCGCCCCCAAGGGCCTGCACGGCGCCAAGCTCGAGCTGCCGTACCCCTCCGTCGGAGCCACCGAGCAGGTGCTGCTGACCGCCGTGAAGGCCGAGGGCATCACCGAGCTCAAGGGCGCCGCCGTCGAGCCGGAGATCCACGACCTCATCGCCGTCCTGCAGAAGATGGGCGCGATCATCACCGTGCAGACGGACCGCACCATCCGCATCGAGGGCGTGAGCGAGATGCGCGGCTACAACCACATCGCGCTGCCCGACCGCAACGAGTCCGCCTCGTGGGCCTCCGCCGCCCTGGCCACCCGGGGGGACATCTACGTCCGCGGCGCCGAGCAGCGCGACCTGACGGCGTTCCTGAACACCTACCGCAAGATCGGCGGCGAGTTCGACGTCGTCGACGACGGCATCCGGTTCTGGCACGCCGGCGGCGATCTCAACCCGCTCGTGCTCGAGACGGACGTGCACCCCGGCTTCATGACCGACTGGCAGCAGCCCCTCGTGGTGGCGCTGACCCAGGCCAAGGGGGTCTCCATCGTGCACGAGACCGTGTACGAGAACCGCTTCGGCTTCACCGACGCCCTCGTGCGGATGGGCGCCTCCATCCAGCTGCACCGCGAGTGCCTCGGCTCCGTGCCGTGCCGCTTCGGCCAGCGCAACTTCCTGCACTCGGCCGTGATCTCCGGCCCGACGCCGCTGCACGGCGTCGAGTTCGACATCCCGGACCTGCGCGGCGGCTTCTCCCACCTGATCGCCGCCCTCACCGCCGAGGGCACCTCCACGGCGACGGGCTTGGAGATCATCAACCGCGGCTACGAGCACTTCATGGCGAAGCTCGAGGGCCTCGGCGCCGACGTCGAGCTGACCGAACGCGACCGGTGAGCGGCGTGGACGCGCAGAGCCCTGCCGCTGCGGGGGGTCGTCCGACGCGTGCCGCGCGGGCCCCCTACGTGATCCCGGGGGCGATCGTGCGACCGGCGATGCGGGCCCTCGTCCGCCAGGTGTGGGAGGGGACCGAGCACCTGCCCGAGACCGGCGCGATCCTCGCCGTCAACCACATCTCGGAGGTGGACCCGCTCTCCGTGGCCCACATGGCCTACAACCAGGGCCTGCTGCCGACCTTCCTCGCCAAGGCCGAGCTCTGGAAGGTGCCCGTGCTCAAGCAGGTCCTCGAGGCCACCCGCATGATCCCGGTCGAGCGCACCCGCGACGGCGGCCGCTCGCTCGCCGCCGCCCGCGAGGCCGTCGCCACGGGCCGGGCGATCATCGTCTACCCGGAGGGCACCGTCACCCGCGATCCCGACGGCTGGCCGATGGCCGGGCGCAACGGGGCCGTGCGCCTCGCCCTGCAGACCGGCGCCCCGCTCATCCCCGTCGGTCAGTGGGGCATCCAGGAGTTGCTGCCGTACGGCGGCCGCTCCCTCCGCGTCCTCCCGCGCAAGACCGCCCGGATCCGGGTCGGCGCGCCCGTCGACCTCGCGGACCTGCGGGACCGCCCCGTGACGGCGGGGACCCTGCGCGAGGGCACCGGCCGCATGATGGCCGCGATCACCGACCTGGTCGCCGAGCTGCGCGGAGAACCGGCCCCGGAGGGCCGCTGGGATCCCGCGACCGGAGCGCGGGTGATCGGGGCATGAGCGATCCGCGCACCGTCGCCGTCCTCGGGGCCGGCAGCTGGGGGTCGGCCTTCGCCCGCGTCCTGGGCCTGAGCACCAGCCCCGAGTCCGCCCGCGCGTCCGAGATCGTGATGTGGTCCCGGCGGGCCGAGGTCGCCGAGGCCATCACCGAGCGACACGAGAACCCCGAGTACCTGCCCGGCATCACCCTGCCCACCTGCGTGCGCGCCGTCACCGACGCCGCCGAGGCGGTCCGGGGCGCCGGCGTCGTGGTGGTGGCCGTGCCCGCGCAGCACGTGCGCGAGACGCTGCGCACCGTGCGCGCCGACCTGGCCCCGGACGCCGTCGTGGTCTCCCTCGTCAAGGGCCTCGAGCGCGGCACCGACGCGCGGATGTCGCAGGTCTGCGCGGAGGAGCTGGGCCTCAGCCCGGACCGGTTCGCGGTGGTCTCCGGACCCAACCTCGCCCTCGAGATCGCGCGCGGCGAGCCCACCGCCACGGTGGTCGCCTCGGCCTCGCGCGCGACGGCGGAGCGCATCGCCGCCCTCACAGCCGGCCGGACCTTCCGGCCCTACACGAACACGGACGTCGTGGGCGTGGAGATCGGCGGCGTGGTGAAGAACGTCATCGCGCTCGCCGTGGGCATCTGCGACGGGCAGGGGCTGGGGGACAACTCCAAGGCCTCCGTCATCACCCGGGGCCTGGCCGAGACCACCCGGCTGGCCGTCGCGCTCGGCGGCGACCCGGCCACCATGGCCGGGCTCGCCGGCCTGGGCGACCTCGTGGCCACGTGCGCCTCGCCCCTCTCCCGCAACCGCACGGCCGGCCGCCACATCGGCACCGGCCTCAGCGCGGAGGAGGCGGTGGCCGCCATGAGCCAGACGGCCGAGGGCATCAAGTCCGTCTCCGCCATCGTGCACGCCGCCCGCGCCCACGGTGTGGAGATGCCCATCAGCGAGCTGATGGACCGGGTGGTCGCCGGGGACGTGGCCGTGGACCGCCTCGCCGAGCTGCTGCTCGCCCGTGACCTGAAGTCGGAAGGACGCACCGCATGACCGCCATCCCCGCCCCGGAGGCCGCTGCCGGCGCGCGTCCCCGCGTGCTCCTGCTCTTCGGCGGGCGCTCGAGCGAGCACCCCATCAGCTGCGTGACCGCGGCGGGCGTGCTGCACGCGGCCGACCGTCAGCGCTGGGACGTCGTGCCGGTGGGTGTGGCCCGCTCCGGCCTGTGGTCGCACGACGAGCTGGACGTGGCCTCGTTCCGCCTGGGCGGCGACGCCCTGCCGGAGGTGCCGGAGCCCGAGGCCCCGGTGAGCCTGCGCGCCCTGCCGGACGGCACCGTCGAGCTGACCGCGGCCGACGGCTCCTCGCTGGGCCCGGTGGACGTCGTGTTCCCGCTGCTGCACGGCCCCTGGGGCGAGGACGGCACTCTCCAGGGCATGTTCGAGTCGCTGGGTCTGCCCTACGTGGGCTGCGGCGTGCTCGCCTCCGCGGTCGGCATGGACAAGCACTTCATGAAGGTCGCCTTCCAGGCCGCCGGCCTCGAGGTCGGCCCGTGGGAGACCATCACCGCCCGCGACTGGGCGCGCGATCCGGAGGCGGCCCTCGCCCGCGCCGGGGCGCTCGCCTACCCGCTGTTCGTCAAGCCCGCCCGCGCCGGCTCGTCCTTCGGCATCACCCGCGTCACCGAGCCCGCGGGTCTGCGCGCCGCCGTCGAGGAGGCCCGTCGCTTCGACCCCAAGGTCGTGGTGGAGGCGGGCATCGTCGGCCGCGAGATCGAGTGCGCCGTCCTCGACGGGCACGGCTCCGCCGCCCCGCGCGCCTCGCTGCCGGGGGAGATCGTCGTGGCCCACGACGAGGGTGAGACGCAGTTCTACGACTTCGAGTCGAAGTACCAGGACACCGGCACCACCCAGCTGTCCTGCCCGGCCGAGCTGCCGGAGGAGGAGATCGAGCGGCTGCGCGCCCTGGCGATCCGCGCCTTCGAGGCCGTGGACGGATCCGGCCTGGGTCGCTGCGACTTCTTCTTCACCCCGGATGGGCGCTGGGTGGTCAACGAGATCAACACCATGCCGGGCTTCACGCCCATCAGCATGTACCCGGCCATGTGGGAGCGGACGGGCCTGTCCTACGACGATCTGATCTCGGAGCTGCTGGACCTCGCCCTCGAGCGGGGCGTCGGCCTGCACTGACGCGGCCCGCGCCGGTCTCAGCCGACGGGTGTGGCGTCCTGCACGCTGACGCAGCCGCCGCTGGACTCGATCTGCGCGACCGCCGAGGACAGGCCCACCATCACGGTGTCCGAGCTGGCCTGGTCCTTGCCGAACAGCACCTCCACGGCCGGGTCACGGCCGTAGGTGGTGATCCGCCAGTTCTCGTCCTCGTCCCGGATGACCCAGTCGATCCCGTCCACGGAGATGCAGCGGTCCGTGGTGGGGCCGGGGACCTCGGCGCCGCAGCGCAGGACGACGGCGGCCGGGTCACCCCACACGGCCGTCGCCTGGCTGTCGGTGGGGCGCAGGTCGAGGTCGCCCAGGGCGTCGGGCATGGCCACCATGGCCGGGGCACACGCCGGGTCAGCGGCGTGGGGCGCGGCCTCCACCGTGGCCACCCGTCCGGTGCAGGCCGTGGCGCCGAGGGCGATCGCGGTCAGGAGGGGCACGAGACGACGCAGACGGCGGGATTCCATCCGCCCAGGATACGTGCGGCGCCGGGACCCGCGGGGGCCCGTGCCCTAGCATGGGCGGGACCGTTCCCGTCCCCGCCTCAGGAGCCCACGTGAGCAGCACCGCGGACCCCCGCCCCCGCCCCCCGCAGGAGGACGTCGCCGTCGGGCGGCGCCGTCGTCGTCGCCGCCCGTGGCTGATCGCCCTGGCGGTGGTGCTCGTGGCGCTGCTGGCCGTGGGCATCGCGGCGGCGGTGTACGTCGGCGGGATCGCCCGGATCATCGACCAGGACACCCAGCGCTTCGACGGCGGCGCGTTCCCCGCCGAGTCGGGCCGCCCGGGCGCCGCGGGGGCGTCCGCCCAGCAGCCCACCGCGCCGCCGCCCGGCATGGACGCGGACCAGGCCGCCGAAGGCGCCCAGGGCCCCGTCGCCCCGGACGCGGACGAGAAGGCGGACGAGCAGGCCCTCGACGTGCTGCTCGTCGGCGAGGACGCGGGCGCGGAGGGCCGTGACTCCGCCGGCCGGTCGGACACCCTCATGTGGGTCCACGTGCCCGGGGACCGCAGCGAGATCCAGGTCATGTCCATCATGCGCGACATGTGGGTGCCGATCCCGGGACACGGGGACCACAAGGTCAACGCCGCCTACCAGTACGGCGGCATCCCGCTGACGGTGGCCACCGCGGAGAACATGTTCCAGGCACGCGTGGACCACGTGATCGCCGTGGACCTCGCCGGCTTCAAGGGCCTCGTGGACGCCCTGGGCGGCGTCAGCGTGGACAACCCCAGCGCCTTCGTCTCGACCGGCGGCATCGACTTCCCCGCGGGCACCGTGCAGATGGACGGGGACAAGGCCCTGGCCTACGCGCGGGAGCGGTACAACCTGCCGCGCAGCGACTTCGACCGTGTGGAGAACCAGCAGCGCCTGGTCAAGGCCATCGTGGCCGCGTTCCTCTCCCGGGACACCCTCTCTGACCCGAGCCGCGTGCAGGCCGCCGTCGAGGAGTTCGCCCCCTTCCTGACCCTCGACGACGAGCTCGACTCGAGCACCCTCGCGAACCTGGCGTGGTCCCTGCGCGATGCGCGCGACGCCCCGATCGTGACCAGCACGGTGCCGTCCGTGGGCGTGGGCTACACGGACACCGGAGAGGACGTCGTGTGGCCGGACTGGGCGGCGATCGCCCGCCTCGGCGAGGGCATCCGCACCGGCACCCTGGGGGAGGCCGTCGCGCAGTGAGCACGCCGTCCCGGCCGTCACTGGTACGGCACTGGCTCGCGCTCGCGGAGGAGCTCGTGGGCCGGGCCGCGCCGCGACTCGACGCCCTGAACCTCTTCCCGGTCCCGGACGCGGACACGGGCACGAACATGCTCGCCACGCTGACGGCGGCCCGCACCGCGGCCGACGCCTGCCCCGCACAGGACGACGCCGGCGCCGTGCTCGCGCACGCGGGCGCGGCCGCGCTGGACTCGGCCCGGGGCAACTCGGGCATGCTGCTCGCGGTCAGTCTGGCGGGGATGGCCGAGCCCCTGCGCGGCCGGGAGCGCGTCGACGCGTTCGCCCTGGCGGCGGCGTTCGGAGCCGCCGACCGGGCCGCCCGGCAGGCCCTGTCGGATCCGCGCGAGGGGACGATCCTCACGGTGCTCTCCGCGGCCGCCCGCAGCCTCGCGCGCTCGTCCACCCAGGCTCCCGACACGCCCGCGGTGGCCGGCGACGCGGACCCGGCCGTGCGCCTCGGCCCGGCCGTGACCCTCATGCTGGCCGACTGCGTGCAGGCCGTGGAGGAGACCGAGTCGTTGCTCGCCCCGCTGACCCGGGCGCACGTCGTGGACGCCGGCGCCGTCGGGCTGCTCTGGGTGTTCGAGGCGCTGCGCGCCGTCGTCACGGGCACGCCCGTGGACGAGGAGCTGGCCACCGCCCTCCCCGGCTACGTCGAGGGCGCCCACGCCGCGGAGGCCGAGCCCGCCGCCGCGGCGGAGGCGTCGGCCGAGGGGGCCGTCGAGGTGATGGGCACCCTGGCCCTCACCCCGCTCGCCGCGGCCGAGCTGCGCCGACGGCTGACGGAGGTGGGGGACGCCGTGATCCTGGCCCCCGTCGGGACCGCCCGTGACGCGCACGGCCGGGTGCCGTGGCGGGTCCACGTGCACGTGCCCCGCGCCGAGGACGCGATCGGCCCCCTGCGGGCCGCCGGCGACGTCGAGGGCCTGGCCGTCACCGACCTGGCCGAGCCGTCGCAGGCAGACGCCGCACCGGACGGGTGCCATGGCCGCTGAGGCCCCCGTCACCGACCTGCCCCTGTCCGAGGTGCTGGGCGGGAAGCTGCCCGCCCGCCTCGAGAAGGAGCTCGGGCTGACCACGGTCGGGGACCTGCTGGACCACGTGCCGCGCCGCTGGATCGAGCGCGGCGAGCTCACTCCCATCGCCGCGTTGCCCTACGACGCCGAGGTGACCGTCGTCGCCGTCGTGGAGTCGGTGACCACACGGCGCATGCACAGCCGGCCCGGGTTCATCGTGGACGTCACCGTCGCGGACCCGTCCGTGGCCGGCGTGCCGGGGGCGAGCCTGTCCATGGCCTTCTTCAACGGCCACGACGCCCGCCGCCGCCTCGCCCCCGGGATGACCGCCATGTTCCAGGGCCGCACCACCGAGTACCGCGGCCGGATCACGCTGAACAACCCGGACTTCGCCCTTCTGGACGACGACGTCGCCCCGGGGGAGGTGGACGTGCGACCGGTCCCGCTCTACCGGGCCACGGGGAAGCTGCCGTCGTGGACGGTCCGCTCCGCCGTCGCCCGGGTGCTCGAGACGGTCGACCTGGGACGGATCCCCGAGCTGCTCACCGAGCGGATCCGCGCGGAGGCCGCCGCGGCGCTCGACCTGGACGCGCCGCTGCCGGGCACCGCCCAGGCGTACCGGGACCTGCACGCCCCGCACGACGTCGCCGCCACCGGCCCGGCGCGGACCGCGCTCGCCCTGCGTGAGGCGCTGCTCGTCCAGGCCGCGCTCGCCTGGCGCCGGGACCGGGAGCGGGCGGTGCCCGCCGTGCCCCGCCCGCCGCGGCCCGGGGGCCTGCTCGAGGCCCTCGACGCCCGTCTGCCGTTCGCGCTGACGCCCGGCCAGGTGGCGGTGGGGGAGCAGCTGTCCGCCGAGCTGGCCCGGGACGCCCCGATGAGCCGGCTGCTGCAGGGGGACGTGGGCGCGGGCAAGACGCTCGTCGCCCTGCGGGCGATGCTGCAGGTCGTGGACGCCGGCGGCCAGGCTGCCCTGGTGGCGCCCACCGAGGTGCTCGCCGCGCAGCACCACCGCGCCCTGCTGCGCCTGATGGGCCCCCTCGCCGAGGCCGGCACCCTCGGGGCCGGCGACGGCCCGGCCACGAGGGTCGCGCTGGTCACCGGCTCGCTCAAGACCGCCGCACGCCGCGAGGCGCTGCTGGCCCTGGCCTCCGGCGAGGCCGGGATCGCCGTGGGGACGCACGCCCTGCTCTCCGAGAAGGTGGGCTTCGCCGAGCTGGCCCTGGCCGTCGTCGACGAGCAGCACCGCTTCGGCGTGGACCAGCGCGAGGCCCTGCGGCGGGCCAACCCCGGCACGCACCTGCTCGTCATGTCCGCCACGCCCATCCCGCGCTCCGTGGCGATGACGGTGTTCGGCGACCTGGACCTCTCGGTGCTCGAGGGGCTGCCGTCCGGGCGTCAGCCGGTCACCACGCACGTGGCGCGGATGGCCCACGGCCCGCGCGTGATCGGCCGGGTGTGGGAGCTGATCGCCGAGCACGTGGCGGCCGGCCACCAGGCGTTCGTGGTGTGCCCGCGCATCGACCCCGACGACGCCGACCCGGGTCACGCCAACGTGGAGGAGATGACACCCCGGCTGCGGGGTCTCCCGGCGCTGGCGGGGCTGCGGATCGACGCCGTGCACGGGCGCATGGACCAGGCCGAGCAGGACGCGGCGATGCAGGCCTTCGCGCGCGGGGAGACGGACGTGCTGGTGGCGACCACCGTCGTGGAGGTGGGCGTGGACGTGCCCAACGCGACGGTCATGGCGATCCTCGACGCCGACGACTTCGGCCTGTCCACCCTGCACCAGCTGCGCGGCCGCGTGGGCCGCGGGCCCGGGGCGGCGGTCTGCCTGCTGGCCACGCGCCTGCCGGACGGGCACCCGTCGCTGCGCCGGCTCGAGGTCCTGGCCCAGGAGCAGGACGGCATGCGCATCGCGCAGGAGGACCTCGCCCAGCGCGGCGTCGGCGACGTGCTCGGCGCCGCCCAGTCCGGGCTGGCCTCGGGGTTGCACCATGTGGACGTCATTGCCGACGCCCCGCTGATCGCCGTGGCCGCCGACGCCGTCGCGCAGGTCATGGCGGCCGGCCCGGGGCTCTCCGCCCACCCGGCGCTCGCCGCCGAGGTGGCCCGCTGGGAGGCCGAGCACCTCACCGCCGCCGACTACCTCGAGAAGGGCTGAGCCATGTCCCGCATCATCGCCGGCGCGGCCGCCGGGCGGCCCCTGACCGCCGTCCCCGGCACCGGCACGCGCCCCACCACGGACCGCACCAAGGAGGCCCTGTTCTCGTGGCTCGAGGCCCGCGACTGGCTGGACGGGACGGCCGTGCTCGACCTCTACGCCGGCTCCGGCGCCCTGGGGTGCGAGGCCGCCAGCCGCGGAGCGGCATCGGTGCTGCTGGTCGAGCGGGACCGGAAGGCCGTGACCGCGTGCCGCGCGAACGCCGCGCTGGTCAACCGGGCGCGCGGGGCCGACGTCGTGCGCGTGCGCGCCGGGAGCGTGGAGCAGGCGCTCGCGGCGGAGGCCGCGCCCGTGGACCTGATCCTGGCCGACCCGCCGTACCCGGTGGCCGGCCCCCCGCTCGAGGCCGTGGTGGAGGCGGCGGCCGAGCGGCTCGCCCCGGGCGGGCTGCTCGTGCTCGAGCGGGCGGCCCGGGACGCGGCGCCGCGCCGGCCGCGCGGCCTCGAGGAGGTCGAGGTGCGCGTCTACGGCGAGACCGCCCTGTACCTCTGGCAGGACGAGCGCTGACCCCGCCCACCCGCTTTCGTTCGGGAAACGGCGGCGTCTCGGCCCGTTTTCGTTCGGGAAACGGCGGCGTCTCGTCCCGTTCTCATTGGGGCGACGAGAGGGCGGAACGGACTGTGCTCAGCACCGAACCGCGAGCACGGCGGCCGCCGTTTCCCGAACGCAAGTGCTCCGGGGACCGCCGTTTCCCGAACGAAAATGCTCTGGGGACCGCCGTTTCGTCAACGAAAGCGTCGGGGGTCAGGGCGCGCGCAGCCGTGGGGCCGCATCGGCCAGGCGGCGCATCGCCTCGTCGATCGCATCGGGGGACTTGCAGAACGCCAGCCGCAGCCAGGACCGCAGGTGGCCCCCGTCCGGGCGGCAGAGCGCGCCCACGGGGATGCCCGTGACGCCGGCCTCACGCGTCCACCGCACCGCGGCCTCGGCCGCGTCCGTCACACCCCACGGGGCGAGGTCCACGACGACGAAGTAGCCCGCCGCCGGGACGACCGGGTCCAGGCCCGCCTCGCGCAGGCCCGCCACGAGCCGATCCCGGGCGTCGCGGTACCGCTCGCGCTGGCCGGCGAGGTGCCGCTCGGCGTCGTCGGTGGGCAGGTAGGCACCCAGCGCGCGCTGGAAGGCGGGGCCGGAGGAGTAGGTGAGGAACTGCTTGACGGCGCGCGCGGCCCCGACGAGCTCGGCCGGGCCGGTCAGCCAGCCGACCTTCCACCCGGTGACGGCGAACGCCTTGCCCGCGCTGGAGACCGTCAGGGCGATGTCCTCGGCGCCCGCGACCGAGCGCAGGCTGACGTGCTCGCCCTCGTAGACGAGGTGGTCGTAGACCTCGTCCGAGAGGATCAGCACGCCCCGGGACCGGCACAGGGCCACGAGCTCCTCGAGCAGCTCCCGCGGATAGACCGCACCCGTGGGGTTGTGCGGCGTGTTCACGATGAGCAGGCGCGTGCGGTCGGTCATCGCCGCGGCCACCCGCGCCGGGTCCGGAAGGAAGTCCGGCGCCTCCACCGGCACGCTCACGTGCCGGGCGCCGGCCAGGGCGATCGTGGCGGCGTGCGAGTCGTAGAACGGCTCGACCGTGACGACCTCGTCGCCCGGGCGCACGAACGCCAGGACCGCCGCGGCGATGCCCTCGGTGGCACCCGTGGTGATCATGACCTGCGTGGCGGGGTCCTCCGTCACGCCCCAGTGGCGCCGGCGGTGCTCCGCGACGGCCTGCCGCAGCGCGGGGTCGCCCGTGCCGGGGGCGTACTGGTTGGGGCCCGCCAGCACGGCGTCGGCCGCCAGCCGCAGCAGCGCGTCGGGGCCGTCGGCGTCGGGGAAGCCCTGGCCGAGGTTCACGGCCCCGTGCTCGACGGCGAGGCCCGTCATCGTCTCGAACACGGTGGGCACGGGGCCGACGTCACCGAGCAGGCCCGCGGCCGCCGCCGTGCGACGCCACGGCGCGTCCACGTCGACGTCGTGCCGTGCCGATCCGGGGGTGGGCTGGGTTCCGTCCATGGCCGCACTGTACCCATCGTCGCGGACCGCACACGGCGGCGCATGCCGCGTCCGTCACGACCGTGACGCGCCGGAGCCGGACCGGACGGGCGTCCGTCGCCGCTCGGCGCGGCCCCCGCTAGGCTGGCACCCATGCGTCGTGCCGTCTGCCCTGGTTCGTTCGATCCCCTCCACATGGGGCACGTCGAGGTGATCGCGCGAGCCGCGAACCTCTTCGAGGAGGTGGTGGTCGCCGTGTCCGCCAACCCGGCCAAGACGTACCGCTTCAGCGTGGACGAGCGCATCGCCATGATCGAGGCGACGGTGTCCTCCCTCGCCGGTGTCGCGGTCCGGCCCATGGGCCCGGGCCTGCTGGCCGAGTTCTGTCGGCAGATCGGCGCGGACGCGATCGTCAAGGGGCTGCGCGGCGGCGCCGACCTCGAGTTCGAGGCCCCGATGGCCGCGATGAACCGCCACCTCACCGGGGTCGAGACGGTCTACCTCCCGGCCGACGCCCGGTACACCCACGTGTCCTCCTCGCTCATCAAGGAGGTCCATGGACTCGGCGGCGACGTCGCCGAGTTCGTCCCGGCCGCGGTCCTGCGCGGCCTCGACGGCGGGGCCTGACCCCACCCGGCCCGCCCGCGGGCCACCCCTCCGCTCGTCCCACCGCATCAACCGCAGGAGAACCGCCGATGACCGTCCCGCCCCCCTCCCGCCCCCGCACCCGCAAGGCCGTCATCCCGGCCGCCGGCCTGGGCACCCGCTTCCTGCCGGCCACCAAGGCCATGCCGAAGGAGATGCTGCCGGTGGTGGACCGGCCGGCCATCGAGTACGTGGTGACGGAGGCCCGGCGTGCGGGCCTGGCGGACGTGCTGATGATCACGGGCCGGAACAAGCGGGCCCTCGAGGACCACTTCGACCGCCATCCCGCGCTGGAGGCCGCGCTGGAGCACAAGGGCGACGCCAAGCGGCTCGCGCAGATCCACGAGTCGGACCTGGTGGGGGACATCCACTACGTCCGTCAGGGCGAGGCCCTCGGGCTCGGCCACGCGGTGAACTGCGCACGCCGCCACGTCGGCGAGGAGCCGTTCGCGGTCCTGCTGGGCGATGACATCATCGGCGACGGCGAGGCGCTGCTCGAGCGCATGATCGACGTGCAGCAGCGCCTCGGCGGCTCTGTGATCGCCCTCATGGAGGTGCCGGAGGAGGCCGTCTCGGCCTACGGCGTGGCCGCGGTGGAGGCCGTGCCGGGGGAGGGCGACGACGTCGTCCGCGTCACCGACCTCGTGGAGAAGCCGGCCCGCGAGGACGCCCCCTCCACCCTCGCGATCATCGGCCGCTACGTGCTGGCCCCGCAGGTGTTCGACGTGCTGGACGAGACCCCGCCCGGCCGCGGCGGGGAGATCCAGCTCACCGACGCGCTGCAGAGGCTGGCCACGGAGGACGGTGAGGGTCGCGGCGTGCACGCCGTCGTCTTCGACGGCCGCCGCTACGACACGGGGGACAAGCTCGGCTACCTCCAGGCGGTCATCGAGTTCGGGGCGCGGCACGAGGACCTCGGGGCCGACCTGCGGGCCTGGCTCCGGGAGTTCACCGCCGGGCTCTGAGCCGGGCCGGCGACGCGCGGGCTGCCGCCGGCTTTGGCCGAGGCGGACCCACCCGGTAGGATGGGCTGTCGGTCCGTCGTGGCTGGACCCGTGTCCAGGCCGCATCGCACCCCCGCAGAGGGCGTGCGGACGGGCCGTGTACCCCCGCCGTCCCACCCGCCGAGAGGAGCGACCATGGACAGCATCCAGCACCACGGCGCCGACTCGCCGTGGGTGATCCCCGTGCGCGATCTGACGCGCGGGGCCGGAGTCCAGCGCGAGCTGACGGCCGAGTGGCCCGCCCCTGCGGGCGTCTCCACGCCGCTGCTGGGGATCCCCGAGGGGGACCCCGTCGAACTGGACCTGCGTCTGGAGTCGGTGCACGAGGGCGTCCTCGTCACCGGCACCGCGGACGCGACCCTGAAGGGCGAGTGCGGCCGTTGCCTGCGCCCGCTGCACGAGGGGATCACCGTGGACCTGCAGGAGCTGTACCTCACCGGCACGTCCGAGGACGACGCCGGCGAGCAGCCGCTCGTGGTGCGCGAGACCGTGGACCTGGAACCCGTGTTCCGGGACGCCGTGGTCATCGCCCTCCCGTTCCAGCCGCTGTGCCGGCCGGACTGCGAGGGCCTGTGCGCCGACTGCGGCATCCGCCTCGAGGACGCGCCCGAGGGGCACGCCCACGAGCGCGTGGACCCGCGCTGGGCCGCCCTGGCCCACCTCGCGGGCACCTCAGAGACCTCCATCACCGAGACAGAAGAGAGATAGTCGTGGCAGTCCCGAAGCGGAAGATGTCCCGTGCCAACACCCGTGCCCGCCGGTCGCAGTGGAAGGCCACCGCGCCCGCCCTGGTGAAGTCCGTCGAGAACGGTCGCGTCTCGTACCGCCTGCCCCACCAGGCCGAGCTGAAGACCGACGCCGCCGGCACCCCCCTGTTCTTCGAGTACAAGGGCCGCAAGGTCGCCGACGCCTGAGATGGCGTCCCCGTCGGCTCGCCGCGGGCCTGAGCCCGCGCCCGAGCCAGAAGAGCTGTTCGAGCGTCTCGGCGTGCACATCACCGCCGGGACGCTCGAACGCGCTCTGACGCACCGCTCGTTCGCCTACGAGCAGGGCGGGCTGCCCACCAACGAGCGCCTCGAGTTCCTCGGGGACTCGGTGCTGGGCTACGTGGTCACCGACCACATCTTCACGGTGTACCCGGACCTGGCCGAGGGCGACCTCGCGCGCCGCCGGGCCGCCGTCGTGTCCACGCGTGCCCTGGCGAAGGTGGCGCGCCGGATCGGCATCGGCCCGTTCGTGCGCCTGGGCACGGGGGAGCGCCGCACCGGCGGGGCGGACAAGGACTCGATCCTCGCCGACACCCTCGAGGCGCTCATCGGCGCCGTCTACGTGGACCACGGGGCCGTGGCCGCGGCCGCACTCGTGCACCGCCACGTGGTGCCGCTGCTGGACGAGCCGGACCTGCTGCGCGAGAGCACCGACTGGAAGACGGTCGTGGCCGAGGCCGCCAGCCGCCACGGTCTCGGCGCCGTCCGCTACGCGATCGAGGGGCAGGGCCCCGCGCACGACCCCCGCTACCGGGCCACCCTCGTCGTCGGCGAGCGCGAGTACGGCTCCGCCGTCGCCAGCTCCAAGAAGCAGGCCGAGCGGGACGCCGCGGCCGCCTCATGGCCCGCCCTCGAGGCGGGCCTGCCGGCCGCGGGGCGCTGAGCCCGTGCCGGAGCTGCCCGAGGCCGAGGTCGTCCGGCGCGGCCTGGCCCGGTGGGCCACGGACGCCGTCGCCGCGGAGCTCGAGGTCCTCGACCCCCGCTCGCTGCGTCGCAGCCCCGGCGGTGCGGACGCCCTCCGGGAGCGGCTGCGCGGCGCCCAGCTGGCCGAGCCGGCTCGCCGCGGCAAGTTCCTCTGGCTGCCCCTGGCCGAGGGCGACGACGCCGTCGTCGTGCACCTGGGGATGAGCGGGCAGATCCTCGTGGACGAACCGGGGGCCGCCGACCAGCGACACCTGCGCCTGCGCCTGCCCGTCACCGCGGCGGACGGCTCCGCCCGCGAGCTGCGGTTCGTGGACCAGCGGATCTTCGGCGGCTGGTGGCTCGACGCGCTGCGGCCCGACGACGCCGCCGGCGGCGAGCGGATCCCCACCACGGCCGCCCACATCGCCCTGGACCCGCTGCACCCGTTGTTCGACCCCGTGGCCGTGCACGCGCGCCTGGCACGGCGCCGCTCCACCCTCAAGCGCGCGCTGCTGGACCAGTCGCTGGTCTCCGGGATCGGCAACATCTACGCGGACGAGGCCCTCTGGGGCGCCCGCCTGCACCCCGAGCGCCCGACCGAGCGCATGCGCCGGGCGGACACGCTGCGCCTCATGGCGGCCGTCCAGGACGTGATGTGCCGGGCCCTGGAGGTGGGCGGCACGAGCTTCGACGCGCTCTACGTCAACGTGGACGGGCGATCGGGCTACTTCGCCCGCTCCTTGGCGGCCTACGGGCGCACCGGGCAGCCGTGTCGCCGCTGCGCCGCCGAGGGGGTCGACTCCCGCATCGTCCGCGAGCCGTTCATGAACCGTGCGAGCCACCTGTGCCCGCGCTGCCAGCCCAGGCCGCGCCGTCGCCGGGCCGCGGCGGCCGACGCCTGACGGGGCGTCCGTAGACTGGGCTGACCCCCGACCTTGAGCAGGAGACACGAGTGAGCCATCCCCCGGCCGCGTCCTGGACGCCCGAGCCCCTGCCGCGTCCCGAGTCCCCGCGCGACGACGCCTCGCCGGTCGCGCGGCGCCGCCGGCGCTGGCCGTGGGTCGTCGGCGTGCTCGCCGTCCTGCTCGCGGCGCTGCTCGGTCTGGGCGCCTGGTACGCGGGCTCGCTCGGGCGCACCTTCGACGACCACCGGCAGACGGTGGACGTGGGGGCGCTCGAGCAGGCGGCCGGCAACGGCCCGTTGAACGTGCTCGTCCTGGGCTCCGACTCCCGCGAGGGCGAGGGCGAGCAGGACATGGGCCAGCGCTCGGACACCATGATGCTCGTGCACATCCCCGCGGACCGACGCCAGGTCTACGTCATGTCCGTGCTGCGGGATTCGTGGGTCACCGTGCCCGGCCACGGTGAGGCGAAGATCAACTCGGCCTTCGACACGGGCGGCTACGCGCTCGCCGTGGACACGGTGGAGCTGCTGCTGGGAGTGCCGATCCACCACGTCCTCGAGGTCGACTTCCAGGGCTTCCGGGGCGTGACGAATGCGCTGGGCGGCGTCGAGGTCTGCAACCCGCAGGCCTTCTCCTCCGGTCAGGCCAACCCCTCGTACTACCCGCGCGGACACATCCTGCTGCAGGACACCGCCGCCCTGCGCTACGTGCGCGAACGGCACGCCTTCGACGACGGTGACGTCACCCGCGTGAAGAACCAGCAGCGCTACCTGGCCGGGGCGATGGACCGCTTCCTCAGCCCGCAGATCCTGGGCAATCCCGCCCGCACCACCGAGGTCGTCGCCACGTTCTCCGACCACCTCGGTGTGGACGAGGGGCTCACGTCGGGCGTGATCGCCTCGCTCGCGTGGCAGCTGCGCGACGTCCGCGGCGAGGACGTCGAGATGTTCACGGTGCCTCGCAAGGGCTTCGCGGAGGGGCCGAACGGCGACGCCATCGTCGAGCTCGACGAGGACAAGCTGGCGGACCTGCGGTCCGCCCTCGCCGACGACGACGTCCAGCGCTACGTCGACGAGCACGAGCCCACGAAGGAGAAGAAGGCCCAGGCCGCCGGCGGGCCCGCCCCCGTGCTGACCCTGCTGACCGGCACCACGCCCGCACCCGCCCTCGGGGAGGACCCCTGTGACGACTGAGCCGCGCCGCCCCCGCCTCCTGCTCGTCTCCCACTCCTACCGGCCCGAGCGCACCCCGCCCGCCCGTCGCTGGGGCGCGGTCGTGGCGGCGCTGCGGTCGGCGGGCTGGGACGTCGACGTCGTCGCGCCCGGGGGCGTGCGCCCCTTCGCCGGGCCCGACGGCGAACGTGTCCTGCCCACGCCTCGCCTGCCCCTGGGGGAGGCCGGCCGCAACGGCCGCTTCGCCGAGGCGGTGGTGCACGCGCTGCTCGCCATCCCGCGTGGGATGGCCACCCGACGCCCGGACGTGGTGGTGGCCACCGTGCCCGCCCTGCCCGTGGTGGTGCCCGGCGTCGTGCTCTCCCGCCTCTGGCGCCGCCCCCTCGTGCTGGAGATGCGTGACGCCTGGCCGGATCTCGCCCACGAGGCCGGGGTGCACCAGGGCCTGCTGGGCGCCGCGATGGAGCGCGTCGTGACCGGCGGTCAGCGCGCGGCCCGACTCGTGGTGACCGTCACGGACGGCTTCGCGGAGACGCTGCGCGGGCGGGGGGTGCGGGTGGTCCGCACCCTGGGCAACGGTGTGGACCTGGCCCGCCTGGCCGTGGCGCCGCGGCGCGAGCGCGCCGCCGGTGAGCTCCACGTGCTGTACCTGGGCAACATGGGCGAGAGCCAGGGGCTCGAGCGCCTCGTGGAGGCCGCGGCCGCCCTGCGCGCGAGCCACCCGGGCGTCCGGGTGCGGATCGTGGGGGAGGGCACCCGGCGGGAGGACCTGGAGGCGCTCGACGCCCGGCTCGGCGGCGCCGCGGAGATCCTCGGTCCCGTGGCGGGGGAGGACGTGGCCGCCCAGTACGCGTGGGCGGACACCCTGGTGGTCGCCCTGCGCGCCGACTGGCCCAGCTTCCGCCACACCGTGCCCTCCAAGACCTACGAGGTGCTCGCGGTGGGCCGGCACGTGACCGGCATGGTCACGGGCGAGGCCGCCCGCACCCTCGAGGACGCCGGCGGTGCCGACGTCGTGGGCCCGCGGACCGAGGACCTCGTGGCCCACCTCGCCGCCCTCGCCGCCGACCCCGCCCGCACGGACGTGGGCACCGGGGCCCGGGCATGGGTGGCCGCGCACGCGGACTTGCGGGCCGTGTCCGCGCGGTACGAGCGCCTGCTGCGGGCGCTCGCCGACACGCGCTGAGTCCTCCGCGCGCCGCCCGACGCCCGGGGTTCTGCCGGCGTCCACGGGGCGAGACCACCGGCGCTGTTACCCTCGAGGTGCCCCCCGGTCCTCCGCGTCCGTCCCCTCGTCCCTTCGGAGAGCAGGTCACCTCCATGCCAGGTCCCAAGATCCAGCGCGGCCTCCGGCGCGCCGCCCGCGCGCTCCCGCCGGACGCACGCGTCCGACTGCGCCGCACCGGCGGCCTCCTGCTGCGTCAGCTCCCCAAGCCCGTCGCCCAGGAGATCCGCGGGGTCTTCGGGGTGCGGTGGGGCGCGGCGGGCAAGAGGGACGCCGAGACCGCCCGCGACGCCCTCGGCCTCGCCGGAGGAGCCGCGGCCAGCACCGCGGCCAAGGGCGTGCCCGGCCGCGGGGCGGCCGCGATCGGCACGGACCCGGACGCGAGCGACCGGCTCGAACGGGCCCTCGGGATCGTGGACACGGGACGGTCCGAGGGCGGGCACCGGACCGTCGTCGGTCTCCTCGCCTCCGACCTGCGCGCCTCCCTCGAGGCCGACGGCTACCGCGTGGTGGCCCTCCAGCCGGGCACCAGCGTGGCCGTGGCCACGCGGGCGGAGACCGTCGTGGTGGACCTCGAGGCGTTCACCGGCCTGTGGGCGGGCGCCCTCACCACATCCGGCGTCGCCCTCCTGCTCGAGCTCATGACCGCCGTGCGCGCCGCCTCCCAACGCGGGGCCACCTGCTGGCTGGTGGTCCGCGGCGACCAGCGCTTCGAGATCGGCGCCCTGCTGCTCCAGCGCCAGTCCACCCTGATGCCCCTCCACCCGGGATCGCGCCGCGCGCCGGTCCACTTCTCCGAGGATCCGGGCGACGCGCCCTACGGGATCGCCGACCTGCTCACCGCCGCCGAGGAGACCGCCCATGCCTGAGATCCCCGCCTCGAACGTGTCCGCCGTGCGTGTCCTGCTCTACGGGGACGTCAACCTCAACGTGATGGATGGCTCGGCCATCTGGCTGCCCTCCCTGGCCGAGACCTTCGCGCTCACGGGTGCCCAGGTGCACGTGCAGCTCAAGGCCCCGGAGACGAGGGACCTGCTGAGCGGACCCCTGCGCCGGCTGCGGGGCGTGACGGTCCACGAGGCGCGCGTGCGTCACGGGGAGGACGGCATGTCCCACACCCGCGCGGCCGAGGCCCTGGAGGCGCTCGACGCCGAGCTGGACTTCGACGTCGTGCTCGTCCGCGGCAGCGAGATGTGCCTCGAGCTCGTCGAGCGGGGCCGCCTCAAGGGGAAGCTGTGGTCTTACATCACCGAGTACGGCTACATCGGCGGCGGGTTCCCGGACGCCCTGATCCGCCGGGTCAGCCGCGTGGCCGAGGGCAGCCGGCTCATGCTGGCCCAGACCGAGCACGCCCGCGCCGTCCTCGAGGCCCTGGTGCCCGCTGCGGCGGGGCGCACCGAGCTGCTCTCCCCGATGGTGCCCGACGACGTGCGGCCCCTCCCGGCCGAGGAGCGCGCCGAGGGCGAGATGCACCTCGTGTACGCGGGCAAGTTCGCCCATGACTGGCGCACCGACCGCATGCCCCAGATCCTCGAGGCGCTCCGCGGACGCGGCCTCGACGCACGCCTGACCATGGTGGGGGACAAGGTGCACCGGGAGCCGAAGCACCCGGGATGGTCCGCCAGGATGCTGGGGCTGCTGGACTCCCCGGCGCCGGGCCTCACCTGGACGGGCGCGCTGAGCCGCGCCGACAGCATGACCGCGATGGCCCGTTCCCACGTCTCCCTGGGGTGGCGCTCACCGGCGCTCGACCTCTCCCTCGAGATCTCCACGAAGGTGCTGGAGAGCTGCGCCCTGGGCGTGCCCCCGCTGGTCAACCGCACCACCATCCACGAGGACCTCCTGGGCAGGGACTACCCCCTCTTCGTGGACGCCCTGGCGGACGGCCCCGAGGAGATCGCCGAGCGGCTGGCCGCCGCCCAGCCGCACCTGGCCGAGCTGTCCGCCCACGTGCTGGCGGCGGCGGAGCCTTACCGCATGACCCGGCGGGCCGAGGCGCTGCGCCGGATCCTCGAGCGGGTGGGCGCCGCGGAGCGACCCCGCGCGTCCGCTCGGCCGTCCGGCCACCGGACCAAGGTCCTGCTGGCCGCCCACGACCTCAAGTTCGCCGGCGAGCTCGTGGACATGCTGCAGGCCGATCCCGACGTGGAGCTGCGCATCGACCAATGGGAGACCCTCCACGAGCACGACGAGTCCGCCTCCCAGCAGCTGCTGGACTGGGCCGACGTCGTGGTGTGCGAGTGGGCCGGGCCGAACGCGGTGTGGTTCTCCCAGCGAGTCCGCCCGGACCAGCGGCTCGTCGTGCGGCTACACATGTTCGAGCTGCGCGGAGGCTGGCTGAAGGACATCGACACCTCCCGTGTCGACGTCCTCGTGGTGGTCTCGGAGATGAACCGCGGCCACGTGCTCGACGCCCTCGACATCGACCCCTCCCGCGTCCGGGTCATCCCGAACGCCGTCTCCTTCGCGGACCTGGCGCGCCCCGGCCGGGAGGGCCGCCGGTTCCGGCTCGGCATGGTGGGGATCGTCCCCCTGCTCAAACGCCCGGACCGAGCCCTGGACCTCCTGGGCCGGCTGCGCGCGGAGGACGACCGCTTCACCCTCCACATCCGCGGCCGCATGCCGTGGGAGTACCCCCATGTGTGGCGCAAGCCGCTGGAGCGCGAGGGGTACCTGGACCTCTTCGCGCGGCTCGGTGCCGGCCCGCTGCGGGACGCCGTGGCCTTCGAGCCCTTCGGGGCGGACATGGGCACCTGGTACACCAAGGTGGGCTGGATGCTCTCGCCGAGCGCGACGGAGAGCTTCCACCTCGCGCCCGTCGAGGGGATGGTCTCCGGTGCCGTGCCCGTGGTCTGGGACCGCGAGGGCGCACGCGACGTCTTCGACGACCGCTGGATCGTCGCGGACGCGCAGGCGGCGGCTCAGCGCATCCTCGACGCGGCGGACGCGGAGGGGGACTGGGCCGCCCTGTCCGACCTGGCCAGGACCGAGGTGGGGCGCTACGACGAGCGCGTCGTGGCGGACCTGTGGAGGGACGCCGTCCTGCCGCCCCGGCCGCGCTCTGAGCGGCCCTCATATACTTGAATCCAAGGCGCTCCGCCATGCCCGGCGTGCCGCCGCACCTAGAAGGGACCCCCGTGACCAGTATCAGCACAGTGGCCGTCATCGGCCTGGGCTACATCGGACTGCCGACGGCTGCCATCCTGGCGGAGAACGGCGTGCGCGTGCACGGCGTGGACGTCTCGGACCGCACGGTGGACGCCGTGAATGCGGGCACGGTGCCCTTCGTGGAGCCGGACCTGGCCGGGTTCGTCGCGCGCGGCGTCGAGAAGGGCCTGCTCAGCGCCTCGACGACGACGCCGGCGGCGGACGCCTACATCGTCGCCGTGCCGACCCCGTTCAA
Source organism: Micrococcus sp. H39-S4 (assembly GCF_027158145.1). Lineage (NCBI taxonomy): Bacteria > Bacillati > Actinomycetota > Actinomycetes > Micrococcales > Micrococcaceae > Micrococcus > Micrococcus sp. H39-S4. Next base: position 269,716 of record NZ_JAPVLT010000001.1, read on the forward strand.
GGACGGGCACTCCCCGGACCTGGGCTACATCGAGGCCGCCGCCCGCGGCCTGGCCCCGCAGCTGACGGGTGACGAGCTCGTCATCCTCGAGTCCACCTCGCCCCCCGGCGCCACCGAGCACATGGCCGAGGTGATCTTCGCCGAGCGTCCTGAGCTGCGCAAGTCCGAGCTGGACTTCGCCCACTGCCCCGAGCGGGTGCTCCCGGGCCGTGTGATGGTCGAGCTCGTGACCAACGACCGGATCGTCGGCGGCTCGACCCGGCGCGCGGCCGAGCGGGCCCGCGACCTCTACCGCACGTTCTGCGAGGGCGAGATCCTGCTGACGGACACCCGCACCGCGGAGATGGCCAAGCTCGTGGAGAACTCCTTCCGCGACGTCAACATCGCCTTCGCCAACGAGCTGTCCGTGATCTGCGCCGAGCAGGGCATCGACGTGTGGGAGCTCATCGAGCTCGCCAACCACCATCCCCGCGTGAACATCCTGCAGCCGGGCCCCGGCGTGGGCGGCCACTGCATCGCCGTGGACCCGTGGTTCATCGTGGACGCCGCCCCGCAGACCGCCCGGCTGATCCGCGCGGCCCGGGAGATCAACGACGGCAAGCCCAAGTGGGTCATCGACCAGGTCAAGGCTGCGGCCTTCGACGTCCAGCAGGCCACCGGCCGCGCTCCGGTCGTCGCAGCCCTCGGCCTGGCCTTCAAGCCGAACATCGACGACCTGCGTGAATCCCCGGCCCTGAACATCGCGGCCGAGCTGGCGGGCCAGTTCTCCGGGTCCGACGTGCTCGTGGTCGAGCCGCACGTGACGGAGCTGCCGGCCGCGCTGCAGGGCAAGGACAACGTGCGCCTGGTCGCGGCCGACGAGGCCCTGGACGCCGCCGACATCGTGGTGCTGCTGGTGGACCACTCCGCCTTCGCCGACCTCGGCGACCGCGTGGCCGACAAGCGCGTGATCGACACCCGCGGCCAGTGGCGCCGCGGGTGACCTACCGCTGACCCGACGCTGACCCCCGGCAAGGCCGACCCCCGGCGGGTCCGCGTCGGGGGTCCGCGTCGGGGGCCAGCGTCGGGGCGCGTCAGCGTCGCGGCGTGTACCGGACCCACGCCGGGTCCGGCAGCGTCACGGGCGCCTGGCGGAGCATCTCCACGAGCCGCTGCGTGTCCCGGCGCGCCGCCGCCTCCCGCTCCGCCACGGCCAGGGCCGCCGTGGCAGGCAGGCGCACGCTGTCGAGGGCGGCCTCCAGCCGCGCGCGGAAGAGCGCCGGATCCACCTCGAGGGGGAGGGCGTCCTCCGCGCGGCCCAGCTCAGCGAAGTGCGCGAGCACCTTGGGATCGTAGGCGAGGCCGACCGCCGTCCCCCGTGTTCGGTGGCGCAGCAGTGCGGCGTGCAGGCGCATCGTCACGGCCGCCCGGGCGCCCCCGAGGGCGCGCAGGACGTCGTCGTCGGGGGCGTCTGCGGCGAGGATCGTGACGGGCACGCCCTCCGCCTCCGCCACGGCGCCCAGCTCGTCGAGCGGAGCGGTGTCCGTGGGCTGCATCGGGATGCCCACGATCCGCAGACCGCGCCCCGCCGCGGCGGCCACTACCTCCCGCAACAGCTCGCGCCGGCGGTCGGCGTCGTCCCCCCAGGGGCGCAGGCTCACGGCGATCCAGCCCTCGTCCTCCGCCCCTGCCGGAGCGCACTCCGGCAGGTCGAGACCGTAGACGACGTCCGGGGCCACGGTCACGGGCGCGGGCCAGTCCGCGGCCAGCGGCTCCAGCAGCGCGCGGGAGGCCTCGTCCCGCACGGACACGGCGTGGCTCACCCGGCCGGTGAGCCGGACGGCCGCCCGGGCTGCGGGATCCTCCAGCGGTCCGACGCCCATCCCGTGCACGATCACCCGGCCTCCGTACCCCGCCACGAGCAGCGGCAGCTGGGCCATGTGCGCGGGGGAGACCCGGGTGCCCCGGAAGGCGCCGGCGAGGCCCCCGGCGGCGGCGATCGAGTAGTCGTGCCAGTGCCCGCCCGGGCCCAGGACCACGGCGGTCGCGCGGGCGGCGTGCTCCTCCGCCGCGGTAAGGTCCGCGCGGGCGAACGCCGGGAGGCCGTGCACCCGCTCGACGGCGGCGGGGTCGTTGGCGGCCACCACCACCTGGACGTCCTCCAGGCCCTCCTCCAGGGTGCGGGCCAGCGTGGCCAGCAGCAGCTCGTCCCCGCGGTTGCCGGCACCGTAGTACCCGGAGACCAGCACGACGCGCGGCGGCGTCCGCCGGCTCCGGGGGGCGGGGAGGGCGTCGAGGGTCTCGGCGATCCGGTCCCCGTACGTCACCGGACCGCCGGGGGGGCGCGTCACGGCGGTGGAGGAGCCCACGAGGTCCAGCAGCCCGTCCACCTCGGCGGCTCGCTCGTCCGTCGCGTCCTCGGGCAGGCGTGCGACGCCCAGCAGGCGTGCGCCGCGGGCGCGGAGGTCGGCGGCGGTGGCGGGGTCGGGCCGCAGTGCCTCGCCCGCGAAGAGCACGAGGTCCGGACGCGCACGGTCCACGAGTCGGTCTAGCGCGCGCAGGTCCACGGGCCGGGTGGGCGCCGGCTCCATGAACGGGGTGGGCACGGCGGTGGGGTGACGCCCGAGGTCCAGGTCCACCACGGTGTGCCCGCCCAGCTGCAGCGCGCGGAGCAGGGCGCGATCGTGCCGCACCCAGCGGTGGTCCCCGCCCCGCACCATCAGGATGCGGCGGGGGTCGGTGGGGTGAGCGGTCATGGGTGGCGCCTCTCCGGCGCGCCGGGACGCACCACGATCAGGGGGGAGTCGAGGGCCGCGGCGGGCGGGGCCGGATCCGTCGAGGCCTCGGCCGCCACGGTGAGCCGGACCTGCCGCGGCAGCGGCTCGGTGGGGTCGGCGGCCAGCGTGAGCACGGCTCCTCCGGGGGCGGTCAGGTCGGCGCGCCGGAGCACGAGGTCGGCGCGGGAGCAGTCCCCGGGGAGCACGGCGCGGACGGTCGCGCCGCCGGAGGTCAGGGTGACTGCACGAACAGCTTCGTCAGGGCCGAGCCGCAGGGCGATCCGCACGGCCCCGCGGGCCGGGTCGACGGCCTCGCCCCATCCGTCGTCGAGGCGCACTTCTGCGCCGGGAGCCACGGTGACCGCACCCTCCGGCCGCAGGACCGCAGCGGAGGCCGGCACGTCGTCGTCGTGGCGCGCCGCGGCATGGCCGAGCGCGGCGGCGCACCAGGCGTCCAGCTGGGCGGCCGCCGCGAACGCCCGGCGCTGGCGGGGCAGGCGGAGCCCCGGGTCCTGGGCGGGATCCGCGGCGTCGGCGTCGCGTCGCGCACGGGCCTCCCCGGCGTCGGCGGCCCGGCGCACCTCGTCCCGGTACCAGCGCGGCAGGGTGGGTGAGCGGTGGCGCCGGGCGACTACGTGTGCGCCGGCGCACAGGGCGTAGGGGGTCAGCGCCGACGGGATGTGGCGTGCTCCCGCCACGGTGGGCTCGAGGAGCACCGTGTCGCGCGAGAGCAGCTCGGCGAGCGCGGCGACGTCGGCCCCGGCCGCGCCCCGGGGCGTGAGGACGTCGGGGGCGCCGACCCCGTCCGGTGCGAGGGCGAGGGGGTCGCCGGCGGATCCGACCACGACCGCCCCGGGCCGCACCGGCATCGTGCGGAGGGCGTCCAGGAAGGCGGACTCGACGAGCCCCTGGCCCATGACCCCGCGGGGGAGGGCCCGCACCAGCACCTCCTGGGCGATGGCGGCCGGGCCGACGCCCACGACCAGGTCGAAGCGCTCCAGGTCCGCCAGGTTCACCGCCTCGCTCCGCAGCACCAGGATGCTCGCCCCGCCGGCCGCGCGCAGTCGGGCGGCCCCGTCCGGATCGGGCCAGGCGCCCTCGCCACAGACCAGTACGGGAGCGGTCCCGCCGTCGATCCCGGCCAGGAGGGCGTCCACGTCGATCCCGTGTGTGTCGGCCCGTCCGGGGCGACGAGGGAGGGCGGTGAGCAGGTCCGCGGCCTCCGCCCCGACACGGACGGACGCCTCGGGCCGCCGATCCCGCAGCTCGCGTGCCAGGACGTCGAGGGCGCTGAAGCGCGGCGGGGCCTGCGCGGCGACGAGGACGAGGGAGGTCGGGCGGCCCACGACCCCGCCTCCGACCGTGGGCGGCACGGGGGTCGGTGCCGGGGTCGACGTCGGCGCTGGAACCGATGTCGACCCCTCGCCGTCGGCCGACGAGGGGCGCGTGCGCCCGTCGAACTGCAGGAACCAGGTGGCCCGCTCCTGGGCGTCGAGCCGGCGCCAGGAGTCGTCCGCCACGAGCGACTCGAAGGCGAGCACGCGGGCGGCCGCGCAGAAGGAGCGGTCGAACCGGGCGGCCATGCGCTCCCCGGCCTCGGCGAGGCCGTCGTCCCGGATGAGGGACTGCACCCAGGCGTCGGCGGCGGCCACGTCCGGCACCACGTGCTGCTCGGGGAGGGAGGCGCACGCGGTGCGAGTGGGGTCCACGGTCACCGTGGGCAGGCCCAGCGCCGCGTACTGGACCACGCGGCTGGGCACCTCGAAGGAGCCGAGCCGGTCGAGGCCGGGGAACCAGGTGTCCGTGCCTCGGTGGTCGGCGAAGACCTGGGGGATGTTCAGCGCCGTGCGCACCCGGGCGGCGGCGGCCGCCACCTCGGCGTCGGTGTCGAGGTAGCCTCCGCCCAGCCCCGCGGGATCGTCGCCGACGGCGCCGTGGATGCGCACCCGGCTCTCCATGGCGGCGAGCTGCTCGTAGCGACGGCGGCGGACCGGGCCGGTGACGTTGCCGAGGAACAGGGCGTCCGCCTCGGCCGGGAGCGCGCCGTGGACGCGCGGGAACGCCGTGTGGTCCGTCCAGAACGGGATGTTGACGCCCGTGGGGCGGCCCGCACGCTCCTCGTGGAAGCGCAGCACGCGGGCGTCGCCGCAGTGCATCACCAGGTCGTAGAGGTCGATGACCGGGCCGTAGGAGTGCTCGAACAGCACCGGATCGTCGGACAGCCACACGGCCAGCTGGGCCCCGGTCCCGCGCAGCAGGCGCAGCACCGGCCAGGGCGCGGTGGCGGGTCGGAAGACGATCACCCAGTCGGGCCGGAAGTCCCGGACGGCGGCCAGGTGGGGCTCCAGGGTGCGGGCCAGGGCGTCGTCCGTGCTGAAGCGGTGTCCGTGGTGGAGTCGGCCCGTGGAGAGGACCTCGTGGCCGGCCGCGCGGAACGCGCGCGCCAGCGACTCCGTAACGTGCGACTCGAGGATCGCGTCGAAGAAGACGACCCGCATGTCAGCCCTTCCCGCCGGGGGCGGAGGTGAACGTCGGCGGCCCGACCGGCACCAGCCGCACGACGTGGGGCCCGAGACGCTGCGGCGCCACGGCGTGGCCGACCCGCTCGGCGAGGGCGCCCGCCTGGCCGTCCAGCAGCACCGCGTGCCGGCCCACGCCCAGGACCGGCACCCCGGGCCGCAGCCAGGCCAGAGCCGCGGTCAGGGCCGCGAGCCGCGCGTCGGGCAGGCCCGCCGCGTCCTCCAGGGAGAACAGGACCCCGCCGACGGTGTGGGGGGTGCCGTGGGCGAGCACGGCCTCCGCCTCGGCGCCGACGAGGACCGGCGTCGTCTCGTCCGCCCCCGCGAGGGCCGCGGCGAGCTCCTCTCTGCGCAGCAGCACGAGGCAGGGACCGGGGCGGCGCAGTCGGGCGAGCTCGTCCCACCCCTGGCGCGCCGGCGCCGGGGCGCCGACCCGCCGGCGGAGGTCTGCGAGGTCCGTGGCCGCGGCGTCCAGGGAGGCGGAGGCGGTCTCGGCGCGTGCCCGCAGGCCGGCGACCTCGGACAGGAGGGCCTCGGCCTGGCGCGCGCCCCGTGCGTCAACGGCCGCGACCTCCGTGCCGACGGTGCGCACCCCGGTGCGCAGGGTCGCGACCTCGTCCCTCAGTGCCGAGAGGTCTCCGCGCAGGGCGGCGACGTCGTCGCCCAGCGACTCCAGCCGGCTCGCCTGGTCCCGGGCGGAGTCCTGGTGCCGACGCGCCGTGCGCGCCTGGGCGGTGGACGCGGTGGCGAGCGTGCGGGTGAGGGCGCGGGCGCTGAGCACGAGGTACCCGCCGACGAGGGCCGCGCCGAGACCGGCCGCGACGCGGGCGGCCACTCCCCACCGGAGGGCGGCGCACACGCCGGCCAGGAGGAGCAGGCCCAGGCCGACCAGGGCCAGGCGCCCGCTGAGGGGGAGCAGTCGCACGCGAGGTTCGCCTTTCGGAGGACGGCAGGCCGGTGCGCCGGCTGCGGCGCCCGGACGTGCCGCGCGTCACGCGGCGGCACCGGGGCTCACCCTAGCAACCCGTCCGGCGCGCCCGACGTGGCTAGAGTGGGCGGCGCACCGGACGCGTTCCGTGTGCACCGGCGTCCGGGCCAGACACACGGGAGGGTCAGTGGATCAGCGGAGCATCTCCGGTCTCCTGGGACGAGTGCGGGAGGTCCCGTGGGCGCGCCACGCCGCGCTGACCGCCCAGATCGTCGCCGAGCACGTGGTGGACGATCCGCTGCGGCTGCTCCTGCAGGGCTCCCGTCGGCTGCCCGCCGCGTGGCGGGGCCCCCTCGGCACGCTCGTCGCCACCGCCGGTCGAGGTCCGGGGCTCGGCTCCGTGGCCGCCGCCGTGGGACTGGAGATGCAGGGCCGCACCGCCGAGGCCCGCGCCCGGGTCGCCGGTGATGAGCGCGCCGGAGCGGCCGGCGATGCCCGGCCCGCCGCCGTCGCCCGCGCGGACGCCGCCCTGCTGCTGGGCGACGCCGCCCTCGCCGCCGGACTGCTGGAGGCCGTCCCGGAGGATGGCCGCGGCACCGCGTGGCACGCCGCCGCCGCCCGTCTGGCGCTGCACCGCGGAGACCTCGACGCCGCGGTCACCGCCTCGGACCGGCGCGGACTCGGCGACCTGCACCGGCGCATGGCGGGGGAGGCGGCCGCGTTCGCGGGACACCGCCCGCGCGTGCCCCGCCACGCGCCCTACACCCCCCTGCCGGGGCGCGTCCTCCACGTGCTCACCAACTCGCTGCCCCACACCGGGTCCGGCTACGCGCAGCGCAGCCACTCGACGCTGCGCGCGCTCGCGGACGCCGGGATCCATGTGGAGGCCGTCACCAGGCCGGGCTGGCCGGCCCAGGTGGGCGTCCCGTGGGCGGCACGCGAGGACGTGGTGGACGGTGTCCGCTACCGCCGCCTCACCCCGTGGCGCCTGGCCCAGGGCACCGCGGCCCGGATCGACCAGCACGCGTGCCTCCTCGCGGCGGAGGTCGAGCGCTTCCGGCCGCAGGCGCTGCACACCACCACTCACTTCGTGAACGCCGTGGCGGTGCGGTCCGTGGCCGAGGCCTACGGCATCCCGTGGGTCTACGAGGTCCGGGGCCAGCTCGCGGACACGTGGGCGTCCCAGCGCGACGACGCCGCCCTCACCTCCCAGCGCTACCGCGAGTTCGTGGCGCGGGAGGAGGAGGCGGCACGGTCCGCGGACGCCGTCGTGACCCTGGGGGAGACCATGGCCGCCCGCCTGCGCGCCCAGGGCGTGGCCGCGGAGGACATCACGGTGTGCCCCAACGCGATCGGCGAGGCGTTCCTGGCCGAGCCGCCCACCCGTGCCGAGGCCCGCCGCCGTCTGGGGCTGGCCGAGGACCACGTGTACATCGGCACCGTGTCCTCCCTGGTGGGATACGAGGGCCTCGACACCCTCCTGCGCGCCGCGGCCCTCCTGATGCCGGGCCACCCCGACCTGCGGGTGTCCATCGCCGGTGACGGGGCCAGCCTTCCGGCCCTCCGCAGCCTCGCCTCCGACCTCGGGATCGCGGACCGCGTGCGCTTCCCCGGCCGCGTCGCCCGGTCCGAGGCGCTCTGGGAGCAGGTCAGCCTGGACGTATTCACCGTGCCCCGCCGCGACCTCCCGGTCACCCGCGCGGTGACGCCCATGAAGTCGGTGGAGGCGTCCGCCGTGGGCACGCCCGTGGTGGCCTCGGACCTCCCCGCGCTCGCCGAGCTCGTGCAGGACGGCGTCACCGGAGCGCTCGTGCCGGCGGAGGACCCGGCGGCGTGGGCGCGCCGCCTCGGGGACCTCATCGCGGAGCCCGGACGGCGGGAGGCGCTCGGATCCGCCGGACGCGCCTGGGCCGTGGGCACCCGCACCTGGGCGGCGAATGCACGGCGGTATCGTGACCTCTATGAACGGCTCGGCGTGGAGGTCCCTCCCGGGCGAGACTGATGCCGCCCCGCCCCCAGTGCCGGGTGTGGTCCGAGACTGAGGAGCAGACCGTGACCGACTTCCTGGTGGCCGTGCGCACGTCCCGGGTGGAGGAGCAGGACAGGGCGGCCACGGCCCGCCTGCTCGAGTCCGTGGCACGGGGCTACGCGCCCTTCGTAGGCATGGACTACGAGGCCGAGCCGGCGCTCGTGCACCCGGCCGCCTCGACGTCGGCCCTGGTGTTCGCCCGGCGGGGCACCGAGCCCGTGCTCCCGGCGCGCGGCGACCGGTGGGCCGTGATGGCCGGGGCCGAGGATGCGGCCGACCTGGCGGACGCGGTGCGGCTGCGGGCGGGGCGCCTGGTCTACGAGCGGCCGGTGTGGGGTCACTACGCCGCCGTGCTGGTGGAGCGCTGGACCGGCCGGGTCACCGCCTGGAACACGGTGCCGGCCTTCGAGGCCGTCCACTGGGGTAAGGACGGCGGACACGTCTACCTGTCGAACCGGCCGCTGCTCGTCGCTCTGGCACTGGCGGGCGGGCGCCGTGACGCCGTGGCCCTCTCCCCGTCCTACCTGGCCGAGTACCTGTCCTTCGGCTACTCCATGACGGGGCAGTCCCCGTTCGAGAACGTGCGCGTGCTCCCCGTGGACCGCGCCGTCCAGGTCCATGACGGCCGGGTCACGGACGTCGAGGCCCCCGCGGGGCTTACCCACCCGCTGTCCGCCGACCACACGCCCGAGGAGGGCGCCGACGCGCTGGCGGACGCGATGCGCGCGTCCGCCGATCGCGTGCAGCGACGCGTGGGGGAGCGCCCGCTGCAGCTCCGGGTGTCCGGCGGCGCGGACAGCCGACTCCTCATCGGGCTGCTGCGCGGCCGCGGCATGGAGATCTCGACGCTGACGTACGGGCAGGACCACGACCTCGACGTCCGCCTCGGACGCATCCTCTCGGAGCGTGCCGGCCTGCCCTTCCGCATGTCCACTCCGCCCCTGGCCCCGGGGGAGGACGTCACGGAGCAACTGAGCGCCACCCTCCGCCGGAGTCGGGGCGTCCCCCCGTCCGAGGCCCACACGGGCCGCTACCTCGGTGCGGACGTCGGCGGTCCCGGGGAGGCCGTGATGCTCGGGAACTGGCCGCTCTACAAGGGCGGTGCCGCCAAGAGCCTGCGCTACACGAGCGAGTCGGCCCAGGAGGCGCTCCTCTCCGCGGGCTCGGGGGCGGTGCGCCCCAGCGTCCGCGCCGGCCATGACGCCTGGCTCCGCGAGTGGTTCCGGACCCAGCCCGCGAACAACCCGGTCGAGGCGATGTACCTGTTCGCCCGCCAGTTCCGGTCGGGGCGGTGGATGCAGGGCCACATCAGCCTCTACTCCGCGGACGCCATGGTCGCCTACCCCCTGGGCGATGCGGAGGTCACCGCGGTGGCGGACGTGCTCGCGATGGCCGAGAAGGTCTCCTACCGTGCCGCCTTCGGCGCCCTCGCCCGGGTGTGGCCCGAGGGGACGGCCATCCCCCTGGACGGCAAGCCCTGGAAGTTCGAGCTCTCCGGTCCCGATCCGTCCTGGTCCGGGGAGCACTACGAGGCGCGGACGCGCCCGCTGCCCCCGCTCGAGCCTCGAGCCGACCAGGTCCCCGCCGCCGAGCGGGGGGAGCACTCCGGCGCCGCCGCCGCGGAGCTGGCCTCCGACATCGTCCGCTCGGAGGGCTTCGGAGCGCTGGCACCGCTGTTGTCGGAGGAGTGGCTGCGGGCCGTCGAGGCGACGGCGGAGTCCGGGAGGGCCGCGCCTCCGGCGGGGGTGTCCATGCGGGAGTTCCGCAAGACGCTCTGGCGCATCCGCACGGCGGACCTGTGGTTCGGGGGCGCCTGGCTGCGGGGCTGACGCCCCCCGCCGTGCCGGGTCAGCGCAGGCCCAGCACGGCGTCCGCCAGGGCGGGCACCACGCGCCGCTCGGCGAAGCGCTCCGCCACGTACGCCGCGGCCTCCGCCGTGAGCCGTGTCCAGCGTGCCAAGTCGGCGACCTCGTCGTGCAGGCCCCGCGCCAGCTCGTCCGTCGACGCGGCCAGCCAGTCCGGCGGGTAGAGCAGGTCCGCACCGGCCCACGCGAGGGAGCGCGGCAGGCATCCGTGCACCGCCCCGTCGGGCAGGGTGAAGTGGAAGGACTCGAAGTCGGAGACGGAGAGGGCCACGCCCACCCGTGCGTACCACGGACCCATGTCCGGGCCGTGCGGGTCCCAGGTCACCGCGCTCTTCAGGAGGGGATCCTCGGCCATTCGGCGGGCCTGCTCGGCGAAGTACGCGGCCTCCGTGGGGCGGGCCGTCATCCAGGCGACGTCCTCCGGGCGGTGGCCACGGATGGCCAGCCGGAAGCGGGGATCTTCCGCGCGCAGCGCGGCGAGCAGGTCGAGGGCGCGGTGCAGCCCCTTGCGCGCCGGGAGGACTCCCACCAGGCCCAGCGTGAACCGGCGCAGCGGATCAGGGGGCGCAGCGGACGGCGCGGCGGGTCCGGGCATCCGGACCGCGTTGGGGATCCAGTGCGCGCGCTCCGCCGGGAAGCCGACGTCGCGCAGCACCTGCGCCCGCACGTGCTCCGCCACGAACACCCAGGAGTCCACGGCGTCATGCCGCACCCGGCGGGGGAACTCGGTCGAGGCCTCCTGGAGGTGGGTGCGGACTGTGAGTCGGGTTCTGTCCGGCCGATGTCGGGAGTACCACACGACGTTGCCGAGCGACCACTCGCAGTGCACGACGTCGGCCCAGTGCGCCAGGGCTGTGCTCGCGCCGACATCGTGCCGGGCATGGCCCCGCCATTCGTCCACCCGCACCTCATGCCCCCGGGCGCGGAGCTCCGCGATGAGGCCGCCGGCGAACTTCAGGTCGTGCCCCGCCACGACCACCCGGCGCGGCTCGGCCCCCACGCGGACGCGCGGGGGCGTCGCGGGGGGCGGGGTGAGCGGTGGGCCCTCGTGGACCAGCTCGAGCCGGGCCGCCCGCCCGCGGGCCGCCAGGTCGGCGGGGGGAGCGGCGGCGTCTGCCGGGCTCAGGACGGCGCGTCCGGCGGCGGCGGCGAGAGCCCGCAGCGCCGGGGACGTCCGCTCCGGGTGGGGCACCACCACGGCGTCGACCAGCGTGAGCGCCTCGGCCCAGCGTGCCGGGGCGGGCGCGCCCACCGCGGCCTCGGGGACCATGAGGACGCCGGGGACCTGCCGGCCCTGGGCTCGGAGCAGCAGCCGCGCCATCCGCCGCCCCTGGGGCCGCGCATCGGTCACCACGGTGTGCAGGCCCTCACCCCTCAGTGCTGTGGCACGGGACGCGGCCAGCGCGGCGGCGTCCTCGGGCGGCCACGCCCCGGGCTCAGCGGGGTCGACGGGAAGGAGCAAGATGCCGGGGGACTGCGGCGTCCTCGGTCCCAGGGGGTTCCACGCGTCGAGCGAGGGCCGACGGGCTCCGGTGACCGCGCGCGTGAGCCGGGCCGAGGCGGGGAGCGGGAGGACGCGGCGCGCCGGCGGACCCTCGTACCGGGCGGCGTCGTCGGGGGAGGAGGCGGCCCACGCCGACACGGGGACGGTGAGGCGGCCCGTGGAGGTCCGGCCCCGGCGGGCGGCGGCATTCCATCCGTCGGCGAGGCGGGTGCGGGTGCGGCCGAGCAGCACTCCGGCCACGTGGAGGGGGCGGCCGCCGCCCGTCATGACGCCGTGGTGCGGCGGGGGCGGGCGTCGTCCGGCCAGGTGACGGCGGTGCGCTTGAGGACGCCCCGCTCAGCCTCCAGAAGGGCGAGGGCGCCCTCGTGGTCCCCGCGTGCCTTCTTCCGCGTGTAGCGGGCGTACGTCCTGGTGACCGACTTGGCCCCGGAGTCCATGGTGAGGACCCCCTGCTCAATCCAGATGGCCCGCGTGCACATCTCCTGGATGGTGCTCATGGAGTGGCTGACCAGGAACACGCACCCCGCCTGTTCGCGCAGCTGGTCGATCCGGCTGCGCGTCCGTGCGCGGAACTGGGCGTCGCCGGTGTTCAGTGCCTCGTCGATGACGAGGATGTCGGGGTCCACCGCCGTGGCGATCGCGAACTGCAGACGGGACGCCATGCCCGAGGAGTACGCTTTCAGCGGCAGCTGGAGCGCCTTCGCCTCCAGTCCGGAGAGCTCGACGATCGAGTCGTACTTGGCCTCGGCCTCGACCCGGGACATGCCCATGGCCAGGCAGCCGAGCATGATGTTGTCCTCGCCGGAGACCTGCCGCACCAGCGCCGCGTTGACCCCGAGCATCACGGGGGTGGTCGTGGCGTACACGTGGCCCGTGGTGGGGTGGAGCTGGCCGGTGACGAGCTTCATGAGCGTGGACTTGCCCGATCCGTTCGTGCCGACCACCCCGACGGACTCCCCCTGGCGGACCACGAGCGAGAGCGGCTTGAGGGCCTCCACCGTGGTGGTGCGCAGGCCGGATGCGCCACCGCGCAGCCGACTGCGCAGGGACCGGCCGCCGAGTGCCTCCGCGGAGCGGACCGTGTAGGTCATCCCCGCCTGGTCGAGGACGACGGCGGCATCCTCCACCCGGTCCGCCGGCGCGGGGGAGAGGGGGGGCGTCGGGAGGGCGTGGCGCGGCGCGGCGGACCGGTTGGACGTCGTCGGGTCGGACTGGGTCATCGCTCCTCCCCGTATGTCTCCTCGGCCATCCAGAAGAAGACTACTCCGATCACCAGCAGCGCGGCCGTCCAGGCGAGCAGCACCCCCCAGCGCGCCGGGTCGGCGGGCTGGCCGTAGAGCATGGACTGGCGGGCGATGTCGAGCACGCAGAACATGGGGTTCAGATGCATGGCGGTCATCAGCGGGGGGATGTCCGCGAACCGGCGGGCGCTGAAGAACACGGCCGAGAGGTAGAGCCACAGCCGCATGCCGAAGCCGATGAGGTTGCCGAAGTCGACCCAGTGGGACACGATGCGCGCCAGGATCAGCGAGAGGCCCACGTTGAACAGGGTCTGCACGGCCAGCAGGGGGATCATGAGCAGCCAGCGCCAGGTGATGGTCTCCATGGGCGGGATCACCAGGACGAGCACCACCATCACCGCCAGGGTGGGCCCGAACTGCAGGAGCTCGCGGATGTTGGTGGCGATCGGCAGGGTGGCCCGGGGGAACTGGAAGGCGCGGACGATCGACGCGTTCCCCGAGATGGACCGCGAGCCGCTCGTGACGGCCTGGGTGGTGAAGCGGAAGAGGAACACGCCCACGATGAGGTAGGCGAGGAAGTTCTCGATCCCGCGCCCCGTCCCCAGGAGCAGCCCGAACACCAGGAAGTAGGCCAGGCCGTCCAGGATCGGGTTGAGCACCATCCACAGGCGGCCCAGGGCGTTCGTGGAGTTGGCCCCCGCGATCCGGGAGCGGGAGTCGAACAGGATGAACGAGCGGTACTCCCAGAGGGAGGCCAGGTAGCGCGCCAGGCCCGGGCGGGCGCCCACTCGGCGCAGGCTGGTTCCGTCCACGGCGAGGACCGCGGTGCCGCTCGGGACGCGGGGATCGCCGGATTCGGCCATGCCGGGCACCCTTTCTCGAGCTGTGGGGGACGCACCGGGCCGATCTCGGCCCGCCGCGAGTGCTCACTCTAGCAACCCCGGCCCGACCCCTCCGGTCAGTACACTTCGAGACGAGCCGTGCACGCCTCAAGGGCCGCGCCCGCGGCCCGTCGTCCAGTCAAGAGGAGCAACTGTGCCCAAGGTCATGCCCATCTACGGAACCCGCCCGGAGGCCATCAAGGTGGCCCCCATCGTCAAGGTGCTGCAGGCCGACGAGCGGTTCGAGTGCGTGGTGACCGTCACGGGGCAGCACCGCGAGATGCTGGACCAGGTCAACGAGCTGTTCGGCATCGTCCCGGACCACGACCTGAACATCATCCGGCCCCGCCAGACCCTCAACGGCGTGTTCGCCCGCACCCTCGACGGGCTCGACGCCGTCCTGGAGCAGGAGCGGCCGGACGCCGTCGTCGTCCAGGGCGACACCACGACCTCGACGGCGGGCGCCGTCGCCGCCTTCAACCGCGGCATCCCCGTGGTCCACGCCGAGGCGGGCCTGCGCAGCTTCGACATCCTCTCCCCGTTCCCGGAGGAGGCCAACCGCAAGATCACCAGCCAGATCTCGGCGCTGCACCTGCCCCCGACCACCGTGAGCCGGGACAACCTGCTGCGTGAGGCCGTGGCCGCGGAGGACGTCTACGTCACGGGCAACACCGTGATCGACGCGCTGCTGGAGGCCGTCAGCCACCAGGTGCCGTTCGAGGACGAGCGTCTGGCCGAGCTGGAGGCGTCCGGCCGTCGCGTCGTCCTGGTGACGACCCACCGGCGCGAGAACCAGGGCGACGCGATGCGCGGGGTCGGGCGCGCCCTGGCCCGCCTGGCCGCGGACCACCCGGAGGTCACCTTCGTGCTGCCGGCGCACCGCAACCCGGTGGTGCGCGAGGCGATCCTGCCGGAGATCGAGGGCCGCGAGAACGTGCTCGTGACCGAGCCCCTGGCCTACGGCGAGTTCACCCACCTGCTGTCCGTGGCCACCGTCGTGCTGACGGACTCCGGCGGCGTCCAGGAGGAGGCCCCGTCCCTGGGCAAGCCCGTCCTCGTGATGCGCGAGAACACCGAGCGCCCCGAGGCCGTGACCGCCGGCACCGTGCGTCTGATCGGCACGGACGAGGAGGTCGTCGTCACCGAGGTCACCCGCCTGCTGACGGATGAGGCCGCGTACAGCGCGATGTCCCAGGCGGTGAACCCCTACGGCGACGGCCGCGCGGCAGAGCGCACGGTCTCGGCGATCGCCGAGCTGCTCGGCGTGGGCGAGCGGCTGCCGGCCTTCGACGGCGCCTGAGCCGCACCGCACCCCCGGACGGGGACACCCCCGTCCATGCCACGAGGCCGCCGCCCCCGCGGGGACGGCGGCCTCGTGCGTGCCCTGACGTCACCCGTCCTCGCGCGGGGTCACCCGGGCGTCCTCCGGGCGGACCAGCGGCAGGGACCCGGTGCGGGGCCCGCCGGGCACGATCGGCAGATTGGTCTCCGGGGCGCGCCACCACGCGAGCGCGCCGAGCAGGATGACGCCGCCGGTGAGCGCGAACGCCCATCCGTAGCCGGCCGTGTCCACTACGAGCCCGGCCAGCAGCGGGCCGGAGATGGCGCCCAGGTCTGCGGACATCTGGGCGGTGGACATCACAGCGCCGGAGCGCCGCCCCTGGCCCACGACGTCGGCGATGGCCGCCTGCTGCGGGGCGTTCAGGATGCCCGTGCCCGCGCCGGAGACCAAGCAGGCGATCAGGAACAGCGACGGAGTGCCGACCCAGCCGATGGCGCCCGTGGTCACGGCCATCACGAGCAGACCCGTGAGGATCAGGGGCTTGCGTCCGTGCACGTCGGAGAGCCGGGAGCTGAACGACACGGCCACCACGTTGCCCAGCGCGAACACGGACAGGGCCAGGCCCGCCATCATCGCCCCGTCCACCTGCCAGCCGAGCAGGCCCGTGCCGGCGAACGCGGTGGCCGCGAACAGGGGCATCACCGAGTTGCGCACACCGAACGTCGCCCAGCCGTTGGCGAAGAAGGAGACCAGCGCGGCCCGGTAGGACGGGTTGGCCAGGGCCTCCCGGATCGGCATGGCGGGGCGGACGTCGCGGACGGCGCGGTCCGCGAGCCGGGTGTCCTTGAGCAGGAAGAAGACGAGGGCCGCCGCCACCACCAGGGAGCTGCCGTAGATGAGGAACGGGGCCCGGTACCCGAAGACGGCCAGGGCGGAGCCTACGATCGGACCCACGATGTTGCCGATCAGGAACGCGGATGCGTAGGCGCCCGAGATTCGGCCACGCATCGTGGGCGGGGACTTGCGGGCCAGGAACGCCATCGCGGACACGGTGAAGAGGGTGGAGCCGACGCCGCCGAGCGCCCGGAAGAGGAGCAGCTGCGGGAAGGTTTGCGCGAAGGCCACCAGGAACATGGACGCGGCCACGATCAGCACGCCCGTCATGTACACGGGCGTCTCGCCGAGCCGGTTCGTCAGCTTGCCGGAGACCGGGGCGAACAGGAGGCGGGTCAGCCCGAACACGGACACGACGGCGGCCACCCCGACGGCGGACGCGTCGAACGTCGCCGCGTACTGCGGCAGCAGCGGGGCGATGATGCCGAAGCCGATCGCGATGATGAACGCAGCGGCGACGAGGACCTTGATCTCACGGGGCAGAGGGACCCGCGAGGAGCGGGCGGACGACGACGGCATGACCGCCATCCTCGCACGGCACCGGGAGTGCGCCCCGGGGCGAGCGACGGCCCGTGTGACAGACTGGGCCCGTGGAAATCGTGCTCATAGTCTCAGTCGTGGCCGCCCTGCTGCTGGGCGGCGTGCTCGTCGGCCTGCTGGACCGGCGCCCCGCCCCGCCGAAGGGGTCGTACCAGGAAGTGCGGGACGCGGACGACCCGCGCCCGAGCCCGCGGCACGCGGCCCCGTCGGGCTCCACCGCCGTCCTGGAACGCCCCGAGGTCGACGAGGCGCCGCCCGTCGTCGCCGAGCCGGAGCCCGCCGTCGTCGAGGAGGCGGAGACCGCCCCGGCGAAGCCCGAGTACGAGCGGCCCGAGGCCGCCGGCTCGCGCCTGGCCCGCCTGCGGGCCCGCCTGCTCAAGTCCAACAACGTCTTCGGCAAGGGCCTTTTGGCGCTGCTGTCCCAGGACCGCATCGACGACGACGTGTGGGACGAGATCGAGGAGACGCTGCTGATGGCGGACCTCGGCACCGAGCCCACCCTGGAGCTCGTCGACCGCCTCAAGGCCCGCGTCACGGTCGAGGGCACGCGTGACCCCGAGCAGGTGCGCACCCTGCTGCGCGAGGAGCTCGTGGCGATGGTGGACCCCTCGATGGACCGCCGTCTCGCCGCGACCCGCAAGGGCGACCGCCCCGCCGTGACCATGGTCGTGGGCGTCAACGGCGTCGGCAAGACCACCACCGTGGGCAAGCTCGCCCGCGTGCTCGTGGCGGAGGACCGCACCGTCGTGCTCGGCGCCGCGGACACCTTCCGCGCCGCCGCCGCCGAGCAGCTCGCCACGTGGGGTGCCCGCGTGGGCGTCGAGACCGTCCGCTCCGAGAAGGAGGGCGCCGACCCGGCGTCCGTCGCCTTCGAGGCCGTGGAACGCGGCATCGCCGAGGGCGTCGACGTCGTGCTCGTGGACACCGCGGGCCGCCTGCAGAACAAGGCCAACCTCATGGACGAGCTCGGCAAGATCAAGCGCGTCATCGAGAAGCAGGCCGAGGTGGACGAGGTCCTGCTCGTCCTCGACGCCACCACGGGCCAGAACGGCCTGACCCAGGCGAAGGTGTTCGCCGAGGTCGTGGACGTCACCGGCATCGTGCTGACCAAGCTGGACGGCACCGCCAAGGGCGGCATCGTGATCGCCATCCAGCGCCAGCTCGGCGTGCCCGTCAAGCTGATCGGCCTCGGCGAGGGCCCCGATGACCTCGCGCCGTTCACCGCCGAGGGCTTCGTGGACGCGCTGCTGGCCGACTGACGTCCCGCACCCGGTCCAGGGCCCCTCCCGACGACGTCGGGAGGGGCCCTTCCCTGTCACGGAGACGTCATCGACGTGTGGCGTGGCCCACTTCTCCGGTATCGTCCCTCCATCGGCCCCGATCGGGGCCGGGCAGCGACGCCGCGGGACGGGCGTTCGCCCCCGGCTCGCGGCCTGGACCGAAGGAGACCCCCATGGAGGAGTCGAACGTCCTGGACGCAGGGACAGTGTGGATGGTGACGAGCGCGGCGATGGTCCTGCTCATGACACCCGGACTGGCCATCTTCTACGGCGGCATGACCCGCGCGAAGTCCTCGCTCAACATGATCATGATGTCCTTCGTCTCGATGGGCCTCGTCGGCGTCGTCTGGGTCCTGTGGGTCCACGGGATGACCGGCGGCGACGGGTGGGCCGGGGTGGTGGGGAACCCCGCCGGTGACCTCGGGCTGACCGGCACGATGGCCGAGGGCGGGCTCGTCGCCGCGGCCTACGGCGCCACCTTCGCGATCATCGCGGTCGCCCTCATCTCCGGCGCGGTGGCTGACCGGTTCAAGTTCGTCACGTGGTGCGTCTTCGTGCCCGTCTGGACCACCGTCGTCTACGCCCCGCTGGCCTACATGGTGTGGGGCGGCGGGCTCCTCTCCGCGGACGGCGCCATCGGCGCCCGTCTGGGGGAGGCCCTCGACTTCGCCGGCGGGCTCGTGGTGCACATCAGCGCCGGCGTGGCCGCCCTCGTGCTCGCGCTGCTGCTGGGCAAGCGCCACGGCTTCGGCGTGGACCCCGGCCACCGGCCGCACAACGTCCCGTTCACCATGCTCGGCGCGGCCCTGCTGTGGTTCGGCTGGTTCGGGTTCAACGGGGGCGCGGCGGGCGGTGTCGACGAGCTCGGACTGATCTGGGTGGCCACCCTCGCCGCCGGCGCCGCCGGCATGCTCGGCTGGGTGTTCGTGGAGTGGCTGCGCCGCGGTCGGCCGACCTCGATCGGCACCGCCTCCGGGATCGTCTCGGGCCTGGTCGCCATCACGCCCGCGTGCGCCTATGTGAGCCCCCTGGGGGCCGTGGTGATCGGCCTGGTCTCCGGTGCGGCCAGCGCGCTCGCGGTCAACCTCAAGTACCGCCTCGGCTTCGACGATTCGCTCGACGTTGTCGGCGTGCACCTCACCGCCGGCATCCTGGGCACCGTGCTGATCGGCTTCTTCGCCCTGCCGGACGAGGGCCGGGCGGGCCTGTTCTACGGCGGAGACGCCGGTCTCCTGGTGGCCCAGACGGTGGCCGTGCTCGTCGCCGTGGTCTTCACCGCCGTGGTGACCACGGTCATCGCCCTGGTCCTGCGCGGGACCATGGGCCTGCGAGTGAGCAAGGAGGACGAGGAGCGGGGCGTCGATCTGACCCTGCACGACGAGTCGGCCTACGACGTCGGCTTCGGCGGGGTGCCCGTCCCCGCGGAGGCGCGGTGAGCCGCCGCGGACGGGTGAGGCCGGTCGGTTGCTAGGCTTGGCGGGCGCCGCGGTGGATGCCGCGGCGCCCGCGACCGACCGCGTCCGGATCAGTCGACCCCGCTTCGAAGGATCACACCCGCCGTGTTCAACTCCCTGTCCGACCGCCTCACAGCCACCTTCCGCAGCCTCAAGGGCAAGGGGCGGCTGAGCGAGGCGGACATCGACGCCACCGCACGCGAGATCCGCCGCGCCCTCCTGGACGCCGACGTCGCCGTGCCCGTGGTCCGCCAGTTCATCGCGCAGATCAAGGAGCGCGCCCTCAGCGCCGAGGTGGCCCAGGCCCTGAACCCGGGCCAGCAGGTCGTGAAGATCGTCAACGAGGAGCTCGTGGGCATCCTCGGCGGCGAGACCCGGCGCATCCAGCACGCCAAGACGGGCACCACCGTCATCATGCTCGTGGGCCTGCAGGGCGCCGGCAAGACGACCCTCGCCGGCAAGCTCGCCCACCTGCTCAAGTCCCAGGGCCACACCCCGCTGCTCGTGGCCTGCGACCTCCAGCGCCCGAACGCCGTGAAGCAGCTGCAGGTCGGCGGCGAGCGCGCCGGCGTCCCGGTCTACGCGCCGCACCCCGGCGTCTCCTCCGAGTTCGAGGCCGCCACCGGCGACCCGGTGCAGGTGGCCCGCGACGGCGTCGCCGAGGCCAACACGAAGTACCACGACGTGGTCATCATCGACACCGCCGGCCGCCTCGGCGTGGACGCCGAGCTCATGCAGCAGGCCGCAGACATCCGCGCCGCCGTGGACCCGGACGAGGTGCTCTTCGTCATCGACGCGATGATCGGCCAGGACGCCGTGGCCACGGCCCAGGCGTTCAACGAGGGCGTCGGCTTCACCGGCGTCGTGCTCACCAAGCTCGACGGCGACGCGCGCGGCGGCGCCGCGCTGTCCGTCCGCCACGTGACCGGCAAGCCGATCATGTTCGCCTCCACGGGTGAGGGCCTGAAGGACTTCGAGGTCTTCCACCCGGACCGCATGGCCTCGCGCATCCTCGACATGGGCGACGTGCTCTCCCTGATCGAGCAGGCCGAGCAGAACTGGGACCGCAGCGAGGCCGAGAAGATGGCCCGCAAGTTCGCGGACCAGGAGGACTTCACCCTCGACGACTTCCTCGCCCAGATGCAGCAGCTCAAGAAGATGGGCTCGCTGAAGAAGATGCTCATGATGATGCCGGGCGCCCAGGGCATGCGGCAGCAGCTCGAGCAGTTCGACGAGTCGTCGATCGGCCGCGTCGAGGCGATCATCCACTCGATGACCCCGCACGAGCGCGTGGCCCCCAAGATCATCAACGGCTCGCGCCGTGCCCGCATCGCCCGCGGCTCGGGCGTGAGCGTGTCCGAGGTCAACGGCCTGCTCGAGCGCTTCGCCGAGGCGCAGAAGATGATGAAGCGCATGGCCGCCGGCGGTGGCATCCCGGGCATGCCCGGGATGCCGGGCGGCGCCTCCCGCAAGACGAAGGGCAAGGGCAAGAACGCGAAGCGCGATCGCGTGAAGTCCGGCAACCCGGCCAAGGCCGCGGCCGAGCGCAAGGCGATCGAGGAGCGGCGCGCCCGCGCCGCCCAGGCGCAGGCCGGGGCGGTGTTCGGCCGCGACGGCGCGGGCATGGAGGGCTTCGACCCGTCCACCCTCAACCTGCCGGCGGGCTTCGAGAAGTACCTCAAGGACCGCTGAGTCGCCCGCTGCCCGGTCGCGGCGCGCCGGGTGTGCACCGGCCCGCCCGATCTGGCAGAATGGCACGGTACTGAGCGTGAGCCCGGACGACCCTCTATCCTCCGCTGCGCTCCGTTCCGTGTGCCAGGTCGTCGACGCCCGCTGCCCCCACGCGGCGTCGTGCCCCGGCCCCCCAGATCCACTGAAGGAGAACCACACTCGTGGCTGTCAAGATTCGTCTGAAGCGGTTCGGCAAGATCCGCGCCCCGTTCTACCGCGTCGTCGTCATGGACTCGCGCACCCGCCGCGATGGCCGTGCCATCGAGGAGATCGGCAAGTACCACCCCACCGAGGAGCCCTCGTTCATCGAGATCGACTCGGAGCGCGCCCAGTACTGGCTCTCCGTCGGCGCCCAGCCGACCGAACAGGTCGCCGCGCTGCTGAAGGTCACCGGTGACTGGCAGAAGTTCAAGGGCGAGTCGGGCGCCGAGGGCACCCTGAAGTCCAAGTCCGAGAAGGAGGCCTTCGTGGCCCCCGAGAAGGGCTCGGTCATCCTGCCGGAGGAGCCGAAGCAGGAGGAGGCCCCGGCCGAGTCCGAGCAGGCCGCCGAGGCTCCGGCCGCTGAGGCCCCGGCCGAGGACGCCGAGAAGTCCGAGTGACCATGCTGACCGAGGCCCTCGAGCACCTGGTGCGCGGCATCGTGGACACGCCCGAGGCGGTCCGCGTGGACGCCCGCTCCCAGCGGCGCGGCGACATGCTGGAGGTCCGCGTGGCCCCCGAGGACCTGGGTCGCGTGATCGGCCGCCAGGGTCGCACCGCCACCGCGCTGCGCACCGTGCTGGACGGCCTGGCCGGCCACCCCGTCCGCGTGGACGTGGTGGAGACCGACCGCCGCTCCTGACGGCCCGTGACGCACGGCCCGCCCGCCCCTCACCGGGCCGGCGGGCCGTCGTCGTCTGCGGCCCCGCCCCCTCCCGTCACCGACCGTCCCACCCAGGAGAGCCCATGAGTCCCGCAGCCCAGGACGACCTCGTCCGCGTCGCCCGCATCGGCAAGCCGCACGGCATCCGCGGCGAGGTGACCGTGCAGGTCTTCACCGACGACCCGGACGCCCGCTTCGCCCCCGGGGAGCGCCTCGTGGTGCGCGACGGCGCCCCGGGCCTGCCGGCGGAGCTCACCGTCACCCGGGCCCGGTGGAACAAGCAGATCCTCGTGGTCGGCTTCGCCGAGTCGCTGGACCGCAACGTCGCCGAGACCCTGCGCGGCGCCCAGCTGTTCGCCGTTCCCGCCGCGCCCGAGGAGTCCGACGAGTGGTACGAGGAGGACCTCGTGGACCTCGAGGTGCGGGTCGAGGGCGACCGCGTCGGCGTCGTCACGGCCCTGACCACCGGGGCGGTCCAGGACCTGCTGCACGTCGCGTTGGACGGCGTCGAGGAGGAGGCCCTGGTGCCCTTCGTCGAGGAGATCGTCCCGGAGATCGACCCCGAGGCCGGCGTGCTCGTGCTGACCCCGCCGCCGGGGCTGCTCGAGCTCGCCACCGGCGAGGACGAGGACGCCGCAGACGGGCCCGCCGATGCGGATGCGGAGGACTGAGCAGTGCGCTTCGACGTCGTCACGATCTTCCCCGAGTACCTCGCGGTCCTCGACGTCTCGCTGCTGGGCCGTGCCCGCCGCGAGGGCCTCGTGGACGTGCACGTCCACGACCTGCGCGACTTCACCGTCGACCGGCACCGCACCGTGGACGACACGCCCTACGGCGGCGGCGCCGGCATGGTGATGAAACCGGAGCCGTGGGCGCTCGCGCTCGAGCACGTGGCGGCCCAGGGGCCCGTGTCACCGGCCCCCGCCGAGTCGTCGTCGGCGGAGCCGGGGGACCGCCCCGTGCTGCTCGTGCCGACGCCCTCGGGGGAGCGCTTCACCCAGCGGTTCGCCCGGGAACTGGCGGGCCGGGAGCACGTGGCGATCGCGTGCGGCCGCTACGAGGGGATCGACGAGCGCGTCTTCGGCTGGGCAGAGGAGCTCTTCGAGGTGCGGCTGGTCTCGCTGGGCGACTACGTGCTCAACGGCGGCGAGGTCGCGGCGCTGGCGATGATCGAGGCCGTCGGCCGCCTCGTGCCGGGCGTCGTGGGCAACCCGGCCTCGCTCGTCGAGGAGTCCCACGAGGACGGCCTGCTGGAGTACCCGGTCTACACCAAGCCCGCGGACTGGCGGGGCCGTGCGGTGCCGCCCGTGCTGCTCTCGGGCGACCACGGCAAGGTCGCGGCCTGGCGTCGGGCCCAGCAGGAGGAGCGCACGCGCGAGCGGCGACCGGACCTGTGGGCGGCGTACGGCTCTGAGGCCTGACCCGTCGCGCCCGACGGGCTGGAGGGGCGTCGCGACGTCGTCGGCTGTGGCATAATGGATCCTCGTGTCCGCCGGACGCCCGACCTGCCACAGGGGGCGCGCGTCAACGGATCGGACCCCGGGACCGCACCCCACGTGCGGAGCCCGGCCCTCGGCTCGGGACCCGGCCCCCTCGTCATGCGGACGTGGACGGGCCGTGCGCCCGCATACCACGCGGTTGACCTGTGGCATCCGCCAGGAGAGACGACATGCACATTCTCGACTCGTTCGACAAGAAGACGCTGCGCGACGACATCCCGGAGTTCGCCCCCGGCGACACCGTCAAGGTGCACGTGAACATCATCGAGGGCAAGACCGCCCGCGTCCAGGTGTTCCAGGGCTACGTCATGGGCCGTCAGGGCTACGGCGTGCGCGAGACCTTCCGCGTCCGCAAGGTGTCCTTCGGCATCGGCGTGGAGCGCGTGTTCCCGGTGCACTCCCCGGTCATCGACAAGATCGAGGTCGTCACCAAGGGCGACGTGCGCCGCGCGAAGCTGTACTACATGCGCGACCGCCACGGCAAGGCCGCCCGCATCCGCGAGAAGCGCGCCGACGCCAAGTGATCATCCCGGTCGGCCCCGCCGACCGGTGATCGACCCATGCGCACCTCGGAGCCCCGTGACCCCCGCCGGTCACGGGGCTCCGTCGTGTCCGGGGCCGGCTCCTCCTCGGGCCCGACGGCGGCCCCCGCCTCCGGCGCGAGCCGCTGGTGGGCGTGGCTCGGCCTGACCGTGGTGGCCGCCGTCGTGGTGGCCGCGGTGCTGCGAGCCCTCACCGGCCCCGTCTACCTCATCCCCTCCGGGTCGATGGAGCCGACCCTGCAGCCCGGTGACCGCGTGCGGGTGGACGCCGCCGCGGCCGGCGGGCAGGGACTGCAACGCGGGGACGTGGTGGTGTTCGACGGTGCCGGCAGCCTGGCGCCGTACCGTTCGGCCGGATCGCTGGAGCGCGGTCTGGAGGACGTCGCCCGGTGGTGGGGCGTCGGCGCGGCCGAGGACGTGTTCGTCAAGCGCGTGCTGGCCCTGCCGGGGGACCGTCTCGAGTGCTGCGCCCCGGACGGGCGGCTGCTGCGCGAGGGCGAGCCGCTGGACGAGCCCTATCTCGGCAGGCCCGTGACCGCAGACGAGCCGGCCGCGGCGGGGACCTGGTCCTTCGAGGTGCCCGACGGGCGCATGGTCGTCCTGGGCGACCACCGCGCCGCCTCCCGGGACTCCCGCGCACTGTTGGGCGCCCCCGGCGGCGGGCTCATCCCGCTCGAGCGGGTCGAGGGCCGGGCCGCGGAGATCGTGTGGCCCCTGTCCCGCCGCGGGACCGTGGACGCCCCCTCCGGGGACACGCCGTGACGGGGCGCCGCACCGCGCTGATCGCGGCCGCCGTGACCGTACTCGCCTGCGTGCTGGCGTGGGCCTTCCTGGCGCGCATGTACGCCATCCCGTCCTCGTCCATGGAGCCCGGGCTGCGGGCCGGCGACCGCGTGGTCGCCACGCTGCTCACCCCGGATCCGTTCCCGGTGCGCCGCGGTGACGTGGTGGTGTTCGAAGACACGAAGGGCTGGCTGCCCGGGGGCGGCCACGTGATCAAGCGGGCCGTCGGGCTGCCGGGGGACATCGTCTCCTGGACGCCCGGCGAGGAGACGCTGCGCGTGAACGGGGTGCCCGTGGAGGAGCCGTACCTCGCGCCGGGGGAGACGCCCGCGCAGGAGGCGTTCGAGGTGACCGTGCCTGCGGGGCGACTGTGGGTGCTCGGTGACCATCGCTCGGCGTCGGCGGACTCCCGCGCGCACCGCGCCGGGCCCGGGGGCGGGTTCGTGGCCCTCGACGACGTGGTGGGCCGCGCCCGGTTCGTGGTCTGGCCGCTGGACCGGATCGGCGGCGCCGGCACCGACCCCGACGCGTTCGCCACCGTGCCGGACGCGCCCGCGCCGGAGGCTCGCACGTGACCGCCCGCCGGGGCGGTGGCCGGCCGACGGTGCGCGCCGGCCTGGACGTCGAGGCGGGGCTGGCCGCGCCGGCCCTCGCCGCGCGGGGAGCGGACCGGGTGCTGGTGGCGGGCATGGACGAGGTGGGCCGGGGCGCGCTGGCCGGGCCCGTCGTCGTCGGGGTGTGCGCCGCGTGGCTGCCCGCCGCCGGGCAGATCCCTCCGGTGCGCGACTCCAAGGCGCTCACGGACCGACGCCGGCGCGCCCTGGTCCCGCAGATCGAGGACTGGGCGGCCGGGGTGGCGCTGGGCGAGGCCGGCCCCGCGGAGATCGACGCGCTGGGGATCTCGGCGGCCCTCGGCCTCGCCGGGCGACGGGCGTGGGCGGCGCTGTGCGCCGCGGTGGGGCAGGAGCCGGTCGCCCTCGTGCTCGACGGCCGGGACGACTGGCTGAGCCGCTCCGATCCCGACGCCGGCCCCGCGCCCGCGCCGCGCCCGCTGCCGCCCGTGCCCACGATGCTGGTGCGGGCCGAGGACCGGTGCGCGACGGTGGCGGCCGCGTCGATCGCCGCGAAGGTGGCCCGCGACGACGTCATGATCGCCCTCGACGCGGAGCACCCCGGGTACGGGTGGGCCGGGAACAAGGGGTACGGCTCGGCCGCGCACCGGGCCGCCCTGGCCGAGCGCGGGGCGAGCCGGCAACACCGGCGCAGCTGGAACCTCGGGCTGCCGGGCGCGCCCGCGCAGGCGCCGCCCACCCTGTTCGACTGAGCCCCCGGGGTCGGGCGCGGCCGCCCGTTCGACGTGCGACCCCCGGACGGGGGAGGATGGAGACCGTGCGTGCCCGGACTGTCGCGGGTGCGCGGCGAACACTGAGGAGGCATGTCATGAGCGCAGACGACGTCGAGGACTTCGAGGCCGAGGCCGAGCTGCTGCTCTACCGCGAGTACCGGGACGTGGTGGGCCTGTTCCGCTACGTCGTGGAGACCGAGCGGCGCTTCTACCTCGCCAACGACGTGCGGCTGACGCCCCGCCAGGCGGACGGGGACGTGTTCTTCGAGATCCTGCTCGAGGACGCCTGGGTGTGGGACGTGTACCGCACGCAGCGGTTCATCAAGCGCGTGAAGGTGCTGACCTTCAAGGACGTGAACATCGAGGAGCTGCCCACCGAGGACCTGACGGTCCCGCCGGACGGCCAGCTGCCGAGCTGACCCACCCCTGATCGGCCCCGAGGGCGGGACGCCGACGTCCACTCCTGCACAGGCGTCCGGCCCCGCACAATCCCCGCCGTCGCCGACCCGGTGAACCCGCCCCAGGCCACCCTGGTGCCCAGGAGGTGGTCGGGATGACGGGGACCGCGGAACGGACCGGGGCGCAGCCGCCCGGAGACAGGCGCGCCAGCCGCGCGCACACGGCGCTGGGCCGGTTCGGCGAGGACGCCGCCGCGCGCTGGCTCGCCGAGCGCGGCTACGTGATCGCCGACCGCAACTGGCGGGGCGAGGCCGGAGAGCTGGACATCGTGGCCCACCACGCCGGCTGGTGGGTGGGCGTCGAGGTGAAGACCCGCTCGGGCCTGGCCTTCGGCGACCCGTTCGAGTCGATCGACCGGCGCAAGCTCACCCGGCTGCACCGCCTCACCGCGGCGTGGGTGCGGGCCCACGCCGCGGACCGCCGGGGCACGCCCTGGCGCGTCGACGCCGTCGCCGTGCTGGTGCCGCGCACGGGAGGGATCCGCTTCGACCTGCTGCAGGACGTGCGGCCGTGAGCGGCATCGGACGCACCCGCTCCATCACGCTGGCGGGTCTGCGCGGGGAGGTCGTGCACGTCGAGGCGGACATCGCCCAGTCCCTGCCCGGGTTCACCCTCCTCGGCCTGCCGGACCAGGCGCTGCAGGAGAGCCGGGACCGCATCCGCTCCGCCGCGCGCAACGCCGGACTGCCCCTGACCCGGCGGCACCTGACCGTGAACCTGCTGCCAGCGGGGGTGCACAAGCGGGGCGCCTGCCACGACCTGGCGATCGTCCTGGCGGCCTACGCCGCGGACGGGCGGGTGCGGAACGTCGAGGGGCCCGTGTTCCTGGCCGAGCTCGGTCTCGACGGCGCCCTGCACCGCTCGCCGGAGACCGTGGCGATGGTGATGGCCGCCGTCGACGCGGGGTGCTCCGAGGTGGTCGTCGCCGAGGACGCGGAGGCCGAGGCCCGACTGGTCCCCGGCGCTGAAGTCCGCGGCTTCGCCCATCTGCACGACGTCATCCGCGCCTTCGGCGGGGAACCGGACGGAGAGGCGCCCCGCCGCCCGACCCGGCGGCAGGTGCCAGCCCCGGAGCCGGAGCCGGCCCGTGCGGTGCCCGACCTGGCCGAGGTCGCCGGACAGGCCGAGGCCCGGTTCGCGCTCGAGGTCGCCGCGGCCGGCGCCCACCACCTGCTGCTCATGGGCGCCCCGGGGGCGGGCAAGACCATGCTCGCCGAGCGCCTGCCCGGGATCCTGCCGCCCCTGGACCGGCGCACCGCGCTCGAGTGCGCCGCCCTGCGCTCCCTTCGCGGTGGCGACGCCCGTGTCCGGCGCAGAGGCGGGACGGCCCAGGGGTTCGACGGCGACATCGACCGGACCCCGCCGTTCGAGGCACCCCACCACTCGGCGTCCCGCTCGGCCCTCGTGGGCGGCGGCAGCGGCCTCGCCCGGCCGGGAGCGGCCTCCCTCGCCCACGGCGGCGTCCTGTTCCTGGACGAGGCCCCCGAGTTCGAACGACGCACCCTCGAGGCGCTGCGCCAGCCCCTCGAGTCCGGGGAGGTGCTGCTGCACCGGGCCCTCGGCGCCGTCGTCTACCCGGCCCGGTTCCAGCTGGTGCTGGCCGCCAACCCCTGCCCGTGCGGCAAGGGCGGCGGCACGGGCGTCGAATGCCGGTGCAGCGTGCCCGAACGCCGGCGCTACGCCCAGCGGCTCTCCGGGCCGCTGCTGGACCGCGTCGACCTGCAGGTCACCGTGCGGCCCGTCGACGCGCGGCAGCTCACTGGGGTGCCCGCTTCCGAGACCACGTCGCAGGTGGCCGCCCGGGTCGCCGCGGCCGCCGACCGGCAGGCCCGGCGCTGGGCCGCCGCCGCCGAGCGCGGGCTCGTCCCGTCCGGGCTGCGCCGCAACGCACACGTCCCCGCCGCGGTGCTGCGACACGGCCCGTACGCCGTGCCCCGGGCGGCCCGCCGGCCCGCGGACGACGCCGTCGACCAGGGCCTGCTGAGCGCGCGCGGCCACGCCCGCGTCCTGCGCCTCGCCTGGACCCTGGCGGACCTGCGCGGCGCCGAACGGCCCGCACCCGAGGACACCGACGTGGCACTCACGCTGCGCCACCAGAACGAGGAGGACGCATGACCACCCACGTCACCCCGCGGGCAGACCACGTCCCCGTCGCCGGGCCGCGCCGGCCGGACGCCGCCCGGCTCGCCCGCGCCGCCCTGACCCGGCTGGTCGAGCCCGGGGACGCGCTCGCAGTGCAGACCGTCACGGCGCTGGGGCCGGAGCGGGCGCTCGCCCTGCTCACGGGCCGGGAGACGATCCAGCCCGCCGAACGCGATCTGCTCGCCGATCACGCCGGCACGCCCGACACGCTGCCCCGGCGCTGGGCCGCGGGCCTGGCCCGCTGGGCGCCCCGGGCCGCCCGACTGGAGCCGGAGCGCGACCTCGTGACTCTGCACCGGCTCGGGGGAGGCCTGCTGATCCCCGAGGACGACGCCTGGCCCGCCGCCCTGGCGGACCTGGGCGAGGAGGCGCCTCTGGGCCTGTGGTTCCGCGGCTCCGGAACGCTGCCTCCCGCGGACCGGATGCTCGCCGTCGTCGGCAGCCGGGAGGCGACCGCGTACGGGCGGACGGTGACCGCCCGCTGTGCCGCCCACGCCGTCCAGCAGGGCGCGTGCGTGATCTCCGGCGGCGCCTACGGCATCGACGGCGCCGCCCACCGGGCCGCACTCCAGGCGCCCGCCACACCGGAAGATGCGGTGGAACGCGGCGGCGTCCCGCCCACGGTGGCGGTGCTGGCCGGCGGCCTCGACCGGTTCTACCCGGCCGGCCACGAGGACCTGCTCCGCGCGGTGATGGCCGCCGGGCTGCTCGTGTCCGAGATGCCGCCCGGTGCGAGCCCCACGCGCTACCGGTTCCTGCAGCGCAACCGGGTCATCGCCGCGCTCGCGGGGGCCGTGCTGGTGGTCGAGGCGCGCTGGCGGTCGGGAGCGCAGAACACGGCGGGCCACGCGTTCGGCCTCGGCCGCGAGGTGGGCGTCGTCCCCGGCCCCGTGACCTCGCCCAGCTCCGCCGGCTGCCACCGTCTGCTGCAGGAGAGCCCCGCCCGTCTCGTGACCACCGAGCAGGAGGCCCTCGCCCTGCTCGGTCAGGCGCCCGCCCGGAGCGGCGGCGCGGGCGGGCGGGCCTCCACCCGGGCGGCTCCCGAGCCCGCCACAAGGCCCACCGACGGGCTCACGATGGAGGAGGCCCTCGTCCACGAGGCGCTGCCCCTGCGCCAGGCGGTGCCCGTCGACCGGATCACCGTCAGCGCCGGGCTCGCGCTGCCCACCGTCCTGGCCTGTCTGTCCCGGCTGCAGCGGGCGGGCCTGGCCGAACGGGTCGAGGACCGGTGGCGGCGCGCATGACCTCCGGCCGCGTCGCCCGGGGCGCGGATGGCAGAGTGGGGGGATGGCCCCGTCGTCCTCCGTCCGTCCCGCCCCGGCCCCGCGCGCCCCCTCGCCCCGGGACACGGCCTGGCTCGAGGCGTTCGAGGAGCACCTGCGCCACGAGCGGAACCGCAGCCCCCAGACCGTGCGCGCGTACCTCGCCGATCTGCATTCCCTCATCGACTACGTCGCCGGCACAGCCGCCACCGCGGGGACGCCCCCCGTGGACGACGATGCTCCCGCTCGCCACGGGCCCAGCGCACCGGACGTCCTCGCCGAGCTGGACATCGAGGACCTGCGCGGCTGGCTGGCGGCCATGAGCGGGGCCGGCCTCGCCCGCGCGACCCTGGCCCGCCGGGTGGCCGCCGTCCGCACCTTCGCGGCCTGGCTGCGCCGGGAGGGCCTGCGCTCGGACGACCCCGCCCTGCGGCTGCGCTCGCCCCGACCCGAGGGGACGCTGCCCCACGTGCTCCAGGAGCAGCAGGCGACCCGGCTCCTCGCGGCTGCCCAGGAGCGTGTGGACGCCGCCGCCGCGGGCGACGACCCCGCCGCCCACGCGCTGGCCCTGCGGGACGCCGCCCTGCTCGAGCTGCTCTACGCCACCGGCGCCCGGGTGGCCGAACTCTCCGCCCTGGACGTGGACGACCTCGAGGCCGGCCGCGGCGTCGTCCGGCTGACCGGCAAGGGAGACCGGCAGCGCACCGTCCCCTACGGCGACCCCGCGGGCCGCGCCCTCCAAGCGTGGCAGCGGCTCGGTCGCCCCCGCCTGGCCCGGCCGGACTCCGGCCCCGCCCTCTTCCTCGGCGCACGCGGCGGCCGGCTGGGGGTGCGCCAGGCGCGCACCGTCGTCGACCGGGCGCTCGAGGGCCTGGGGGACACCGCGGCCCGCGGGCCGCACGCGCTGCGCCACACGGCCGCGACCCACCTCCTCGACGGCGGCGCCGACCTGCGCAGCGTGCAGGAGCTGCTGGGCCATGCATCCCTGCGCACCACGCAGGTCTACACGCACGTCTCGATCGATCGCCTCCGCGAGGGCTACCGGCAGGCCCACCCACGCGCCTGACGCCTCCCCGGAGCGCCCCCGGCCCCTCCACTGCGCCACCGCGACACGCGCGGCGGCGCACCGCCTCGTTGCCGGCCCGGCATCCCTGGTGCACAATGGCCCCAGGATCCACCGGAGCCGCGACGTGGTCGTAGGGGAAGACGCACCGCATCGCACCCCCGGAGGCATCCATGACCAGCACCCAAACCCGCGGCGTGGTCCACATCCTCTCCGCCCCCACCGCCCTCTGCCCCCACGTGGAGTGGGCGCTGAGCTCCGTGCTCGGCCCCGCGACCTCGGTGGAGTGGGAGGGTCAGCCGGTCGCGCCCGGCCAGCACCGCGCCGAGGTGCACTGGACGGCGCCCGCCGGCACCGGCGCGCGTCTGGCCTCCGCCCTGCGTGGCTGGCCGCACCTGCGCTTCGAGATCACGGAGGAGCCGTCCGCCGGGGTCGACGGCTCGCGCTGGTCCCACACCCCGGACCTCGGCATCTTCCACGCCACCACGGATGTCTCCGGCAACATCATGGTCTCCGAGGACCGCATCCGGTACGCCTACGAGGCCGGCGCGGGCGACCCCAGCGTGCTGATGCACGAACTCTCCCTCGCGCTCGGCGAGGCCTGGGATGATGAGCTCGAGCCGTTCCGGCTGGCCGCCGCCCACGCCAACGTGCGCTGGCTGCACCGCGCCGTCTGAGCCTTCGTCCGGCCGACGCGGGCGGCGCTCCGGCTCAGACGCTGCGGAACACGGCCACCGCGTTGTGGCCGCCGAAGCCGAACGAGTTCTTCACGGCCACGCGCGGCCCCTCGGGCAGGCGGGCGGGGGAGCCGGTGACCACGTTCAGCGGGATCTCCGGGTCCTGGTGGTCCAGGTTGATGGTCACGGGCGCCTGGCCGTGGTGGACGGCGAGCACGGACAGGATCGACTCGATCGCACCCGAGGCGCCCAGCAGGTGGCCGGTCTGGGACTTCGTGGCCGAGACCTGCACCTGGTCCAGGTGATCGCCGAACACGGCCCGCATGGCCAGGTACTCCGGCGCGTCGCCCTTCGGTGTGGACGTCGCGTGGGCGTTCACGTGGCACACGTCCTCGGGGGTGATGTCGGCCGACCTCAGGGCGGCGCGCATCGCACGGGTCGCGCCCAGGCCCTCGGGCTCGGGCGCGGTGATGTGGTGGGAGTCGGAGCTGACGCCCGCGCCGGCCAGCTCGGCGTACACGCGCGCGCCGCGGGCCTTCGCGTGCTCCTCCGACTCGATCACCATGACGCCGGCGCCCTCGCCGAGGACGAAGCCGTCGCGGTCCACGTCGTAGGGGCGGGACGCGGCCTGCGGGTCGTCGTTGCGCTTGGACAGCGCCTGCATCGCGGCGAACGCGGCCATCGGCAGCGGGTGCACGGCGGCCTCGGCGGCGCCGCAGATCACGACGTCGGCCTGGCCGGAGCGGACGAGCAGCAGCGCGGTCTCGAGCGCCTCGGTGCCGGCGGCGCACGCGGACACCACCGTGCGGGCGCCGGCGCGGGCGCCGAACTCGAGGGAGAGCGCGCCGGCGGCGCCGTTGGGCATGAGCATCGGGACGGTCATGGGCAGCACGCGGCGCGGGCCGCGCTCGCGCAGGGTGTCCCAGCCGTCCAGGAGGGTCCACACGCCGCCGATGCCGGTGCCGAAGGCCACGGCGAGCCGGTCGCCGTCGACCTCCGCGCCCTCGAGGCCGGCGTCCTTCCAGGCCTCGCGCGCGGCGACGGTCGCCATCTGGGTGGCCGGGTCCTGGCGCTTCTGCTCCACCTTGGACAGGACCTCGGAGGTGGGCACGGCCAGCTCGGCCGCGAAGGTGACCGGCAGCTCGTACTTCTCCACCCAGTCGTGCTCCATGGTGCGCGCACCGGAGACGCCCTGCAGGGCATGGGACCAGAAGGTGGGCACGTCGCCGCCGATGGGCGTGGTGGCGCCGAGGCCGGTGATCACTGCGGTGCGGGTCATGGGTCTGCTGCCTCTGGGTCTCGAGTGGGGATCGGGCGGAGGGGTGTCGTCGGCACGACGCGCGGCGCTCGCCGGGGTGCCGGAAGTCGAGGGTGTCGGGGGCCGGGGGCGCTCACGCGCCCCCGGCGCTCACCGAGGGGACGGGGCGGGCCCGGCCCGCCGCCGTCGTGGGGCGATCAGGCCTGGGCGCCGTCGATGAAGTCGACGGCGTCCTGGACGGTCTTGAGGTTCTTGACCTCCTCGTCCGGGATCTTCACGCCGAACTTGTCCTCGGCGTTGACCACGATGGTCATCATCGAGATCGAGTCGATGTCCAGATCGTCCGTGAAGGACTTCTCCGGCTGCACCTCGGCGGTGTCGAGGCCGGTCTCCTCGTTCACGATCTCGGCGAGGCCGGCGAGGATCTCTTCCTTGGAAGCCATGGGGCGTCTCCTTCGGTAGGGGTGTGGGGTGTACGTGGACAGTGAATCAGACGGCGCCGCCTCAGGGGAGACGGACCACCTGGGCTCCGTAGACCAGCCCGGCGCCGAAGCCGATCTGCAGGGCCAGGCCGCCGGAGAGCTCGGGGTTCTCCTCCAGCAGACGGTGCATGGCCAGCGGGATGGACGCGGCCGACGTGTTGCCGGCGTCCGCGATGTCCCGGGCCACGACGACGGACTCCGGCAGCTTCAGCTGCTTGGCGAACTCGTCGATGATCCGCATGTTGGCCTGGTGCGGGATGAACGCGGCGAGGTCCTCGGGCTCCACGCCCGCGGCGTCGAGGGCCTCGCGGGCCACCTTCGCCATCGACCACACGGCCCAGCGGAAGACGGAGGGCCCGTCCTGGCGCAGCGTGGGCCAGAGCATCCCCTCCGCGCCGGTGATCGCCGAGGCGTCGCCCGTGGTGCGGGCGTGCTCCACGGCGTCGCGCAGCTCCAGCTGCGAGTGCGTCATGGAGATCGTGGACCAGCGCTCCCCGTCCGAGCCCCACACCGAGGGGGAGATGCCCGGCTCGTCCGCGGCCGACACGATCACGGCGCCCGCGCCGTCGCCCAGGAGGAAGGAGATGGAGCGGTCCGTGGGATCCACGACGTCGGAGAGGCGCTCGACGCCGACCACGAGCACGTGCCGCGCGGTGCCGGAACGCACGAGCGCGTCGGCCTGGGCCACGCCGTAGCAGTAGCCGGCGCACGCGGCGGAGACGTCGTAGGCGGGCGCCGGGGTGGCCCCGATCTCGTGCGCCACGAGGGCCGCGGCCGAGGGGGTGGCGTGCGGGAAGGTGACGGTCGAGACGATCACGGCGTCCAGGTCCGAGCCCTGCAGGCCGGCCCGCTCGAGGGCCTCCCGGGCGGCGCCCACGGCCATGACGGGCACGGTCTCCTCCGCCGTGGCGCGCTGGCGCGTGACGATGCCGGTGCGCTGGCGGATCCACTCGTCCGACGAGTCGATGGGGCCGATGAGGTCCTCGTTGGGGACCAAATTCGCCGGGCGGTAGACGCCCACGGCCACGATGCGGCTGGCCGCGGGGCGCTCGTGCTGCTTCAGGGTGACGGTCATGGTGCTTCTCTCTGCCGGGCGGTGCGCGGGGTTCAGGCCGAGTGCTCGGCCAGGAACGCCCGCGCGGCGTCCAGGTCCTCGGGGGTCTTCACGGCGAGCTGCGCGGTGCCCTTGAGACCGCGCTTGGCCAGTCCGGTCAGTGTGCCACCGGGCAGCAGCTCCAGGACGCCCGTGACCTGCCGCGTGGCCATGGTCGCCATGCACAGGTCCCAGCGGACCGGGCGGGTGACCTGGTCCACGATCCGGGCGAGCACGTCCGTGCCGGACTCGACGGCCTCGCCGTCCCGGTTGGACAGCAGGGGCAGGCGCGGGTCCGAGGGGGAGAGGCCGGCGACGTGGGCCGCGAGGTCGTCCACGGCGGGGCGCATGTGCTCCGTGTGGAACGCGCCGGCCAGCTTGAGCGGGATCACGCGGGCGCGGGCGGGGGCGGACTCGGCGAGCGCGCCGAGGGCCTCCGCGGTGCCGGCGGCGACGATCTGGCCGGCGCCGTTGACATTGGCGGGCGTCAGGCCCGCCGCGTCGATGGCCGCGAGGACCTCGTCCTGGTCCCCACCCACGACGGCGGCCATGCCCGTGGGCGTGGCCGCGGCGGCCCGGGCCATGCCGGTGGCGCGCACGCGCACCAGCGAGAGGGCCTCAGCGGGCGACAGCACGCCGGTGACGGCGGCCGCGGTGATCTCGCCCACGGAGTGGCCGGCCACGACGGTCGACTCCGGTGCGGCGGCGTCCGCTTCGAGGGCCGCGGCGGCCACCAGGCCGGCCGCCACGATCAGCGGCTGGGCGACGGCGGTGTCCTTGATGGTCTCCTCGTCCGACTCGGTGCCGTGGCGGATCAGGTTCACGCCCGCGGCGTCGGAGAGGGATGCGAGCAGGTCGCGGGTCCCGTCCAGCTCGAGCCAGGGGGCGAGGAAGCCGGGCGTCTGGGACCCCTGTCCGGGGCAAACGATGGCAAGCATTCCTCCATCGTGTCAGGATCGGCCGCCATCCCGGGCAGATCGCGCCACGAAGCACGGCGAGTCGGTTTGGAGGGTTTCTACAAGCGGGGGTGTGCGCCGCCCCGGCTCAGTCCGACCCGTCCCCGGTCGTCTGCCGCGCCCCCGCGAGCCGGCCCAGGGTGATCGCGGTCTGCAGGACGTACGCGTCGCGGGGGACCAGCGGGTCCCAGCCGGTCACCTCGGCCACCCGCTTGAGGCGGTACCGCACGGTGTTCGCGTGGACGAACAGCTCGCGGGCCGTACCCTCGAGCGAGTGGCCCAGCGCGCCGTACGCGTCCACGGTCTCCAGCAGGGAGGTGCCGGCGTCGGCCAGGGGCGTGAACACCCCGTCCACGAGGGCCTCCCGGGCCGTGGGGTCGCCCAGCAGCGCCCGCTCGGGCAGCAGGTCCTCCGCCGGGGTGGGCCGGCTCGCCCGGGGGTGGGCGGCCGCGGCGCTGAACCCGGCGAGGGTGTGCCGCGCCGAGACGTGCGCCGAGACCAGCGAGTCCACGACGGGTCCCACGATCACCGGTCCCGGCGCGAACCAGGGCGCGAGCGCCTCGCCCACCGCCCGCGCGTCCCGCACCGAGCCGACCACGAGGACGAGCCGTTCGGACTGCACGCCCACGAGCAGGTCGCAGTCGAGCCTCGCCGCGGCCCGCCGCAGGTCCGGGATGAACGCGGGCTTGTCCTGCCCCGGGGCGAGACCGGCCATGACCATCACGTCGTGGTCCCCACGCCAGCCCAGCGCGGTGGCCCGGTGCCGGATCTCGTCCGGGTCCTGCCCGCGCAGCACCGCGTCCAGCAGGACCGACTCGAGCCGCGAGTCCATCGCTCCGCGCATCTCCGCGGCCCGGGCGTACACGTCTGCGAGCGCGAACGCGACCTCGCGCGAGTAGTGGAGGATGTGCTCGCGGACGGGCGCCTGGTCGCGCTCGGCCAGCAGCTCCGGCACCCGCGTCTCGACGACGTCCACCATCGTCCGGATGAGCTGGAGGGCCCGCTGCAGCGAGATCGCCCGGGTGAGATCGGTGGGCGCGGGCCCGAAGACGTCCTGCAGGACGTGGCCCGTGGAGGTGGGCCGCTCGAACCACGTGAGGAAGCCCTGCAGGGCGCGCTGGGCCACGAGCCCGAGGGCGCTGCGCTCGTCCGGGGTGAGTCGGCGGTACCAGGGCAGGGTGGCGTCCAGCCGCTGCAGCACCGCCGTGTTCAGTGCCCCCAGGTGGCTCCGGAGGCGGGCCAGCCCGTCGGTGCTCACGGGGCGAGGGGCGGCGGGGCGGGGCTCGGGCATGCGCTCCATCCTAGGCGCGTGTTGTGGGGTTCCTACAGCGACGACGCCGGCCGCGATGCCGGTGGTGCCGGCGTTGACGTCGTCCAGGCGGTACTTCTCGTGCGCCTTCGCGGCCGTGCCCCGCTCGACCTCGCCCTCCTCCTCGAGGAGCTGCAGCGCGCGGACCACCATCGAGTGGGTGTCGATGAGGAAGTACCGACGGGCGGCGGCGCGGGTGTCCGCGAAGCCGAACTCGTCGGCG
Source organism: Micrococcus sp. H39-S4 (assembly GCF_027158145.1). Taxonomy (NCBI): domain Bacteria; kingdom Bacillati; phylum Actinomycetota; class Actinomycetes; order Micrococcales; family Micrococcaceae; genus Micrococcus; species Micrococcus sp. H39-S4. The sequence continues at coordinate 306,575 of NZ_JAPVLT010000001.1, forward strand.
CCGAGCGCCGAGAAGCGGTTCGGCACGAACGGGCGGATCTGGTTCGTCCACGAGGTGGAGTAGTCCGAGGTGGCCACGATCGGGCCCTCGGCCCCCTGCAGCGCCTGCGTCACGTAGGGCACGCGCGGGGTGGCGGACGGGTCCTTCAGGGCGTCCTTCTCCGCCGCGACGGCGTCGCGGTACAGCTCGTTGTAGGAGGTCACCGACCACACGGAGGCGTTCACGCCCCACTCCTCGGAGAGGATCCGCTGGGCGTCGAGCGCCCACGGCACGGAGACGCCGGAGCCCAGGAGCTGGACCTTCGGGCCGTCGCCCTGGCCCTCGGAGAGGCGGTAGATGCCCTTGAGCAGGCCCTCCACGTCGAGGCCCTCGGGCTCCTCGATGTGGGTGATCGGCTCGTTGTACACCGTGAGGTAGTAGATGACGTTGCGGACGTCGTCCCCGCGGTCGTGGTCGCCGTACATGTCCTCCAGGCCCTGGCGCACGATGTGGGCGATCTCGTACGAGTACGCCGGGTCGTAGTGCTTCACGGCCGGGTTCGTGGACGCCAGGACGGGGGAGTGACCGTCCATGTGCTGGGTGCCCTCGCCGGCGAGGGTGGTGCGCCCGGCGGTGGCGCCGATCATGAAGCCGCGCGCGAGCTGGTCGCCTGCGGCCCAGATGTTGTCCGCGGTCCGCTGGAAGCCGAACATCGAGTAGAAGATGTACACCGGGATCATCGGCTCGCCGTGCGTGGAGTACGCCGTGCCGATCGCGTTGAACGCCGCGGTGGCGCCGTCCTCGTTGATGCCGACGTGGTAGATCTTCCCCTGCGGGGACTCCTTGTAGGACAGGAACAGGTCCCGGTCCACGGACAGGTAGTTCTGCCCCTTGGGGTTGTAGATCTTCGCGGTCGGGAAGAACGAGTCCATGCCGAAGGTGCGGGCCTCGTCCGGGATGATCGGCACGAAGCGCGGTCCCATGTTCTTGTCCCGCATCAGGTCCTTGAGCAGGCGCACGAACGCCATGGTCGTGGCGGCCTGCTGCTTGCCCGATCCCTTGCGGGCCTGCTTGTACGCGGACTCCGGGGGCAGCGGGATCGCGTGGTAGTCGCTGCGCCGCTCCGGCACGAAGCCGCCCAGCTCCTTGCGCCGCTCCATCATGTACCTGATCTCCGGGGCGTCGGCACCCGGGTGGTAGTACGGGATGTTGTACGGGTCCTTCTCGATCTGCTCGTCCGAGATCGGGATGCGGTGGCGGTCCCGGAACACCTTGAGGTCGTCCACCGTCAGCTTCTTCATCTGGTGCGTGGCGTTGCGGCCCTCGAAGGACTTGCCCAGGCCGTAGCCCTTGATGGTGTGGGCCAGGATGACGGTGGGCTGGCCCTTGTGCTCCATGGCGGCCTTGTAGGCGGCGTAGACCTTCTTGTAGTCGTGGCCGCCGCGCTTGAGGCCCCAGATCTCGTCGTCGGTCATGTCCGCCACCATCTCCTTGGTGACGGAGGACCGGCCGAAGAAGTGGTCGCGCACGAAGCCGCCGGACTCGGCCTTGTAGGTCTGGTAGTCGCCGTCGAGCGTCTCGTTCATGATGCGCACGAGCTCGCCCTCGTCGTCGACCTCGAGCAGCGGATCCCACTCGCGGCCCCACAGGACCTTGATGACGTTCCAGCCGGCGCCCCGGAAGTAGGACTCCAGCTCCTGGACGATCTTGCCGTTGCCGCGCACCGGCCCGTCGAGACGCTGCAGGTTGCAGTTGATCACGAAGGTGAGGTTGTCGAGCTTGTCGTTGGCCGCGACGTGCAGCTGACCGCGCGACTCGGGCTCGTCCATCTCGCCGTCGCCGAGGAAGGCCCACACGTGCTGGTCGGAGGTGTCCTTGATGCCGTTGTTGTGCAGGTACCGGTTGGTCTGCGCCTGGAAGATGGCGTTCATCGGCCCCAGGCCCATGGACACGGTGGGGTACTGCCAGAAGTGCGGCATCATCCGCGGGTGCGGGTAGGAGGGCAGGGCGTGGCCCTGGCGGGACTTCTCCTGGCGGAAGCCGTCGAGGTCCTGCTCGGTCAGGCGGCCCTCGAGGAACGCGCGGGCGTAGTTGCCCGGCGAGGAGTGGCCCTGGAAGAAGATGTGGTCGCCGCCGCCCGGGTGGTCCTGGCCGCGGAAGAAGTGGTTCAGGCCCACCTCGTAGAGGGTCGCCTGGCCCGCGTAGGAGGAGATGTGGCCGCCGACGCCGACGGCGTCGCGCTGGGCGCGCTGCACGAGGGCCATGGCGTTCCACCGCAGGTAGTTGCGGTAGCGGCGCTCGAGCTCCTCGTCACCCGGATACTCCGGCTCCTGGTCCGCCGGGATCGTGTTCACGTAGTCCGTGGTGGTCACGTAGGGCAGGGCGACGGACTGGGCGCTCGCGCGCTGCATGAGGGAGCGCATGATGTACTGCGCCCGCTCCGTGCCGCGCTCCTCGATGAGTCCGTCGAGGGACTCGATCCACTCCGACGTCTCCTGGGGATCCTTGTCCGGGAGCTGGTCGGTCAGACCGCTGCGGATCTGCGAGCTCTCTTCGGCTGCGCTCACGGTGCCTCCTGGTTCTCGTGCGGAGGGGTGCTCCGCGGTGGGCTGCGGGCAGACGATCCGGTCCGGGCCCGCGACGCCGAGCCGGGCGCATCGCCCGGAGAGTGCGTCTGTTCCTCCCCAGAGTAGACCGGAGCCGTCGCGTCCGCCCGGCCGGAGGCCCCGGAACGGCGGCGTCCACGGCGTATGGTGGTCATCATCACCCGCTCGACGGCGCGGGCCGCAGTGCCCGCCACCATCAAGGAGGACCGGACACTATGCAGGCTGGGTCGACGCCGACCTCGACGGACAGCGCCCTGCTGGCGGAGCTCGCCCTCTCGAGGGGCGACCTGGTGCAGGAGTGGGGGTACGACGACGACGTCGACTTCACCTTCCGTGACGCGCTCGAGGACGCGCTCGGCGAGGAGCTGCTGACCGAGGAGGATCAGGAGCCGGCGGACGCCGTCCTCTTCTGGTGGCGCGCGGACGACGGCGACGTCATGGATCTCGTGGACGCCCTCGTGGACGCCCAGCGGTCCCTCGATGCCGGCCCCGTCTGGATCATGACCCCCCGCAAGGGGCGCCCCGGCCACGTCAGCCCGGCGGACGTCGCCGAGGCCGCCTCCACCGCAGGCCTGCACGCCACCACCGGGGCCGGTGCCTCCGAGGACTGGGCCGCTCAGAAGCTCGTCCAGAAGCGCGGTGGCTGAGCCCCCGTCCGGCGGGACGCGGGGCGCCGACGTCGTCCCCGCGCTGCGCGACGACCACGGCCAGAGGTGGCCGTGGCCGCCGACGCGCGGGCCCGAGGACGCGGCCGCGCCGCGGGGCACGTGGCTCGTCTTCCTGCCCGGGGCGTTCACGCCGGTGTGCACGGACGAGCTCGGCTGGATCGGGGCGCTCGCCGAGGACGTGGCGGTCGACGAGGTGGCTGTCCGCGTGGTCTCCTGTGACGCCGCCCCCGTGCTGCGCCGCGTCCGCGAGGAGCTGGCGCTGCCGGAGCCGCTCACCCTGCTCTCCGACTTCTGGCCCCACGGCGCGGCCTGCCGTGCCCTCGACGTCTTCGACGCGGAGACCGGGCGGCCCCGCCGCGTCTCCGTGCTGCTCGACGCGGACGGGGTCGAGGCCGCGCGCGTGGTCGCCGCCCCGGGGCAGGCACGCACCCGGGGTGAGCACGAGGCCGCGACGCGCGACCTGCTCGTGGACCGGTAGCCTGGACGGACACCGGCACCTGTAGCTCAGTCGGTCAGAGCATCTCGTTTACACCGAGAGGGTCGGGGGTTCGAGTCCCTCCGGGTGCACCGATCGCGGGGCCATGACACGGCGTGACGCCGCGGCTCCGTCATGCCGACCGCCCGTCAGGCGCCTATGAGAGCATGCTCACCATCATGGGCTCCTCGTCAGCGTCCTCGCGCGCCTCCGCTCCGCCCTCGCGGTGGGCCGAGGTGCGCTCCGGCGTCGCCGTGACGCTGGGCGCCGGCCTCGGCCTGTTCCCCCTGGGCGTGGCCTTCGGGATGCTCGTGGTCCAGGCCGGGCTGCCCGCGTGGGTCGCACCCCTGTTCTCCGTGGTCGTGTTCGCCGGGTCCGTCGAGCTGCTGCTCGTCTCGCTGGTGGTGGCGGGCACGCCGCTGCTCACGATCGCCGTGACGGTGTTCCTCGTGAACTTCCGCCACGTGTTCTATGCGTTCAGCTTCCCGCTGCGCGTGGTCCGGGGGCGCCTCGCGCGGATCTACTCGATGGGCGCCCTGATCGACGAGGCCTACGCCATCGCCGCCGCCCAGCCCCGCGGTTGGACGGCGCCCCGGCTGCTGGCCATGCAGATCGCGCTGCATGCGTATTGGGTGCTCGGGGGCCTCGCCGGGGTGGCCGTCGCGTGGCTGCTGCCCGTGCCGGTCGAGGGCCTCGAGTTCGCGCTCGTCGCCCTCTTCATCGTGCTCGCCATGGACGCCGCCCGCACGCGGGCCCAGCTGCCCCTCGTGCTGGCGGCCGCGGTCGCCGTCGGGGTGGCTCTGCTGCTCGCGCCCGCGCAGGTGCTCGTCGTCGCCTTCGCCCTCTACGCCGCGGTGCTGATCGCGTTCCACGTGCTCGCCGCGCGCGGGACCGCCCTGCCGCTGCCTGAGCCCGTGCCCGTCACCGGGCCGGTGCCCGTCGTCGCCGCGGCGGGGGAGCGGGCCGTCACGGATGCCGAGCCCGGCGTCGAGGAGGACCCCCGATGACCGGCGCCGCGTACCTGGTGGCCGCGGCCGTCGTCGCGGGCCTCGTGACCTTCTGCCTGCGCGCGTTGCCGTTCGCACTGCTGCAGCCGCTGCGGGAGTCCGTGCTCGCCGCGCGGCTGGCGGTGTGGATGCCTGCCGGCGTGCTGACCATCCTGGCCCTCGTGATGCTGCTCGACGCCGCGGCGCTGGCCCCTGGAGAGCCCGTGGACGGGACGCGGGTGGCCCACGCGCTGATCGCGGCGGCGGTGACAGTCGTCGTGCATCTGCTGGCCGGGCGGCGGACCCTGGTCTCGATCGCCGCCGGCACGCTGGCGTACGTGCTGTTGGTCAACCTGGCCTGACCGGCGGCGGGGCGGATTCGCCCAGGCGTTCGGCCCATGCGCGGGTCGCCGCGGCGAGGCGCCGGCCGTAGGCGGTGACCCCGTCTGACAGCGTCCCGGCGTTGTAGAGCGTCCCCGCCCGGGCGATCCCCTCCGCGGAGAGGTCGCCGCGCAGGTGACCGCGCAGGATCTCCAGCCCGAAGGCCAGGTTGTCCTCCGGCTCCCACAGGTGGAGACCGCGCTCCGCCGCCTGCGCGAAGTATGGCGGCCACGTGATCTGCGCGGGCCCCACGCCGTTGGACTTCTCACCCTGCGCCACCCGGGCCACGAGCTCCTCATAGCGCTCCCGGGTCACGAGGACGTCCGTCCCGCGCGGGGCGCTGTGCACACCGCCGGCGTCGTGCCCGAAGACGTTCCGGCCACCGGACTCGAGCTCGGCCAGGGCCGCCGCCACCGCGAGGGGAACGTCCGCCCGGCGTGCGGCGGCCACGATCGCCGCGGCGTTGTCGAGGTGTCGGCCGAGCGTCGCCGTCGGGTCGGAGGAGCGGTCGCGGGCGGAGCGGCGGGTGAGGAGGTCGCGGAGCCCATGATGGTGAGCATGCTCTCATAGGCGCCTGACGGGCGGTCGGCATGACGGAGCCGCGGCGTCACGCCGTGTCATGG